>NZ_JAHSQD010000046.1 GCF_020103755.1 Streptomyces sp. LS1784
GTGTTGCCGCCGGGCGTACCCGGGGCCGGTCCGGTGGTGCCGGGCGCGTCGGGAGTGCCCGGGGTGGCGGGCGGGGTGCCCGGGGCGGTGGCGGTCGCGTCGGGGGTGCCCGGGGTGCTCGGCGCGGTGGCCGCAGGGGAGTTGCTCGGGGTGCCGTCGGCCGAGTCCTGGTCGTCCTCCGATCCCGAGCTGCTGCACGAGCTGACCAGCAGGGCGGTGGCGGTGGCGAGGGCCAGGGCGGCCGGAAGCAGCCGGTTGCGACGGTTCACGGTAGTCGGACTCCGGATCGGGTCAGGTCAGTTCAGCGGCGTTCAGGCCGTACGGCAGGGTGCGCCAGGGGTTCTCCCCGGCTCCCGGTACGGCGCAGCCGACGCCGGCTCGCCGGGCGGCGATCAGGGCGGCGGCGTCCTGGGCGTGCTCGACGGGGACGTCGTAGACCAGGTGGCAGAAGCGTGACGCCGCGTGCCGGCCGGTCCACAGCGGCAGCGTCATGGCGCGGTAGGCGTCCCAGTCGCCCTCGAAGGTGACCAGCAGGTCGGCCAGGCCGACCTCGGCGTAGCCCGGGTCCGGGTGCTCGCCGTGGCCGAACACCACCGTGCCGCAGCCGGCCGCGCGGGCGGCCGTGGCCAGCCGCCGGTAGTGCGGCAGAGCGCCCGGGTGGGTGGTCACCTGGTCGAGGTAGACGCCGGTGATGCCGTGTCTCTGGCGGTACGTCAGGATGTCCGCCACCACGGCCGCGTGTGGCCGGCGGCCGTAGTCGGTGTCGGTGTAGCCGACCAGCGGCAGGCCCGCGGCGCGCAGTTCGTCGGCCGCCTCGGCGAAGACGTGGTCCGGGACCTCGCCCGGTCCGTCCGCGAGGTTGAGCACGACGGCGGCGATCCGGGCGGGGTCGGCGGCGGCGACCGCCTGCCAGGCCGCCGGGTCCACCGCGGGGTGGACGTACAGCGGCACCAGCAGGCGGCCGTCGGGGGCGGGCCCGGTGATCATGCGACCACCGGGTCGGGCGTGGGCCCGGCGGTGCCGAGCCACAGGTCGCGCAGGGTGTCGGCGAGGTCCGTCTCCGGCCGCCAGCCGAGCTCCCGGGCGGCGGTCGCCACGTCGGCCTGCTGCCAGGAGACCGCGGCCGAGCGCTCGGAGCCCGCCCCGCTCTCGTCGATCCGGCCGGTGAAGCCGGCCGCGGCGACCAGCCCGTCGGCGATCGCCCGGACCTGCCGGGCGTGCCCGGAGGCCAGGTTGAGCACCCGGGGGAGCGGACGGTCGGCGGTGACGGCCAGGCCGACCGCCTTCGCCACGTCCCGGGCGTCGACGAAGTCGCGGTAGGCGGAGAGGTCGCCGACCGTGATCACGCCGTCGGCGCCCTCGGGCGTCACCCGGCGCAGCTCGGCGGCCAGCCGCCCGGGCAGCGAGCCCGCCGGGGCGCCGGGGCCGACCGGGTTGAACACCCGCAGCACCACGGCGTCCAGCGGCGAGCCGGCCACCGCGAGGGAGCCGGCCAGCTTGGTCGCGCCGTACACGCCGACGGGGCGGGCGTCGGCGTCCTCGGACAGCGACTCGCCCTCCGCGCAGACGCCGTACTCGCCGGCCGAACCGATGTGCACCAGGCGGGCCTTCGGGGCGCCGAGGGAGAGCGCCTCGCAGAGCACCGCCGGACCGCGGGCGTTCACCTCGGCGAGCTTGACCGCGCTGCCGGCCACCGCGCCGGCGAAGTTGACCACCGCGTCGGGGGCCAGCGCGGACAGTTCCTCGCCGAGCGGGCCGGCCTGGGCGGTGGCCAGGTCCAGCCGGAGGTCGTGGTCGGGCCGCCGGCCCGCGGTCAGCACGGTGGTACCGGGCAGTGACCGCAGGACGGCGGTGGCGTGACGGCCGAGGAAGCCGTCGCCGCCGAGGAGCAGGATTCTCACGCGGCCCGTCCGTCACTCTCGACGCCTGCGGCGGCGGGCTCGGCGGGCGCGTCGTCAGGGGCGGTGCGGGCGGCCGGGATCGGAAGCTCCGCGACGCCCGGCGTGACGTCGGGCGACTCGAAGGGCATCAGGGCCGGGCGGATGGTGGAGAACTCGGCGTTGGCCCGGTCGTAGTCGTCGGGCCGGCCGATGTCCAGCCAGTAGCCGCCGAACTCGTACGCGGAGGGCGGGGTCCCGGCGGCCAGCAGGTCCAGCACCAGCTCGTCGAAGCCCAGCGGCAGGCCGGGGGTGTACTTGGCGAGCGCCGAGCGGGAGACGCCGTACACGCCCATCGAGACGCGGTAGTCGATGCTGGGCTTCTCCTGGAAGCCGGTGATGGTGCCCTCGGCGGCGGTCAGCACGCCGAAGTCGATCTTGACCTGACGTGCGTAGGTGGCGATGGTCAGTGGTGCGCCGGACGCCTCGTGGTGCTTGAGCACCCCGGCGAAGTCCAGGTCGGTCAGGATGTCGCCGTTCATCACCAGGAAGTACTCGGGCAGGCGCTCCTGCATGGTGAGCAGCGGGCCCATGGTGCCGAGCGGGCTGTCCTCGACGGCGTAGCCGACCCGCAGGCCCCACTGGGAGCCGTTGCCGACGTAGGCGCGGATGATGTGGCCGAGGTGGCCGATGGCCAGGGTGACGCTCTGGAAGCCCGCGGCGGCGAGCTGGCGCATCACGATCTCCAGGATCGCGTGCTGGTCGCCGATCGGAACGAGCGGCTTGGGAAGCGCGGTGGTGTACGGGCGGAGACGGACGCCCTTACCGCCGGCCAGGATCACTGCGTGCATGGTGTTTCCCCCACGGAAAGGATGTGCAGGACACGAACCTTGGTTACCAGGACGAGCAAGATCGGTTACGGCGGGTCAGACGTTGTAGATGTCGGTCTTGTAGCGGGCCAGGTTGGCCGGGTCGCGGAAGAACTCGATGGTCTGCTCCAGGCCCTGCTCCAGGCTGAAGCCGGGCGCCCAGCCGGTGGCCTCGCGCAGCCGGGTCGCGTCCGCCACCAGGCGCATGACCTCGGAGTTGGTCGGACGGATGCGCTGCTCGTCCTCCTTCACCACCAGGTCCACGCCCATCAGCTTGCCGACCAGGGTGACCAGGTCGCCGACCGAGATCTCGCCGCCGGTGCCGGCGTTGAAGGTCCGGCCGACCACCGCCTCGGCGGGCGCGGTGCCCACCGTGCGGAAGGCGTTGGCGGTGTCCTTGACGAACATGAAGTCGCGGGTCGGGCGCAGGTCGCCGAGCGTGATCTCGGTCTGGCCGGCCGCGACCTGGGCGATCACGGTCGGGATGACGGCGCGCATCGACTGGCGCGGGCCGAAGGTGTTGAACGGGCGCAGGGTGACGACCGGGGTCTCGAAGCTGGCGTGGTAGCTGTCGGCCAGCCGGTCCCCGCCGGCCTTGGAGGCGGCGTACGGGGACTGGGTGTTGATCGGGTGGTCCTCGGTGATCGGTACGGTCTGCGCGGTGCCGTAGGTCTCGCTGGTGGAGGTGTGCACCAGTCGGGGGATCTCCAGGTGGCGCACCGCCTCCAGCACGTTCAGGGTGCCGGTGACGTTGGTGTCCACGTACGAGTGGGGGGCGCGGTAGGAGTACGGGATCGCGATCAGGGCAGCCAGGTGGTAGACCGCCTCGGTGCCCTTGACCAGGCCGTTGACCGAGCCCGGGTCCCGGACGTCGCCGAGGATGATCTCGACCGAGTCCAGCACCTCCTGGGACAGGGTCTCCAGCCAGCCGAAGGACGAGAACGAGTTGTACTGGACCATCGCGCGGACGTGGTGCCCGTCGGCGACCAGGGTCTCGACGAGGTGGGAGCCGATGAAGCCCTCGGCTCCGGTAACCGCGACGCTGCTCATACGGATTTCGCTTTCTCGATCTGCCGGGGCGGTCCGACGCTCTGCGGCGGCCGGCCGCCGTGGCCCGATGGGTGTCTCAGGTGGAGCGGGTACGACGGTGCACGCGAAAGGAGGCGTGCGTGATATTCGATGTGTCAGCGGTGCTGGGTGGTGCGGCCGAGCGCGGGCCCGGCGAGTGCGGTGAGGACGACGGCGGCCGTCCCGCAGCCGATCAGCTGCAGGACGATCGGGTCCGCACCTGCCAGCAGCCCGGCGCTCTCGGCGACCGCGGCGGCCAGACAGACGAGGGCGGTGCTCCAGCTGAACCCGAAGGCGTTCAGCAGCAGCGCCAGCCAGAGCGAGCCGCCGAGGAGCAGCATCGCGCCGAGCTGCGGCACGCCGAGCGCGGGGGCGCCGGGCCACAGCACGGTCGCGGCTGCGTCCAGCGCGGCCACGGTGGTGAGGTAGATGAACAGGCAGCCGAGCAGGATCGCGCCCGTGCGGCGGGAGAACTGGCCGCTGGTGTGGCTGGTGCGCAGCGCGGCCACCGCCAGCGCCCGGTAGCGGAAGAGCAGCCACTCGGCGAGGCCCAGGCTGAGCGTCAGCGCGATCATGGCCGGGCCGGTCGGGGTGGTCGACGTCTCCTGCGCGGGGTGGCCGCCGGTCTGCACGGCCTGGTGGATGGTCCCGCCGAGGCCGGCGATCAGCGTGAGCGCACCGCAGGCCAGGCCGAACAGCAGGTGCGGGACCTCCTGGCGGACCGGCAGCTTCAGCTCGACGGACTCGCGTTCGCCGCCGCGGATGCAGACCAGCAGCTCCCGGACGGCCAGTCCGACCGCCAGCACCAGCGAGGCGAGCAGCACGACCGTACGGACCAGCTGCGGGACGTCCACCGCCAGCACCACGCCGGCGCCGACCGAGGCCGGGGCCAGCGCCAGCAGCAGGAACTTCTCCCGCCCGAGCACCAGCAGCACGGTGGCCGCGCCCAGGTAGCAGGACTGCCCGGCGGCGAAGCACAGCGCGCCGAGCGGCCCGCCGACCACGTACGCGGCGGCAGTCGCGACCAGTGCGCCGGCCGGGGCGCCGACGGCCAGGCAGACCGCGGCCTCGCGGCGGCGCAGCCGGCCCAGCCAGCGGTAGGAGCGGTGCGCCAGCGCCTGGTTGAAGCCCCAGCTGACCAGCGTGGCGACGGACAGCGCGAGCATGCCCGAGGGCAGGCCGAAACGCATCCGGGTGGTCGCGAACAGGTTGGCGCCCAGCAGGTAGCCGAGCCCGGGCAGGGCGAAGACCAGGCCGCGCACCACGCAGCGCCAGGGGTCGGCCCGCCAGGGGTTGGCGAACTCGGAGCTCGGGCCGGGGTAGCGGCGCTCGACCTTCTCGAACAGCTCCTCGGCGACGGTGAACGCGTCGGGGCGGCCGTACAGCAGGGCGGCCTGCTCGTCCGAGAGGCCGTCGGACTCCAGGAAGGCCGCGATCTCGTACGGGTGGACGGCGTCGGCGCAGACGTCGCGCAGGCGCTCGGCGAGTTCGTCCAGCGGGTCCGCGGAGAGGTAGAGCGACTCCTCGGGCTCCGGCTCCGGCAGGGCGGGGCGACGGCGCTTCAGCGGCAGCGTGCGCAGCTGCACGGTGTGCTCGGGGCCGGCCTCGCCGGGCACCAGGCGCAGGGGGCCGCTCACGCGCCCACCTCGCTGCGCTCGGCGGCCGCTTCGCGGGACGCGCACCTCTTGATCGCTCTCCCCCAGCCTTCGGCCGGGGGGACCCCCATGCTGCGCTCGCTCACGCGCCCACCTCGCTCGGCTCGGGTCGGGCGGTGGCCAGCTGCTGGTCCCAGTCGGGGCTGGGCACCTGGTCGGTGACGGCGACCATGCCGCCGGGCATCCAGCGGGCGGTGCCCAGGAGTTCGGTGTAGATGCCGCGGAAGCCGTCGATGTTCTGGCGGAGGGTGAACTGCTCGATCACCCGCAGCCGGGCGCCCTCGCCGAGCCGGGCGCGCCGTTCGGCGTCGCGCAGCAGCTCGATCGCGGCGGCCGCCATCGGCTCGGGCTCGCGCGGCGGGACGACCAGTCCGGTGTCGCCGACGGCCTCGCGCACCCCGCCGACGTCGGTGGAGACGGTCGCGCGGCCGCAGGACATCGCCTCGATCAGGGTGAACGGGAAGCCCTCGCTGATGCTGGAGAGCATGACCACGTTGCCCGCCGCGTACGCGTCGGTGATGTCGGCGACGCGGCCTTCGAAGGCCACCGACTCGGCTATGCCGAGCTCGGCGGCCAGGGCTATGCAGCGGTCCCGGTACGCCTCGCCGCCCTTGGGAGTGCCGCCGAAGAGCCGCAGCCGCGCCTCGGGGATCTCGCGCTGGACGATGGCGAAGGCCCGGATCAGCGTCTCCAGGTCCTTGATTGGGTCGACCCGGCCGGCCCAGCTGAGGGTCGGCGTCTCGGGCTCGGGGCCGGCCGGCGGGAAGGCCGCCGGGTCCACCCCGTTGTAGACGGTGCGGATGTGCGAGGACGGCGTGCCGCCGCGCTCCTCCCAGCGCCGGTTGTACCGGTTGCCGGGGGTGACCAGCGCGGCCTGCCGGTAGCTCTCCTCGGCGAGCATCCGGTAGAAGCCGAGCAGCAGCGCCTTGACCGGCCAGCGGTACGGGCCGGTGCGGTAGCCGAGGTAGCGCTCGCGCAGGTAGATGCCGTGCTCGGTGAGCAGAAACGGTACGCCGTACTGCTGGGCGGCGATCAGCCCCGGCAGGGTGGCGAGCCCGCCGCTGGCCGCGTGCGCGACGCCGTCCTTGGGCGGTTCGACCGAGAGCGGCCGCAGGGCGTGCTCCAGCAGGTCGGTGGCGTTCAGGGCGTCGTGCATGGTGGGCCGGGAGACGGCGGTCGGCAGGTAGTCGCGGGTCCACACGTGCTGGAGGGTGCGCAGCGCGCGCTCGCTGCGCAGCGCCGGGCTGAGCAGCCCGTGCCGGGCGAGGTCGGCGAAGTTGTACAGCTCGGTGCCGAAGTGGGTGGTGTAGACCGGATCGAGGATGGAGTGCAGGAAGCGCTCGTACGCGTTGAGGAAGCGCCGCATCTCCTTGCCGCGGGGTGGCCGGCCTTCCGAGGCCGCCCCCCACAGCGGTGCGGTGGTGACCGACCGCACGTTGGCGGGCAGCTCCCAGGCCAGTGGTTCGTGGCCGGTTCCGGTGACGGCGATGACGTCGAACTCGACGTCGGGCATGCCTTGAACGAGCTGGTCGCACCAGACGCTCACGCCGCCGTGCTGGTGCGGATACGTCCCCTCGGTGAGCAGGGTGACGCGCATTCCTGTCCCCCCTCCTGTTCTTGCGTCGGTTCCGGCCTGGATGACCGGAACGGGAGCCGTGGTGGGGCCGGGCCGGGCGACCGGCCCGACCCCGTCAGCGGGTGGTACCGGTTACCGGTTGCCGGAGCGTCCGGTGGTGCTGTCCGGCGCGGCCGTCCCCCCAGAGGCCTTGCCGTTCTTCGTCGCAGCCTTGTCGCCGTGGCCGTTTCCGCCCTGACCGATGTTGCCAGCGGTGAGGTCCTTGCCGGGCACCGGGGTTCCGCTACCCGGGACCAGGGACGGAGCGGGCTTGCGCGTGGTGTCGCTCGGGCCCACCGGAACCGGGGTGGCGACGCCCTGCGGCACGACCTTCTTGTCCGCCGGCACCGGGGCCGGGACGGACTTGGCCGCGACGCTCGGCGCGACGGCGGCCGGGGCGGTCGGCGCGGACGGCAGCTGCAGGGTGATGCTGCTCTGCAGTGCGCCCGGGGACACCCAACCCGAGAGGCTACCGGCGTAGGGCGAACCGAACCCGGTCGTTCCGATGGCCAGCTTCTGAGCAGTTCCGGTCGGCATGGTGGCCTGGACCTGAACGCCGGACGGAGCGTTCACCGTGATGGTGTTGCCGACCCGGTAGGCGGTGACCCGGCCGGAGGCGAGCGCCGTGTTCCAGGCCGCGCGGCGCTGGAACTCCAGGCCGATCTCGCGCTGGCTCAGGTTCACGATCGGGGCGTTGTCCGCGTGCAGCGAGCGGTAGGTGCCGAGGATCTTCTCCAGCACCGGGTACAGGATGCGGTCCTCGGACAGGTTCGACTGGTGCACGAAGTGCGGCCGGGGGTCGTTGTTCAGCACGTGGCCGAGGTCGATCCGCGCCTCCAGCGGCACGATGTACGACTGGTAGCCGGTGTTGACGTCCAGCGGCTGCGGCAGGCAGGTCGAGTTGGCGTTGTTCTCGCAGACGCCGCTGCCGCCGTTGGCCGTGCTGGTGTAGATCCAGTTGTACTCGTCGGTCTCCTCCTTCGCCGTGCCGGCGTTGTAGAAGACGTTCATCGGGTACCGCGGCACGGTCAGCGTGGACGAGCCGACGGCCCGCTGGCCGGGCTCGCGGGAGGCGTCGCTGGCGGTGAACCTGATGCCGTGGGCGGCCAGCGCCGGCGCCAGGTTCGGGTTGTCGCTGGTCTCCTGCGGGGCGGTCAGCAGCCCGGAGTGCTCGCCGGTGACCAGGGTCTGGGGGTCGAACTGGAGGCCGTTCGCGGTGGCCCAGTCGGCGTTGTTCTTGATCTGGCCGGAGATGGTGTTCTGGTCGACCCAGACCGTCTTGCCCGTGGCGTCCTTGGAGCAGCGCCACGGCACCACCGAGACGTCCTGGACGCAGCCCAGGTACGGGTGGGTGTAGGTGTGGTTGACCCACCGGTAGCTGCTCTGGTCGGCGATCATCTGGTTCGCCGTGGCGTCCACGGTGGTCTCGTGGTCGGCCTTCCAGTCCTCGCTGCCGCCACCGTTGAACACCATGTCCAGGGTGAAGTTGTTGGCCGTCTGCCACTGCTTGAGGTGCTGGGCGTCGGCCTGGGTCATCCGGATCGGGGTGGCGGTGTCCGGGGTGCCGGGCGGACAGGTGACGTCACCGGGGGTGCACTTGAGCACGGTGTCCCAGCGGTCGTCGGCCAGGAAGACGTCGTCCACGTGGGTGGCGAAGTAGTTGCGGTCGTAGCCGAGGTGGACGCCCTGGGTGATCCAGTCGACCATGCCGCGGGCCAGCAGGCGGTACTGCTGCTGGTACTGGTTGTAGACGAACGTGACGACCAGTTCCTTGCGGCCGTCGTGGGTGTACTCGCCGACCAGTGAACCGCGCGCGGTCGCGTTGGGTATCGGCGCGTCGACCAGCGGGACGAACGAGGCGCCGGCCGGCAGGCCGGCGAGCGGAGTGGCGAGGTAGCCGTAGCTCTCGCTGACGTTCGGGTCGTTGTCCTCGAACGGGACGCTGCCCTTGAGGTACCCGAACGGGCCCGAAGTTCCGGCCGTCGTGGTGGCGCCCTGGAATCCGTCCAACGTGCCCACGAATCCGGGATTCTGAGCGTAGTTCAGGCCGACCGCCGGACTGGCCCACGTGTACGCGTCGATCTGGCGGACGTTGAATGCGGCTTCGTAGCCCGCGATCGCGGTCATCTCGGCGGCACTGTTGGGGAAGGGGTTTTCGTTGGGCAGCACGATGCCCTGGAACTTCCCCCGGGGCTGGCCGTTCACCGTGTCACTCAGGAAAGCGGAGTTGATGACGGGACGGTTGGGGTCATTGAGGCTGATGACCTTGTAGGGCGTGCCCTGGCTCTTCAGCTCGGCGGTGATGGCCGCGACGGACGGGCCGCCGTCGTCGACGACCAGGATGGTGAGGTCGATCCTGGGCGGCGCGGTGTCGCCGTGGGCCAGGGTGGTCTGCAAGCCGCTGGCCAGCAGGACTGCCGCCGCGCACGCGGCGACTCTTCGGGTCGCTCGACCCATGGTGATCCTCCCCTTGGGGCGGGCGGCGCTGCTCGGCGCTCGTCTGCCCGTGTAGCTGTTCGCGGGCAGCAGGCTGCCCGGGCCCATCCTGGTCGAGGGACGGCGGTGCGAGGGACCAATTGGGCGAGAGTGCAGCGAACCTGTTACCAACGTTCATGGCGATGCCATGAAGGCGCTGATTGTGACCGGAACCGCACCGGCGGCGCAAATAGTGAATTGAAAATGAAAAACCGGAAGCTGAGCGCTACACGTGGTTACCGACGGTGTGGCTCGGTGGGGCGGGTGGGAGACCTACACTGTCGTTGTTACGCATGACACTCTTGCACATCCCTCCGCCCCGTTGGGCAGGTTCATGCAATATCGGGCACCGCTGTGCCATGTGACAGTCCGAATATGCAATGGAGGCGCTCGCGTGGTCGATCAGCATACCGGGGCCGGGGGATTCCGGGGCGTGCGGAATGCGTCACCGGAGCCGGACGGAACGCCGCTGGTCGGACGCAGTCTCGGTTTGCGGGGTGCGCTGAATGCCCGGGATCTGGGCGGGTACCGGGCGGCCGACGGGCGGATTCTCCGGTGCGGGGTGGTACTGCGCAGCGATGGCCTGAACCATGTCACCGTCGAGGACCTCGGCCCGCTCGGCGCGCTCGGCCTGCGCAGCGTGGTGGACCTGCGGAGCATGGACGAGGTCCGCCAAGCCGGTCTGGACCGCCTGCCCGGTGGCGTGACGCTCCATCATCTTCCACTGCTGGCCGCTGACTTCGACATCTTCCTGCTGATCCGCGAGGCACTGGCCGATCACAGCCCGCAGCGCCAGCGGGCGCTGCTCGGCGACGGCCGGGCGGCCGCCCTGATGACCGGCCTCTACCGCTGGTTCGTCACGGATCCGGTGGCGCGCGAGCGCTTCGCGGCCCTGCTGCGCCTGCTGGCCGCCCCGGAGGGGCCGCCGCTGCTGTTCCACTGCTCGGCGGGCAAGGACCGCACCGGTTGGGCCGCCGCACTCCTGCTGACCGCCCTCGGGGTGGACCGCGGGACCGTCCTGGCCGACTACCTGCTCACCAACGAGCGTTCCGCCCCGGTGGTGCGGCGGGTGCTGGACGACTTCGGCACCCGCGGCCTGATGCGCGAGCCCGACCTGCTCCTGCCGGTCCTCCGGGCCGACGACGGCTACCTGGGCGCGGCCTTCGCGGAGGTCGAGGCCGGCTGGGGCGGCTTCGACGCGTACTGGCGGGACGGGCTCGGGCTGGACGACGAGGTGCTGGCCGGGCTGCGGGCCAACCTGCTGGACGGCCCGGGCGCCGAGCGGAGCGGCCCGGCCCCGGGCGGCCGGCTCAGCCCTCGTTGATCAGTCCTTCGCGCAGCTGGGTCAGCGTCCGGGTGAGCAGCCGGGAGACGTGCATCTGGGAGATCCCGATCTCCTCGCCGATCTGCGACTGGGTGAGGTTGCCGAAGAACCGCAGCATGATGATCCGGCGCTCGCGCGGCGGCAGCTTGGCCAGCAGCGGCTTGAGCGACTCCCGGTACTCCACGCCCTCCAGCGCGAGGTCCTCGTAGCCGAGCCGGTCGGCCAGCGGTCCGTCGCTGTCCTCCTCGCCGGCGCCGGAGTCGAGCGAGCTGGCGGTGTACGCGTTGCCGACCGCGAGGCCCTCGACCACGTCCTCCTCGCTGACTCCCAGGCAGGCCGCCAGCTCGGCGACGGTGGGGGAGCGGTCCAGTCGCTGGGAGAGCTCGTCGCCGGCCTTGGTGAGCGCCAGCCGCAGCTCCTGGAGCCGCCGCGGCACCCGCACCGACCAGCTGGTGTCCCGGAAGAAGCGCTTGATCTCGCCGACCACGGTGGGCATCGCGAAGGTCGGGAACTCCACCCCGCGCTCCGGGTCGAACCGGTCGATCGCCTTGATCAGGCCGATGGTGCCGACCTGGACGATGTCCTCCATCGGCTCGTTGCGGCTGCGGAAGCGCGCCGAGGCGTACCGGACCAGCGGCAGGTTGAGCTCGATCAGGGTGTCGCGGACGTAGGTGTGTTCGGCGCTGCCGGGGTCCAGCGAGGCCAGCCGCAGGAACAGCGAGCGGGAGAGCGTCCGGGTGTCCAGCCCGGAGCCGGTCGGCGTCTCGGATCCCGCGTCGGGGCCGGGCGGCCGGACCGGTTCGACCCGCTGCCGCGGGACCAGGTCCTCCACGACGGCCGTGCCGTTGGCCTGTCCAGCGTGGATCTCCGCAGTGCCCAGCTCTCCGGACATGCACCCACCCCCTTGTGACTGTCGGTTGAACGGGGGCCGTCGCGCGGAGGTTCCCGACGAGGGCCTTCCCCCTCCATACCGGAACACGGTCCACGGCAAACCCGAACGTCGCAAGATGTCACACCGGGGTAACTCGCTGCAATCTCACTCTTCCCAGGAGTTGCCGGTCCGAAGCCTGGTCAGGATCCGTGAGAGCAGCCGGGACACGTGCATCTGGGACATCCCCAGCTCGGTGCTGATCTGGGACTGGGTCAGATTGGCGAAGAACCGCAGCATCACGATCCGTCGCTCCCGCTCGGGGAGCTGGACCAGCAGGTGGCGGACCATGTCCCGGTGCTCGACCTCGGCCAGCGCGGAGTCCTCGTAGCCGAGCCGGTCGAGCAGGGCGAGCCCGCCCTCGTGCTCCTGCGCGGCCTCCAGGGAGGCCGCGTTGTAGGCCCGTCCGGCATCCAGGCAGGCCCGCACGTCCTCCTCGGGGATCCGCAGGCTGGCGGCGATCTCGGGCACCTTGGGCGCCCGTCCGTGCAGCACCGTCAGCTCCTCCATGGCGCCGCTGACCTGGACCCACAGCTCCTGGAGCCGGCGCGGGACGTGCATGGTGCGGACGTTGTCGCGGAAGTAGCGCTTGATCTCGCCCAGGATCGTCGGCAGCGCGTAGGTGGGGAACTGGACGCCGCGGCCGGGGTCGAAGCGGTCGATCGCGTTGATCAGGCCGATGGTGCCGACCTGGACGACATCCTCCATCGGCTCGCTGCGGCTGCGGAAGCGGGTGGCCGCGTAGCGGACCAACGGGATGTTCACCTCGATCAGGGCGGCCCGGACCCGTTCCCGCTCGGGGGCGTCCGGGGGCAGCTCGGCGAGCCGCTCGAACAGCACCCGGGTCAGCGTCCGGACGTCCACGACGGGGCGGCCGCCGGGGCCGCGCAGCCGTTCCGGGCGGAGCTCGCCGGCCGGGCTGGTGATCGCAGCGAGCACCTCGTCCACGGACACCTCACCCCTCCCAAAGTCGTCAACGGCGGGCCCTGCGGAGCGGGTGTCGCGGCTGGTTCACCACCTCGCCATGTCCGGCAAAACCGGTCATAGCATCACAAGGTGGGCACAGGTCGGGCAAGCACCCGGCGGAGGTGTGTTGGTGGGCTGTTCGACCTTTCCCGGGCCGGCCTGCGAAGCGTGGCAAGGA
The DNA here is from genome assembly GCF_020103755.1 of Streptomyces sp. LS1784. GTDB lineage: Bacteria > Actinomycetota > Actinomycetes > Streptomycetales > Streptomycetaceae > Kitasatospora. The sequence goes on from NZ_JAHSQD010000046.1 coordinate 12,956, forward strand.
TCGTTCCGGAACGGAGCAAGGCGCCCCGCCCGGAGGTCGGACGGGGCGCCGCGGTCCGTCCGGGGGAAGAGCCCGGGACGGGCTTCGGACGGGCCCGGGTCGGACGGGTGCTCAGACCTCGATGTCGGCGATCACCCAGGTGGCGAACTCGCGCCAGAGGCCGGCCGCGGCCTGGTGGTCCGGGTGGGTCAGGTAGGCCTGGAGGGCGTCCCGGTCCTCGACCAGGCTGTTGATCGCGTAGTCGTAGGCGATGTCGCGCTCGGTGGTGTTCCAGCCGCACTCCCACTCGCGCAGCTCGGGGATCACCGAGCCGAGCGCCTCGAAGGCCTTGGCGCCGGCGAGCACGCGCTCTTCGTCCTTGCTGACGCCTTCGTTGAGCTTGAACAGGACCAGGTGCCGGATCACGATTGCCGCTCCTCGCGGACGGGGACAGAGGGTCCCGCTCACCGTAGCCGGTGCGCGGGGCCCGGCCGTGGACCGCCCGTCACTTGATCAGACCGGTCATGAAGGTGCCGACCGCCTTGGCCGCGTTCGAGATCCCCTCGAACCCGAGCTGGACCAGCTGGGCGGACCGGGAGGGCGAGGTGATGATCGAGTAGAGCACGAAGACGAGCAGGAGGACCATGCCGATCTTCTTCGCCTGCGCCATCGGGTGACCTTCCTCCCAGCTGTGGGCCGCCGTCATCCGGTCCCCGAGCGGCCTGCAGGGGGCAGCTTATCCACCCGGACGGGCTATCAAGTGTGCGACGCGTTCGGCCGGCGGGACGAAGGTCCTCGCGAGGGGGGCCTTTCTCCGGGTGCCCGGTCGCGCGCCGGGCGGCAGGATGGATGACGTACCGAGGGTCTGGCAGGAATCCCCGGTACGTGGATCCGGAGCTCCCCGCTGTGGGACCGGTCGCCGTGGCTTCCCCCCGATGCGGCGCCGGTTGTGGGACTCCGCCGGGGGAGCGGTCAGTCCCCCCGAGCCGCTCCCCCCTCCAGGCTCCGTACGGACCGGGCACCGGTGGTCACCGGCCCGGGGTGCGGGGCCGTTTTCCGTGCCCGCGCCGGCCTCGTGCGCGGCGGCGGGACGAACGCCGGCGGGGCAAATGCCGAGGGCCCGTCCGGATCGGACGGGCCCTCGGGCTTTCGAGCGGTAGCGGTGGGATTCGAACCCACGGTGGAGTTGCCCCCACACACGCTTTCGAGGCGTGCTCCTTTGGCCGCTCGGACACGCTACCGAGAGGAACTCTACCGGAGGGGTGGCGCAGTCACGAAATCCGTATCGCCGGGGCGGTCGGCGGGCCCTCAGCGGTGGGTGTCGAAGAAGGCGCGCAGCTGCTCGCCGCACTCCTCGGCGAGGACGCCCCAGATCACCTCGGGACGGTGGTTGAGCCGGCGGTCGCGCATCACGTCGAAGAGCGAGCCGGCCGCGCCGGCCTTCTCGTCGAGGGCGCCGTAGACCACCCGGTCGATCCGGGACAGCACGATGGCGCCGGCGCACATGGTGCACGGCTCCAGCGTGACGACCAGCGTGCAGCCGCTCAGCCGCCACTCCCCGACCTTCCGGGCCGCCTGCCGGATCGCGACCACCTCGGCGTGCGCGGTCGGGTCGCCGACCGCCTCACGCTCGTTGTGGCCGCGTCCGATCACCTCGCCGTCCGGGTCCAGGACGAGCGCCCCGACCGGTACGTCCCCGGTGGCCGGCGCCAGCGCGGCCTCGGCCATGGCGAGGCGCATCGGCGCCGCCCAGCGGTCGCGGACCGGGTCGGGGCGGACGGGGGCGGGCAGCGAGGGGACGTGCGGGACGGTCAGCGAGGTGGATGCGGGCTGCATGGCATCCAGTGTCGGGCATCCGGTGGTGGACACCGGTACGGCCGACGGCGCTACCGGACGGCCTCCAGGACCTCGCCGCAGCCCAGGGCCTCGGCGATCTCCTCCAGGGCGTCGCCCGGCACCGCGCCCTCGCCGCTGAGTGCGAGCAGCTCGTCGGAGGCGAGGCCGAACTCGGTGAGGATGTGGGTGTCGCCGAGCGGGCCGACCGGGACGCCGCCGCGGGCGTCGGCCTCCTCCTCGTCCTGCTCCTCCGCCTCCTCGGCCTCGTCCAGCAGGTGGTCCAGGTCGCCGAACTCGCTCTCGCCGGCCTGGTCGACCAACTCGTCGGTGAGGACGGAGCCGTAGGAGCTGCGGGCGGCGGCGGCGCCGTCCGACACGAAGATCCGCGGGTCCTCCTCCCCGTCCACGCGGACGATGGCGAACCAGGCGTCCTCCTGTTCGATGAAGATCAGGACGCTGTCGTCGTCCTGGGCGGAGTCGCGGGCCAGATCGGCCAGATCGGCCAGGGTTTCGACGTCGTCGAGCTCCGTCTCGCTCACACCCCACCCGTCCTCGGTGCGAGCAAGCACTGCAGCGAAGTACGCCACCAGGGACACTCCCAAGATCATCGGTCTCGGCTGTCGGCGCGCACGGGCAACGCGGAAATCTGGCCGCCCCCGCGCCAGAGGCGGTCCGCTTGTTCGGACCGTCCCATCGGAATCGTGACAGAAAGGCCGCCTTCGCGGGGGGTGTTCGGCAGCGCGTCTTTGCAGGTCGTGTCGGAAGGACCGGGTGGCGGACGGCAAAGCCGTGCCGGACGGTCCGAAGCCGGTCGAAATTTGCTCCGAACGCCCGCCGGGGCCGCCCCGGGCCCGTTCCGGGTCTGCCCGGGGGCCGCGCCGGATGCGTGCCTCGATCGCGTCAGGGTGGTGCGGGCCGCTTCCGGGCCGTGTCAGATCCGGAAGGTTCGCATCCGCATCGCCTCGCGCATCCGTCGCTCCTTGGTCCGCCGGGGCTGGACCCGCTCCCGCAGCTCGCGGGCCTCGGTGAGCTCGCGCAGGAAGACGGCCCGCCGCTTGCGGCGCTCCGCCTCGGTCTCCGGGTGGTCGTACGGCGGGCCCGGGCTGTGGCCCGCCCCGTCGACGGGCTCGTCCATCGAGCCGTCCCCGGCGTTCGGGTTGCTCGTCATAAGAGGTGACATTCCCAGAACGGTCCGGTTGATACCACAGGAGACACTTCCGTCCGGACATCCGCGAAGGGTCGCGGCGTGTCACGGGAACGTCACCCGGACCGGCGCCCGGTGGGGCACGGCGAGTCGTACACCCGTCCAGGACCGGGCTAACCTCGGTACATGCGTCTCCACGTCGTCGACCACCCCCTGGTCGCCCACAAGCTCTCCACCCTGCGCGACGAGCGCACCGACTCGCCGACCTTCCGTCGCCTGACCGACGAGCTGGTGACCCTCCTCGCCTACGAGGCCACCCGGGACGTCCGCACCGACGAGGTGGAGATCACCACGCCCGTGGCGGTCACGCTGGGTACCCGGCTCAGCTACCCGCGCCCGCTGGTGGTCCCGATCCTGCGGGCCGGCCTCGGCATGCTGGACGGGATGACCCGACTGCTGCCGACCGCCGAGGTGGGCTTCCTCGGCATGGTCCGCAACGAGGAGACCCTGGAGGCCTCCACCTACGCCACCCGGATGCCGGATGACCTCTCCGGCCGCCAGGTCTACGTGCTCGACCCGATGCTGGCCACCGGCGGCACCCTGGTCGCCGCGATCAAGATGCTGATCGAGCGCGGTGCCACCGACGTCACCGCCGTGGTGCTGCTGGCCGCCCCCGAGGGCGTCGAGGTGATGCAGCGGGAGCTGGCGGACCTGCCGGTCACCGTGGTCACCGCCGCCCTGGACGAGCGGCTCAACGAGAACGGCTACATCGTCCCCGGCCTCGGCGACGCGGGCGACCGGCTGTACGGCACGGCCGGCTGAGCCTCCCCACCCGAACCACCGAACCACCGAAACACCGAGAGCCCCCCGGCAGACGCAGTGCCGGGGGGCTCTCGGTGTTTCGGTGTCCCTCAGCAGCTGCCGGTGGTGGTCGGGGCGGGGGAGGGCTTGGTGGCCAGCGCGAGGGCGGCGGCCGCCTGGGTCTCGTCCAGCAGGGCGTTGTAGCTGTCGCCGATCACGAAGTCCACGCTGCCGTCGGTGCGGGCGTCGGCGGTGACGGCGGCGCCGGCGATCTGCGAGCCGACCAGGGTGCCCGCGCCGGCGCCGGCCGGACCGGCGATCACCTGGGCGGTGCCGGGCACCTTCTTGTCCAGCTCGGCCGGAGCGTTGCCGACCTTGCCGATGACGAAGCCGCGCTTCTTGAGCTCCTCGGCCGTCCGGCCGGCCAGACCGGCCTTGCTGGTGGCGTTGTAGACGTTCACGGTGACCGCGGCGGGCTGCGGGACCGCGTGCGGGTCGCCCTGTGCGGCGGCGGGCGACCCGGAGTCGCCCGGGGCCCCCGGCGACGGGGCGGCCAGCGGCTTGCCGGACTGGGTCGCGCAGGCCTGCGCCGAGGCGTTCTTGTTCCTGCCGCTGAAGATGTCGTACAACTGCAGGCCGCCGAGCGCGATCAGGGCCAGCGCGAGCAGGCCGGCGAGCACGCCGATCACCTTGCGGCTCTTCTTCGGAGGCCGCCCCAACCGCGGGTAGGTATTGCCGGTGACCCGGTACTGCTTCCCCTTGAGGCCTTGGGGAGTCAACATGCTCACGGTTTGTCTCCCCCTCGTGCCAGGGCGGGGTCGGGATGACGGATCGGCCGGATGGGGACTTCCCCCGGTGCGGGCGGAATCCCCTGGTCGTGGCCGTAGTCAGCAGCGTAGTGCCGTACGCCGTCGAAGGTACTAAACGATCATCATCTGGCGTACCCCCGGTACCCGAAAGGGGGTACCGGGGGTACGGGTGGACCGCCCTCCGCCGGATGGCGAGGGGCGGTCCGGAAAGCCCGTGGCGGTCCGACGGTCCCTGTGGCGGGGGTCCGTCACTCCATTTCGAGGACGCGGGCGTGCAGCACCTGGCGCTGCTGCAACGCGGCCCGGACGGCCCGGTGCAGGCCGTCCTCCAGGTAGAGGTCGCCGCGCCACTTCACCACGTGGGCGAAGAGGTCCCCGTAGAACGTCGAGTCCTCGGCCAGAAGGGTTTCGAGGTCGAGTTGTCCCTTGGTGGTCACCAGCTGGTCGAGTCGCACCGGGCGCGGGGCGACGTCAGCCCACTGGCGGGTGCTCGTCCGGCCGTGATCCGGGTACGGCCGCCCATTGCCGATGCGCTTGAAGATCACACGGAAAGCCTACCGTTTGGGCGGCGGATGGCGCAGCAGCCGCGGCCCCGCCACGCGCGCCGGAGTGAACTGCGGGTGGACGAATGCGGCTGTTTGATGGGAAATGTCGCGAACATCGCCCCGGTGCCGATCGGGTTTCGTGCCGATGCGGAAGCGTTCCGAAGCGTTCCGATCCGCTCAGGAGTGTGTACCGCTGTCCTCCGGCCTCACCCCACCGGCCGTCCGGGAGATCGCCGAGGGGCGCCTGCGCCGGTCCCGCCCTCGACCTCGGTGCGGTGTTGCCGGACGGCACCGCGCACCGGACGCCCGGGTGTGCATCCGGCTGGGCGTGCCCGACCGGCACGGGCCGGTCGCCGGGGCCACCGGCACCGGCAGGACCAGGACGGGCGGCAGCTCGGGCCGAGGAGATCCGACGCCGCCTGTTCGGGACGTCCGGGCGGCGGCGCTGGCCGGTCAGCCGGAGAGCGCGGCGCCGATCCGGTCCAGGGAGGACAGCCGCATCAGGCCGTAGTGGTAGAACTCCACCTCGGGGACGCCGAGTTCGCGAAGAGTGGTGATCTTGGCGGCGAGGTTCTCCGGGCCGTCGCAGTCGGAGGACATCGGGCGCAGGATCACCGCCATGGACTGCGGACGGACGCCGTGCAGGGCGAAGGCGGCGATCTTCTCCCGGACCGCCTCCGGGGTCTTCGCGTAGCCGAGGGTCTCGATCTGGTCGGCGGTCCTGGCGAGGGCGGGCAGGTCGATGCCGGAGAGCCAGCCCGTGCCCGGGCCGCCGTCGTCCATGAAGCTCACCCGCATGCCGTGCCGGCGGGCCTGCTCGGAGAGCTCGGCGGCCAGCGAGGTGACGGTGGCGGCGGAGGCGTCCACGTAGGCGGCGAAGGCGCCGTCGGCGAGGGCGCTCAGGTCGGCGGGCTCGGCGGCGGACTCGTCGGCCAGCCGGCGGCGCAGCTCGGTGCGGACCGCCTCGGCCACCTCCTCGGCCGGGACGCCGGTGCCGGTGGCGGCGGCGCGGCAGTGCGGGCAGAAGCAGACCCCGAGCAGGGCCTCGGCGGTCGGGCCCAGCTCCTCGAAGTAGCGCTCGTGGTGGTAGCCGTGGCGCAGCCCGTGGAAGTGCAGGGACTCGGCGCGGATCGCGTCCACGCCGTACCGGGCCAGTTCGGCGACCAGGGTCAGGGCGTACTCCCGGACCTCCGGGTTCGCCGGGCAGAGCTCGGTGAGGTGGCGGTCGCCGAAGGCATTGGCCGGGGAGCAGTCGGGGTGGGCGAAGCCGAGCCGGTCGTTGTGGCAGAAGACCGTCCAGGCGTGCAGCTTCAGGCCGCGGCGGCGGGCCTCCTCGGCGGCCTCGGCGAAGGGGTCGCGGTCGCCGATCGCGGTGGACGGCAGGGGGGCCAGCCGGCGGCCCTGCCAGGCGGCCGGGTCGGGGCGGAAGTACGCCGCGCCCGGCTCCAGGTAGCGGACCACCCGGCGGGGGTTGTGCGGGAAGACGTCGCGGGCCTCGTGGTAGACCGAGGCGAGGGTGACGCCGCCGACCCCGGCGCGGTCGGTGAGGTTGCCGAAGAAGGTGTCGGCGCCCTCGTCGAGCAGGTCGGTGGCGAAGGCGAGGACGGACGACTCCACGGTGCGGCTCCGGAGCTGGGGGAGGGGGAGCGGCCCACGCTAGCCGCAGGGCCGGGATTGGTCTATACCTGATGTCCCGGGCGGCCCGTCGGCCTCACAGGCCGAGCTCGTCCAGCTGCTTGAGCAGGGCGGAGCCGGGGCTGTTCGGGGCGCTCGCCTGCTGCGGGGGCTGCTGCGCGGCCGGCCGGTTGCGCAGCAGGACGGCGGCGGCCAGCCCGCCGATCAGCCCGCCGAGGTGGCCCAGCCAGCTGACGCCCGGGGTGAGCGGCAGCACCCCGATCAGGATGGTCGAGTAGACCACCGCGACGGCGAGGCCGACCACCGCGTCCAGCACGTTGCGGTCCAGGACCCCGCGCAGCACCACGTAGCCCAGGTAGCCGTAGACCATGCCGCTCGCACCGGCCGTCACGGTGTTCGGGCTCTCCAGCAGCCAGACCAGCAGCCCGCCGGACACCAGGATCACCAGGCTGGCCAGCAGGAACTTCTTCATGCCTCGGTAGGCGGACAGGAAGCCGAGCACGAACAGCGGCCAGGAGTTGGCCTCGATGTGGCTCCAACTGAAGTGCAGGAACGGCATGGTGAACATCTCGGGCAGGTCGTCGACCTGCTCCGAGCGCAGGCCGAACTCCCGCGACAGCCCGTAGTCGTCCAGCCAGTTGACCACCTGTACGGACCAGATGACGGCCTGGATGCCGAGCATGGTGAACAGTGCGCGGCGTGAGTCGGCGAACAGTTGGGCGAATTTGGCGGCCATGCCTCGACTGTAGGGCCTGCCACTGTCCGGCGGGATCGGACGTGCACCCCACTACAGTGACTCGTGTCATTCCGACCATGAGAGGGCAACCCCATGAGTGAGCGCGCGCCGCTGCCGTACGAGTTCCTGCCGCAGGTGCCGTCCTTCCCGCTGAGCAGCCAGGACATCACCGAAGGCGGCACGCTGGGCCGGGAGTTCATCCACGCCGGCGGCAACCTCTCGCCGCAGCTGGCCTGGTCGGGCCTGCCGGAGGGCACCCGGAGCATCGCGGTCACCTGCTACGACCCGGACGCGCCGACCGGCTCCGGCTGGTGGCACTGGCTCGCCCTCAACCTGCCCGCCGACACCACCGGACTGCCGCGCGGCGCCGGCTCCTCGGACGGCAGCCTGCCCGGCGAGGCCTCCTTCCACGGCCGCAACGACTTCCCGGGCAACCAGTACGACGGTGCCGCCCCGCCGCCCGGCGCCCCGCACCGCTACGTCTTCGCGGTGCACGCGCTGGACGTGGAGAAGCTGGACGTCGCCGCCGACACCCCGCCGGCCCAGGTGGGCTTCAACCTCGTCTTCCACAGCCTGGGCCGGGCGCTGCTGACCGCCGAGTACGGCGTCTGAGCAGTGTCGGTATCCGATCGTCCGGTCGAGGTCTGGCGGCTGCCCGAGGAGGAGTGGAAGGCCGGCCGCCGGGCCCTGACCTGGACGGTGGGGCCGGACGGGGAACTGGCCGTCCTGGTGGTGCCGGAGCAGTCCGTGGCACCGGCCGGTTCGTGGCCGTACGCCCGGCTGCCGTTCGACGGCGAGGTGGTGGTGCACGGCCCGCAGGGCGAGTGGCGGATGCCGCTCACCGGGGCCGGGGTCTCACCGGACCTCCTGGCGCTGCTGCCGGGCGGGCGGGTGCTGCTGGCCGGGCGCCGGGCCGACGAGCAGGCGGACGGCTGGGAGCGCAACGGCCAGGTGTTCGGGCCGGACGGCCGGCTGACCAGGGAGCTGCAACTCGGCGACGACGTCGTGGCATTGACCACCGACCGGGACGGCCGGATCTGGCTGGTCTTCGGGGACGAGGGCAACTACGGCGACAACCCGCTCGGCCGGTGCGGCCTGGTCGGGCTGGACACCGCCGGGCGGATCGTCTGGCGGCCGGACTTCAAGGACCTGGGCGACCACCCGCTGGAGGGCCTCGCCGCCGCCACCGAGGGACGGCGGGCCTGGCTGGCCTGGTACGGCGACAGCAGCCACCTCACCGGGATCGACCCCGCCGAGGCCAGGCCGGTCGTCATGCGGCTGCCGGCCCGGCAGCCGGTGGGCTTCGCGATCGCCGGGGACCGGGCCGTGTTCCTCCAGCCCGGCGGCGAGCTGATCCGGTGCGAACGGGAGAGCCGGAAGGGCTGGCGGGAGGTGCGCCGCGAGCGGGTGGGCGTCCTCGGGGACCTCGACCGGGAGCGCGCGTACGGCCGGGACGGCGTGCTGTGGTTCCGGTCCGGCAACGGCTGGTTCCGGGTGGAGGTCTAACCCTCCTGGCCCGCCGCGTGGTGGGCGCGGGCGGCGAGCCTGCGCAGGTGCTCGCGCAGTGCCGGCGGCTCGTGCACCTCGAAGGCGCAGTCCAGCGACAGCAGCCGCATCGCCGTCCACTCCAGGGAGTCGGAGCGGGAGCGCAGGAGGCAGCTGTGCTCGTCGATCGGCGTGACCTCGGAGTCGCCCGGCCTGAGGCCGTGGCGGACCCGCTCGGCCGGGGCGTGCACGGTGGCGACCACGGTGCCGCTCGGTGACGGGCGGCGCAGCTTGCCCGCCACGTACGCGGCGGCGTCCTCGGCGGGGAGCGGGCGCGGGGTGAAGCGGACGCCGGTGGCGGTCGGGCCGCTCAGCCGGTCGACCCGGAAGAGCCGCCAGTCCGCGCGGTCCAGGTCGTAGCCGACCAGGTACCAGCGGCGGCCGACCGAGACCAGCCGCTCGGGCTCGACCTGCCGCCTGCTCTCGGCGCCGTCGTACGCCCGGTAGCCGAAGCGCAGCCGTTCCCGGGCGGTGACGGCGCGGGCGAGCACGGTGAGATCCTCCGGGTCGACGGTCGGGCCGTCCCCGGTGAGCAGCGGCACGGTCGCGGAGTTGAGCGTCCCGACCCGCTGCCGCAGCCGGCCCGGCAGCACCTGGAGCAGCTTGCCGAGCGCCCGTACCGAGGCCTCCTCGATGCCGACCACGGCGTGCCCGGCCGCCGCGCGGAGCCCGACCGCGATGGCCACCGCCTCCTCGTCGTCCAGCAGCAGCGGGGGCATCGCCGTGCCCGCGACCAGCCGGTAGCCGCCGACCGCGCCCATGCTGGCCTGCACCGGGTATCCCAGCTCGCGCAGCCGGTCGATGTCGCGCCGGATGGTGCGGGGGCTGACGCCGAGCCGCTCGGCGAGCTCGCTGCCGGGCCACTCGCGCGGCGTCTGGAGCAGGGACAGGAGGCTCAGCAGCCGGGCCGGGGTGTCGCTCATGCCACCCAGCATGCCGGAACAACTGGGACAGGTCCTGACCTACATGGCCGTTACTGTCGTGGGCGTGGAGAAGAGCGTCGTGGACGTGGAGAAGAAAGAGGAGTACGGAATGAGCACCCCGGCAGCGGACCGGCGGAGGTGGATCGCGCTGACGATCGTGATGGTCGCCTCCTTCATGGACCTGGTGGACGTCACCATCGTCAACATCGCCATCCCGAGCATCCAGCAGGACACCGGTGCCTCGTTCAGCGCCATCCAGTGGGTCACCGGCGGCTACGCGCTGGCCTTCGCGATCGGGCTGATCACCGGCGGCCGGCTGGGCGACATCCACGGCCGCAAGCGGGTGTTCCTGATCGGGATCGGCGGCTTCACGCTGGCCTCGGCGCTGTGCGGGCTGGCCTCCGGCCCGGAGATGCTGGTCGCGACCCGGCTGCTCCAGGGCGGGACGGCGGCGCTGATGGTGCCGCAGGTGCTGTCGATCATCCACGCGACCTTCCCGGCGGAGGAGCGCGGCAAGGTGTTCGGCCTGTTCGGCGCGGTGGTCGGGCTGGGCGCGGTCTCCGGTCCGATGATCGGTGCGCTGCTCACCGAGTGGGACCTGTTCGGTCTGGCCTGGCGCCCGATCTTCCTGATCAACCTGCCGGTCGGCATCGCCGGGCTGTTGCTCGGCCGCCGGTTCATCGACGAGTCGAAGGCCGACCAGGCGCTGAAGCTGGACCTGGTGGGCGTGGCGCTGGCCAGCCTCGGCCTGCTGATGCTGATCTACCCGCTGACGCACGGCCGGGAGGCCGGCTGGCCGCTGTGGGGCTACCTGTCGATGGCCGGGAGCCTGCCGGTGTTCGCGCTGTTCGTGGCGTACGAGAAGGTCAAGACACGGCGGGACGGCTCGCCGCTGGTGGAGCTGGCGCTGTTCCGGGTGAAGTCCTTCGCGGCCGGGATCTGCGTGCAGCTGGCCTTCGGCGTGGCGCTCGGCATCTACTTCCTGGTCTGGACCCTCTACATGCAGGTGGGGCTGGGCTGGAGCCCGCTCAAGGCCGGTGCGACCGGCATCCCGTTCTCCATCGCGGTCTCCACGGCGGCCGGGCTGTCGGTGCAGAAGCTGGTGCCGCGGTTCGGGCGGAAGGTGCTCCAGAGCGGCGCGCTGGTGATGGCGGCGGGCGTGCTCGTCTACATCTGGGAGGCGGACCGGTACGGGACGGCGATCACGGCCTGGCAGATGGCGCTGCCGCTGGTGGTGATGGGCCTCGGGATGGGGCTGATCGTCGCGCCGATCACCGACGCGGTGCTGTCGGAGGTGCCGCGTGAGCACGCCGGTTCGGCGTCCGGGCTGATCAACACCGTGCAGCAGGTGGGCAACGCGCTCGGGCTCGGCCTGGTGTCGGTGGCCTTCTTCGGGGCGATGGACGACGTGGTCGCGCCGGAGGCGGTCGGAGCGGCCTTCGGCGGGGCCTTCGTGCACGCGATGTGGTGGGTCGCGGGGGTGCTGCTCGCGGTGTTCCTGCTGATGTTCGCGCTGCCGCGCAAGCGGGGTGCGGCGGTTGAGGACGCCGCACCGGAGCGGGAGTCCGAGGCTGTCCTGGTCTGACGTCCTTGCTGTGGTCGAGGGCCTTGGTCGCGCTGAGCGGCCGGGGCCCTCGGTGCGTGGGCGGTACGCCTACGCGGGGGTGCCGACCCGCTGGTAGCTGCTGCCGTCCTTCGGGCGGGCCAGGTGCCCGGCCTCGACCAGGTAGCGGCGCAGGGCCGGGACGTCGTCGTGCACGGTGCGCAGGGCGTCGTTGACCTCGGCCTCGGTGTAGCTGCGGCCCGGCTCGAACAGGGTCTCTGCGAGGTGGGCCAGCAGCTGCTCCCGGCGGGCCGCCTTGCGGGGGACGGCGATCAGGCGGCCGTCGGGGGCGAAGAGGGCGGACACGCTGCGGGCGGCGGGGGTGGTTGCGGTCATGCCGGAAGCGTCACCCGGTGGGGTGGGGCGGGGCAATCGGTTTTCGCGGCTGTGGTCCGCCCGTAGCCTCAGCGGGCGCCGCTGGTGGCGGCGGTGGCTGTCCGGGAGGTGGTGCGGGGCTTGGCGGCGGCCTTCGCCTCCTTCGCGGCGCGCTTCATCTCCTGCTTGAACTCCCGTACCAGGTCCAGGGATTCGGGGCCGGTGATGTCGGCGACCGAGCGGTGCGTGCCCTCCTCGCCGTACACCCCGGCCGCCTCGCGCCAGCCCTCGGGCCGCACCCCGTACTGCTTGCCGAGCAGGGCCAGGAAGATCTGCGACTTCTGCTTGCCGAAGCCGGGCAGGGCGTTGAGCCGGCTGAGCAGTTCCTTGCCGGTGCGGACGTTCTTCCACAGCGCGGCGGCGTCGCCGTCGTACTGCGCGACGAGGAACTGGCAGAGCTGCTGAACCCGTTTGGCCATCGCGGCCGGGTAGCGGTGGACCGCGGGCTTCGCGGAGAGGAGCGCGACGAACTCCTCCGGGTTGTAGGTGGCGATCTCGTGGGCGTCCAGATCGTCGCGGCCGAGGCGCTGGGCGATGGTCAGCGGGCCGGTGAACGCCCACTCCATCGGGACCTGCTGGTCCAGCAGCATGCCGACGAGCGCGGCGAGCGCACTCCGTCCGAGCAGTTCGTCGGCCTCGGGCTGCTGTGCTAGCCGAACGGTGGCGTCCATGGACTTGCCCTCCTCGGAGTTGACGTCGGGTCGGCGCCCAGTCTGGTGGAAGCGGCGTTGGCGCAGGCGGTCAACACGCCCGTAGCCGGGGAAGTCTTGTCTGTTCAACGCCTTGTCAGAGCTGCATTGTTCGTTGGCGGAGTGGGTTGGCGGAGGCTGCGGCGGGTCGTCGCGGACAATTTTTTGCCCGCGCCTGTCACATCCGCCGGGTGCCCCGGGTCAGGGGAGTGTCGAACCGAACAGCCATCGAATGGGGAGCACTCCAATGTCCGTCGCCCACACCGTCGTCACCGTCCTCGGCGCCCTCATGGTCGGCTTCTCGGCCTACTCCGTCTTCGCCGGCGCCGAGTACGTCGTGAAGCCCCTCGCCGACTACGGCGTTCCGCGCGCCTGGTGGACCTGGCTCGGCGTCGCCAAGGCGGCCGGCGCCCTCGGCCTGCTGGCCGGCCTCGTCGTCCCGGCCGTCGGCTACGCGGCCGCGGTCGGCGTGGTCCTCTACTTCCTCGGCGCCGTCATCACCGTCGTCCGCGCCCGCGCCTACGCCCACGTCCCCTTCCCCCTCGTCTACCTGGCCCCCGCCGCTGCCTCCCTCGCCCTCGGCCTCGCGTCCTGAGGCCGGGCCCCGGCCTCCGCGGCCTTCGAATCCCCGGTGCGCGTGGGGGCGGACGTGGGGGCGTGCGGGGCGCGGGAGAGCGCTCGGCCGGGTGGGTGATATCGCGTGAAGGCGGCGAGTCATTTCATATGACTGTTTCTGTTGTGCCGGTGCAGCGAACTGACGGCGGGTCATTCTTGGTCCAATCGACGCGTCCAGAAAGGCTCGCCCGCCGTGACCCAGCCGTTCGAACTGCCGTCCTTCTACGTGCCGCACCCGGCGCGGCTCAACCCCCATCTGGACGAGGCGCGAGCCCATTCCACCGCCTGGGCCCGGGAGATGGGGATGCTGGAGGGTTCCGGAATCTGGGATCAGGCCGACCTGGAGGCCCACGACTACGGCCTGCTCTGCGCGTACACCCATCCCGACGCATCCGCCGAGGCACTGTCACTGGTCACCGACTGGTACGTGTGGGTCTTCTTCTTCGACGACCACTTCCTCGACATGTACAAGCGCACCAACGACCGCGAGGCGGGCAAGGCCCACCTCGACCGGCTGCCGCTGTTCATGCCGGCCGACCCGGCCGCCGAGCTGCCCGAGCCGGAGAACCCGGTCGAGGCGGGCCTGGCCGACCTGTGGCGGCGCACCGTGCCGGCGATGGGCGAGGACTGGCGGGTCCGCTTCGCCGAGAGCACCCGGAACCTGCTCAACGAGTCGCTCTGGGAGCTCGCGAACATCAACGAGGGCCGGGTGGCCAACCCGGTCGAGTACATCGAGATGCGCCGCAAGGTCGGCGGCGCGCCCTGGTCCGCGCAGTTGGTCGAGTACGCCGCCGGTGCCGAGGTGCCCAAGGAGGTGTCGGGTTCGCGGGCGCTGCGGGTGCTGATGGACGCCTTCTCCGACGGGGTGCACCTGCGCAACGACATCTTCTCGTACCAGCGGGAAGTGGAGGACGAGGGCGAGCTGAGCAACGGGATCCTGGTGCTGGAGCGGTTCCTGGAGTGCTCCACCCAGGAGGCCGCCGAGGCGGTCAACGACCTGCTCACCTCGCGGCTCCAGCAGTTCGAGAACACCGTGTTCACCGAACTGCCGGTGCTGTTCGCGGAGACCGGGCTCGACCCGGCGGGCCGCGCCCGGGTGATGGCGTACGTCAAGGGCCTCCAGGACTGGCAGTCCGGCGGGCACGAGTGGCACCTGCGCTCCAGCCGGTACATGAACGGCGGTGGGGCGGCGGCGGGTTCGGGCGGAGCGGTGGTACCCGGCTCGGGCGGCGCTCCGGCGGGGCTGCCGGGCGGGTCCGGGGGCGGTAACTGGTGGGACCAGTACGCGATCGGCGGCATCGGCACCTCGGCGCTGGACATCCTGCGCAGCACGGCCGCGGGGGCCCCGGCGGCCTCGGCGGAGAAGGGCGTGGCGTCGGCGGCCGGGGGCGCTGCGGGCCCGGCGGGGCGGAGGGCGCGGTCGTACAGCCACGTGCCGTACCAGGCCGTCGGGCCCTCCCTGCTGCCCGAGTTCAAGCTGCCGTACGAGCTCCGGCTGAGCCCCCACCTGGACGGCGCCCGGGAGCGCGTGATCGAGTGGGCGGAGCGGATGGGACTGCTGGCGGTGGAACCGGGCGTTCCCGCGTCCGGCATCTGGGACGCCGAGTCGACGCGCGACTACGACCTCCCGCTCTGCGCGGCCGGCATCCACCCGGACGCCACGGCCGACCGACTCGACATCGCGTCGGCGTGGCTGCTCTGGGGCACCTGGGCCGACGACTACTACCCCCGGGCCTTCGGGCACACCCGTGACCTGGGCGGCGCCAAGGCCGCCAACGCACGGCTGTCGCTGTTCATGCCGGTGGACGGCACCCCCGCACCGGAACCCGTCAACGCGCTGGAGCGCGGCCTCGCCGACATCTGGGAGCGCACCGCCGGCCCGATGGCCGTCGAGGCCCGGGCCCGGTTCCGGGTGGCGGTCGAGGCGATGCTGGACAGCTGGATCTGGGAGCTGGCCAACCAGATCCAGAACCGGATTCCGGACCCGGTGGACTACCTGGAGATGCGCCGCTCCACCTTCGGCTCCGAGCTCACCACGAGCCTCTCCCGACTCGGCCACGGGGACACCGTGCCGCAGGAGGTGTACGACCACGGCTCGATGCGCGCGCTGGAGAACTCCGCGATGGACTACGCGTGCATGATGAACGACCTCTTCTCGTACCAGAAGGAGGTCGAGTACGAGGGCGAGCTGCACAACGCCGTCCTGGTGGTGCAGAACTTCTTCAACTGCGACTACGAGTCGGCGGTCCGGATCGTCGACGACCTGATGCACTCGCGGCTGGGCCAGTTCCGGCACGTCGCACAGAAGGAACTCCCGGTCATGTACGAGGACTTCGGGCTGGAACAGGAGGCCAGGGAGCTGCTCGACGGGTACGTGGGAGAACTGGAGAACTGGCTCGCGGGCATCCTGAGCTGGCACGAGGGCTGTCTTCGGTACGGGACGGCCGACCTGGAACGGCACTTCGGCGCGGGACGGGACCTGGCGGTGGCCTCGCAGGCCCGGCGGACGGCCGCCGCGGCCGCCGACGAGGCTCCGACGGCTCCCACCGTGCCGGTCGTCCCGACGGTGCCGGTGCCCGCGGTGCCGCCGTTGCCCGTCCCCGGCCCCGAGCGGGCCCCGGAGCCCTCGGCGGCCGTCCTG
>NZ_JAHSQD010000460.1 GCF_020103755.1 Streptomyces sp. LS1784
CCGGGCCTGGCACCGGCGGCGGGGGCCGGGGCGGCAGCCGCCTGGGCGGCCGTCAGGCCGGTCAGGGCGGTGGCGCCGGCGGCCGCGGTGGCGCCGACGAAGGTGCGGCGGGAGAGTTCGGACATGACGAACTGGCCTCTCGGAGCTGGAGGTTGGGGAGCCGGTGCGCTCAGAGCTGGAAGGTGGCGACTGCGGCGGCGGTGTCGGAGGGCCACTCGTTGGCGGCGTAGCCGGGCTCGGGCTGCGGCCAGTCGGCGACCAGGGTGTGCGCCTCGACCAGCTTCAGCGGGCCCGCGTACTGGACGTAGTCGATGCGGTCCTGCGGCTCGGGGCGGTCGCCGCGCCGCTTGCGGGTGGGCGACCACGTGGCGCCCGGGGCCTTGACCGGGTCGCGGTTCTCCTCGCGGAAGGTGTCGGTCAGTCCGGCGGCCTGGAGCGCCACGGTGACCGGCCAGGCGAGCGCGCCGACCCCCTGGTGGGCGGCGGCGGTGGCGGCCGTCCAGTCCCGGTGCGAGGGCGAGGAGAGCGCGCCGGCCAGCACCACCGGGGTGTGCCGGGCGATGTCCGAACGGACGGCGGCGGCCAACGCCTTCGCCTGCTTCAGCCGCAGCGAGCCGTTCTCGGCGGCCTCCACCTCGGCGGCGGTCCGGCCGTCCTGGACGGCGTAGGGGCCGTAGTCCGCCTCGTCCAGGTGCGCGGCCCAGAAGCGGACGCTGCGACCGCCCGGGAGCCGCACGGTGGCCGCGGCGGCGGGCAGCTCCGTGGTCGGCGGGGTGACGTCGGTGAGCGGGTGGCGGCTGAGGATGCCGACGCTGCCCGGGCTCTGGTAGGCGTACCAGCCGAGGGCGTCGGCCAGGGTCTTGGCCCGCTCCCCCGCGGTCTCCTGGAGGGCGAGCACGTCCAGGCCCTGGGCGAGGACCACCCGCAGCTGCTTCTCCAGCGCGTCGGTGTGGGCCGAGCCCGCGTCGTGCAGGTTCCAGCTGGCGGCCTTGAGGCGCAGCGGGGCGGCCGGGTCCGCCATCGGGACGAGGACGGTGACGGTGTCGGTGGCACCCGCACTGTCCCTGACACCGACGACCACCGGCTCGGGGTTCCTGCCGGGGGTGGCGGGGGCGATGCCGGTGAGCGTGCCGTCGGCACCGACCGAGGCCCACGCCGGGCCGCCGACCTTGCGGTAGGTGGCGGAGCCGGCCGGGTTGCCGGCCGGGCGGGACCAGAGGCCGCCGAGCCTGACCGTCACGGCGGCACCCGGGGCGACGGGCGTGGCCGTGAACGCGTCGACGGCGGCGTGCGGACGGACGACGGCGGGCTTGGGGCGGAAGCTGAACGGCTCGGTCCGGGCGAGGATGCCGTAGCCGTCCTTGGCGAGCAGGTAGGCGGTGTAAGGGCCGCCGGTCAGCGCGGAGGTGTCGAGCTGGACGTCGCCCGAGGTGCCCGGGGTGTACTTCCACAGCAGCGAGCCGCCGTTGCCGGGCCGGCGGTCGCCGTCGTAGATGCCGACCCAGTTCTTGGCGTCGGGGGCGTCGGTGGTCCAGTGGAAGGTGAGCCGGTCGCCTTCGGTGGGGTTGGGGGAGGAACTGAGCGTCAGGGCGCTGCCTGCGGCCACGGTTGTCCTGTCCGCCGCCCGGGCCCGGGGCCGCCGGGGGACGGCGCGCCGGTGCCGGGTACGGCTGGTCACGGAGGCTGGGAGAAGGAGAGCGCACACAGTTGGCTGTACAACTGCGGGCGGTCCTCATTCACCCGAAGACCGGCGACCGACGCGTGAACGGCGCATGACGGAGCGTCGGGCGGTACGGGAACTTCCGCAGGCACCTGCACGGGAACCTCCACGGGCACGCGACGGGGGCCGTGGCGGAGGAATCCGCCACGGCCCCCGTCGCGTGCCCGCGATCCCGAGGGGAGTGCCGCCGATCAGGCCAGGGCCAGGAAGAGCTTCTCCAGCTCGGCCTCGCTCATCGGCGGGGCGTCCTCGCCGGCGGCGGCCATGCACTGGCGCATGCCGCTCGCGACGATCTTGAACCCGGCCCGGTCGAGGGCACGCGAGACGGCGGCGAGCTGGGTGACCACGTCCTTGCAGTCCCGGCCCGCCTCGATCATCGCGATCACTCCCGCCAACTGGCCCTGCGCACGGCGCAGCCGGTTCAGGACCGCGCCGACCGCCTCCTCGTCCACCTGCATGTCGGGCCGCCTTTCACATCGACTGTCGATGGACAAGTGTACCCGGCGGGGTATTCATTCCCGGGTGGCGAGAGCCGTGCCCGGCCCGGCTGCTCCCTGGCGCGGGTCAGCGGTGGCCGGGCACGGCTCAGCGGCGGGCCAGGCGGCGCTCCCCGCCCGCGCCGGTCGCGTACGGGAGCCCGTAGTGCGCGAACACGGCGGGCTCGTCCTCGGCGGGCAGCACGTCGTCGGTACCGATCGACGGGGCCTGCTTGACCTGGTTGCGCGGGTACACCACCCGGAGGTAGTCCGGTCCGGCCACCGCCCCGTCCAGCGGGACGAACACCAGGCGGCGGCGCCGCGCGAAACCGACCGTGACGGTGGCGAAGAACGGCTCGTCGCTGGCCGTCTCCACGTAGACCGACTCCAGCGAACCGATGCGGCGGCTCTTCTCGTCGACCACGGCGTGGCCGCGCCACTCCCGGATGTCCGCCATGGCGATTCCCATGACCCGACCTCCCGTCCCCGGCTGTTCCACTGCCCGGATCTCCCATCCTGCGCCGGGAGCGGCGCGAACGCGCGGCGAGGCCACCACCTCCCCGGCCCGACGAAAGGGACATACGGGGGTGACCCGACCAACCGGCACCAGGGCCGTGACCTGGGCTTTAGGCTGTCCGCCGGCAGGGCCGCGAGTGGAGCGGTCAGTGGTGTCCGGGCGGAGGAGACGGCAGCGGTGGGATACGAGAACATGTGGGAGTCCGGCAACGCCGGGGTCTCGGCCGACCTGCGGCCCGACGTGCCGCACCCGGCCCGGATGTACGACTACTACCTGGGCGGGAAGGACAACTTCCCCGCCGACCGCGCAGCCGCCGAAAAGGCGCTCGCCGCCAACCCGGAGTTCCGCTCCACCGCCCGCGCCAACCGCGGCTTCCTCACCCGTGCGGTGCGGTGCGTCGCCGGCCTCGGCATCGACCAGTTCCTCGACATCGGCACCGGCATCCCGACGGCCGGCAACACCCACGAGATCGCCCAGGCGGCCAGACCGGGCGCGCGGGTCGTCTACGTGGACAACGACCCGATCGTGCTCAGCCACGCGCGCGCCCTGATGGCCGGCTCGGGCCCCGGCCGCACCACCGTCATCCAGGCCGACCTCCGCGAGCCCGCCGCCCTGCTGGACGCCGTCCGGGCGGTGGAACTGCTCGACTTCTCCCGCCCGGTCGGACTCGTCCTCGCCGCCGTCCTCCACTTCCTGCGGGACGAGGACGAGCCCTACCAGGCCCTCGCCACCCTGCTGGACACCCTGCCCTCCGGCAGCCACCTGGTCCTCTCGCACGGCACCGCCGACTTCATCCCGGCCGAGATCCGCGACCGGGTCACCGGCGTCTACGACAAGGCCACCGCGCCCCTCGTCGGCCGGTCCTGCGACGAGGTCCGCGCCTTCTTCGACGGCCTCGACCTCCTCGACCCCGGCGTGACCACCGTCCCGCTCTGGCGCCCCGACGCCGACCCCGCCCCCGGCGCCGACCGCGTCAGCATGTACGGCGCCGTGGCCCGCAAGCCCTGACCGCGGCTGCGGGGACCCTGCCCGCCGGTCACCGGTCGTCGGGGTACCGGTCGTTCCGGGTCACGCAGGTCGCAGGACCAGGACCGGCCGATCGGCGGCGGCCAGGACGGCGCCGCGCACCCGGTCCTGGTGGGTGTCCGGCTACTCCTGAGTGGTCGGGCAGCCTGCCGAGTGGGCGAGCGGGCCGGCAGCCGTCCTGACACCGCCGGATTCCGCACAGCGGTCGGGACCGCCTTGAGCGGAGCGGGCCGTTCGATGAAGGATGGGCCGTTCGAGCACGTCAGTTACGGCGGTTCCGGGGAGAGCCGCGTGATCGGGGAGGCCGTATGATCATCGCCCGCGAGGTGGAGTTCGACCGCGACGAGGTGTTCGAGCTGTACGACGCGGTGGAGTGGGAGGGCTACACCAGCGACGTCGACAAGCTGATGCGCGGCCTGGCCAACTCCCACCTGGTCGTGACCGCCCGCGACGAGTCGGGAGAACTGCTCGGGCTGGCCCGTACCATCTCGGACGACGAGGCGGTCTGCTACGTCCAGGACGTGCTGGTGCATCCGCGCCACCACCGCAAGGGCGTGGGCCGCGCGCTGATGGAGCACCTGATGGACCGCTACGCGCACTGCCGGTTCTTCCTGCTCTCCACCGACCACGAGTCCACCCCGGAGGGCGTGCGGAACCACGCTTTCTACCGCTCGCTGGGCTTCCTCTCCTACGAGGAGAAGGAGATGTCCGCCTTCGGCCTTCCCCGGGTCCGCCCGCTGCGCCCGGGCGCGGAGCGGGCCGGCGGCTGACCCGGTCGCGCCCGTGGCGTGCTCAGGCCGGGCGGCCGGGCGGGACCAGGCCGGTCTGGTAGGCGATGGCGACGAGCTGGGCGCGGTCGCGGGCGTCCAGCTTGGACATCGCCCGGTGGACGTGGGTGCGGACGGTGAAGGGGCTGACGAACATCCGTTCCGCGATCTCCTCGTTGGTGAGGCCGGTGGCGGCCATCGACATCACCTCGCGCTCGCGGGCGGTGAGGACGGACAGCCGCTCGCTCGTGGGTGCGGCGGACGCAGGGCCGGGCTGGGCGAGGAACCGGTCGATGACGGCCCGGGTGGCGGCGGGCGAGAGCAGTGCCTCGCCCGCCGCGACGGTCCGGACGGCGGCGAGCAGCTCCTTCGGGTCGGCGCCCTTGCCGAGGAAACCGCCGGCGCCCGCGCGCAGCGCCTGGGCCACGTACTCGTCTATCTCGAAGGTGGTGAGGATGAGCACCCGGGTGCCGGACAGCTCCTCGTCGCCGCAGATCTCGGCGGTGGCGCCCAGGCCGTCGGTGCCGGGCATCCGGATGTCCATCAGCACGATGTCGGGCTTGGTGGCCCGGGCGAGCGCGACGGCCTCCCGGCCGTCGGCGGCCTCGCCGACCACCTCCATGTCCTCCTCCGCCTCGATCAGCAGGCGGAAGGCACCGCGCAGCAGGGCCTGGTCGTCGGCGAGCAGTACCCGGATGGTCATGCGTGGTCCCTGTCCTCTCGGACCGCGCCGTCCGCTCGGGTGGCGCCGTCCTGTCCTTCGGCTGGTGTCGGGCGATCGGTACGGGCGGTGCGCGCGAGCCGGGCAGCCCGGGCGACGTCGGCGGTGGTGAGGGCACCCACGGCCTCGGGGCCGTCGTCGCGGACGCCGGTGCGCAGCGGGAGCTCGGCGGTGACCAGGAAGCCGCCGTCGGGCCGCCGGTCGGCACTGAGCCGGCCACCGACCGCGCCGGCCCGCTCGCGCATGCCGATCAGACCGAAGCCGCCCTCGCTCGGCGGGTGCTGGGGCAGGGGGACGGCACGGCGGCGACCGCTCGCGGTCGGGCGGCCGTTGGCGACGCTGACCGCGACCCGGCTTCCGCTGTAGGCCAGGGTGATCTCGGCGTCGGCACCGTGGGCGTGCTTGGCCACGTTGGTCAGCGACTCCTGGACGATCCGGAAGGCGGTGAGGTCCACGCCGGGCGACAGCAGGCGGGCCTCGCCCTCGACGGTGAGCCGGACCGGCAGGCCGGCCCGCTCGAAGGTGTTGATCAGCTCGGGCAGCCGGTCGAGGCCGGGGGTGGGTTCGAGCGGGGCGGGTTCCTCGGCGCGACGCAGCAGGCCGACAGTGGCGCGCAGTTCCTGGAGGGCCGAGCCGGTGGCGTCGGTGATGTGGCTGAGCACCTCGCGGGCCTGGACGGGGTGGCTGTCCATGAGGTGGACGGCGATGCCGGCCTGGGCGTTGGCGAGGGCGATGTGGTGGGCGACCACGTCGTGGAGGTCGCGGGCGATCCTGACCCGCTCGTCGGCGACCCGTCGGCGGGCCTCCTCCTCGCGGGTGCGCTCGGCGCGTTCGGCGCGTTCCTCGATGGCCGTGAGGTGGGCGCGCCGGTTGCGGATGGAGTCGCCGAGGGCGCCGGGCAGCAGGGCCCAGGCGAGGACGCCGATCCGTTCGCCGATCGGGCCGCTCGGGCCGAACAGCAGGGCGATCCCGGTGAGCAGGACGGCGGTGACGATCGAGGCGCGCAGCGCGGTGGCGCGGTCGGTGCGGACGGCGAGGAAGTAGAGCGCGAGCAGCAGCGGGGTGGCCAGCATCGGGGTGAGCCGGGGGCTGACCAGGGCGAGCACCATGGTGCACAGCAGTGTGACGGCGACTACCGCGCGCGGGTGGCGGCGATGGGCGAACACCGAGACGGCGGAGGCCAATGCGATGACACCGGTGACCGGGTCGAGTCCGGTGAAGCGGCCGCCGGTCTGGTCGACGGTGGCGCCGAGGCCGGTGGCCGTGATCAGGGCCACGCCTCCGGCCGCGTCGAGCAGCCGCGGGTGCTCGCGGCGCAGGCGCTGCCAGGTGTCGCTCATGGTCGTGATCTCCGGGTCGGGGGCCCTCGCCGCGCCCTCGCCGGGCAGCGCCGGCTCGTGCGCGCCGACCCTGGTGGGGGCGGGCCGGCCGGGCCGGAGGCC
>NZ_JAHSQD010000461.1 GCF_020103755.1 Streptomyces sp. LS1784
ACGGGAGCACCGTCAGCCGGGTGCCCCGCCGGGCCGGCAGGCCCTGGTCGGGCACTCCGGGAGGCCGGCGGCCGGTGTCGTGGCGGCCGCCCCGCGCTCGGCCGGACGGGTGAGCACCGGCACGCCGCACCCGTCGTCGGCCGCGGCTCGGGCACGATCGTTCAGCCCAGCTGTGGCCGCCCTTAAGAATTCCTCGATGGACCGCACCCGCTCCGACCAGGCAGATTTCTGCCTGCCCGGAGCGCGTCGGTCACGAGCGGCCGAACCGGGCCCCCTCGGCCTGCCCCCGAACCCGCAGGCCGTCCCACCCGCACGTCAGGAGCCGCCGTGAAGGCACTCGTCAAGCAGCAGGCCGAGCCCGGGCTCTGGCTGATGGACGTCCCCATGCCCGAGATCGGCCCCGGCGAGGTGCTGATCAAGGTGCTGCGGACCGGCATCTGCGGCACCGACCTGCACATCCGCAAGTGGGACGGCTGGGCCCAGCAGACCATCAGGACCCCGCTGGTGCTCGGCCACGAGTTCGTCGGCGAGGTCGCCGAGATCGGCGCCGGCGTCGCGGACATCGCGGTCGGCGACCTGGTCAGCGGTGAGGGTCACCTGGTCTGCGGCAAGTGCCGCAACTGTCTGGCCGGCCGCCGCCACCTGTGCCGCAACACCATCGGCCTGGGCGTCAACCGCGACGGCGCCTTCGCCGAGTACGTGGCGCTGCCCGCCTCCAACGTCTGGGTGCACCGGGTGCCGGTCGACCTGGACGTGGCCGCGATCTTCGACCCGTTCGGCAACGCCGTGCACACCGCGCTGTCCTTCCCGCTGATCGGCGAGGACGTGCTGGTCACCGGCGCCGGCCCGATCGGCATCATGGCCGCCGCCGTCGCCAAGCACGCCGGCGCCCGCCACGTGGTGATCACCGACGTCTCCCCGTACCGCCTCGACCTGGCCCGCAAGGTCGGCGTGACGCTGGCGCTCGACGTCTCCCAGCACACCATCGAGGAGGGCCAGCAGAAGCTCGGCCTGCGCGAGGGCTTCGACGTCGGCCTGGAGATGTCCGGCCGCCCCGAGGCGATGCAGTCGATGATCGCCAACATGACCCACGGCGGGAAGATCGCCATGCTCGGCCTGCCCGCCGAGCAGTTCCCGGTGGACTGGGCCTCGATCGTCACCTCGATGATCACCATCAAGGGCATCTACGGCCGCGAGATGTTCGAGACCTGGTACGCGATGTCCGTGCTGCTGGAGGGCGGCCTGGACCTCAGCCCGGTGATCACCGGCCGCTACCCCGCCACCGACTTCGAGGCCGCCTTCGACGACGCCGCGAGCGGCAACTGCGGCAAGATCATCCTCGACTGGACGGTCTGAGCCCGACTCAGCCCCGCCGAACTGCTCCCGCCGAACTGCCAAGGAGACCGCAGTGTTCGACAACGTGCGCGCCGACGTCGCCACCACCCTGGACGAGATCCGCGAGGCCGGCCTGTTCAAGCCCGAGCGGGTGATCGGCACCCCGCAGAGCGCGGCGGTCACCGTCACCGCCGGCGGCCGCCCGGGCGAGGTGCTGAACTTCTGCGCCAACAACTACCTCGGCCTGGCCGACCACCCCGAGGTGCTCGCCGCCGCCAAGGACGCCCTGGACCGCTGGGGCTACGGAATGGCCTCGGTCCGCTTCATCTGCGGCACCCAGGACGTCCACAAGGAGCTGGAGGACCGCCTCTCGGCCTTCCTCGGCCAGGAGGACACGATCCTCTACTCTTCCTGCTTCGACGCCAACGGCGGTGTCTTCGAGACCCTGCTGGACGACCGCGACGCCGTCATCTCCGACGCGCTGAACCACGCCAGCATCATCGACGGCATCCGGCTCAGCAAGGCCCGCCGCCACCGCTACGCCAACCGCGACCTGGCCGACCTGGAGAAGCAGCTCCAGGACACCCGGGACGCCCGCCGCCGCCTGATCGTCACCGACGGCGTCTTCTCGATGGACGGCTACGTCGCCCCGCTGCGCGAGATCTGCGACCTGGCCGACCGCTACGACGCCATGGTCATGGTGGACGACTCGCACGCCGTCGGCTTCGTCGGCGCGAACGGCCGCGGCACCCCCGAGCTGCACGGCGTGATGGACCGCGTGGACATCATCACCGGCACCCTCGGCAAGGCCCTCGGCGGCGCCTCCGGCGGCTACGTCGCGGCCCGCCGGGAGATCGTCGCCCTGCTGCGCCAGCGCTCCCGCCCGTACCTGTTCTCCAACTCGCTGGCCCCGGTGATCGCGGCCGCCTCGCTCAAGGTGCTCGACCTGGTCGAGAAGTCCAACGAGCTGCGCGAGCGGCTGGCGGCCAACACCGCGCTGTTCCGCACGAAGATGACCGAGGCCGGGTTCGAGATCCTGCCCGGCGACCACCCGATCGCCCCGGTGATGATCGGCGACGCGGCCAAGGCCGGCCGGCTCGCCGAACTGCTGCTGGAGCGCGGCGTGTACGTGATCGGCTTCTCGTACCCCGTGGTGCCGCACGGCCAGGCCCGGATCCGGGTGCAGCTGTCCGCGGCGCACTCCACCGAGGACGTCGAGCGCGCCGTCGCGGCCTTCGTGGACGCGCGCGCCGAGCTGGAGGGCTGACCCCCACCCGGACTGCCCGTGGGCCGGACCGCTCGGAACCGGACCGGCCCACGGGCTCACAACCGCCGTGCGGCGGAGGTGAGTCGATCCGCCTCCGCCGCACGGCACACCAACCACCTGCCCCACCCTCCCGCTTCGGGGGCGGCACGTCGGCCCGGCCGACGTCCCGCCCCCGTCGTGGTTCCGGCTACTGTTCGTCGCCGTCCTCGTCCTGTTCGTCGTCGCCCTGGTCGCCGTCGATGCCCTGGTGGGAGCCGACGGGCTTGGCGAAGACCTGGGAGTTCTCGCTCGCCGCCGGGCCGTTGGCGCCGGCGACCAGGTTGCCGCTGGTCGAGTCGAACAGCACGGTCCGGCCGGAGGCGGCCACGATCGGGTCCCTCGACGAGCCGTTGCCGAACGAGCCGTCCGGGGCGTTGGACACCCGCTCGGTGCGGCCGGTGCGCAGGTCCTGGCGGTAGACGTCCCAGCCCGGGTGCTGCGGGCCGGCCACCAGGTTGTCGGCGGCGGACTCGAAGTAGATCCAGCGGTTGTCGGCGGTGATCGAGCCGTGGTCGGAGGAGCCGACCGAGCTGGTGCCGGGCAGGCCGCCGCTGACCTTCGTCACGACGCCCGTCCGCAGATCCCGTACGTAGAGCACGGTGTGGTAGCGGTGGCCGTTGGTCGAGCCGCCGGGCTCGGCCAGGGTGTAGATCGCGCGCCGCCCGTCGGGGCTGATCGTCGCCTCGAAGCTGGAGCTGCCGATCTGTCCGTCGAGGCCCGCGCTCACGGCGGTGAGCTTCCCGGACCGTACGTCGTAGGTGTAGTAGGGGGCGGCCGTCGGTCGGGCCAGGCTCGGCTGCGCCACGGCTTCCGGGACGCTGCGGCGCGCGGCCTCGGCGGCGCTCGGGGTGAGCTCCACGTCGGCGGAGGCGGTGGCCGCGGCGGCGAGGCCGGGGGTCTGATCGTCCGGCAGCAGGCTGGAGAGGGAACCGAAGCCGATGGTGCGGCCGTCCGCGCTGATCGTGGGGCGGATGGACGTGCTCTCGCCCGGCCTGCCGTTCGCGTCGCGGGAGACCAGCCGGGTGGTGTGGGTCCGGCGGTCGGTGAGGTAGACGTTGATCTTCCAGGTGTAGGGCCTGGCCAGCGAGGGCGCGGGATCGGGGTCCACGACGGTCGGGTCCAGGTCGGTCCGGGAGGACACGTAGGCCACGTACCGGCCGTCGGCGCTGATCGAGGGCGCGTACGAGTAGTGGAACCGGTCGGTGTCGGTGCTGGTGAGCCCGCCGCTGACCAGCTCGGTGCGGCCGGTCCTCCGGTCCCGGACGTACACCTCGGTGCGCCCCTTGACCTGCATGCCGGGCACCACGTTGTCGGCGTTGCTCTCGAAGGCGACGTAGCGGCCGTTGCCGCTGATCGCGGCCTGCTCCGTCCAGCCGTTCAGCACCTCGCCGGAGTCGGACAGGTCGACCCGCTCGGTGCGGCCGGTGCGCAGGTCCTTCACGTAGGCGTCGCGCCCGCCCAGCGCGGGCTGCTCGACCAGGTTCGTGGCCCAGGAGGTGAACAGGGCGTAGCGGCCGTTCGCGCTGATGCCCTGGGCCGAGGACTGGTTGTCGGGCGCGGCGCCGTTGAGTCCGACGCTGACCTGGACGGTGCCGCGCGGCACCGGGGCGGCCTGGGCCGGGGCGGCGGTGACGGCGAGCACGGCGGCCGCGGCCAGGACGCTGCCGCCGCCCGACAGCCACCGGTTGTGGGTCGTCCGGGTGGTACGGGTCATGAGGTCTTCCCCCTCTGATCGCCCGGCCGGGCTCCCTCCCGGCGACGGGCTTTTCGGGTGAGCCAATCGTCGGGAGGGCCGGTGGTCAACGGCTGCGGGTGATCTCGGCGAAAAATACGTCAACGGACGTATGCGGCAAGGGAATCAGGCCATCACAGGCGGCGCAGGAAGACGTCCAGCCGGTTGTTGGTGTCGTCCGGCACCAGGTCGCCGTCGGAGGCGTCGAAGATCACCGTGTCGCCGGTGGCGTCCACGTACGGGCCGTAGGAGGAGGCGGTGCTCTGCCTGCCGTCCCGGGTGAGGCTGATCCGTTCGATCCGGCCGGTCCACAGGTCGCGGCGGAACACGTCGCCGGCGTCGTTGGTGTCGTCGGGGACCAGGTTGTCGGCGCTGGAGTCGAAGTAGACCCAGCGGTCGTCGAGCGTCATGACGCCGTTGGAGGAGGACCACTTCGTGGTGGTGCCGGGCAGGTCGGTGTTGACCTTGGTGAGCTTGCCGGTGGCCAGCTCGTGGACGTACACGTCCAGCCGGTTGCCGTGGCTCGGGCCGGGGAAGCCGCCGACGAACACCGGGATGCTGTAGACCGCGTAGCGGCCGTCCGGGCTTATCCGGCCGTCGCGGGCGACGCCGATCAGCTCTCCGGTGTCGTCCAGGCTGGCGCCGACGACCGTGCCGGTGCCGGCCTTCCAGACGTAGTACGGGTAGTAGCGGGGCCCGGTCAGCTGGGGCGACCCGTCATCCGCGGCCGGGGTGCCCGGGAGCAGGTTGCCGGCCCGGGACGTGAAGCCGACGGTGGAGCCGTCGGCGCTGATCGTCGGGGTGAAAGAGTTGTTGTCGGCGCCCTCGCCCTCCGTGCCGACGGTGACCAGCCGGGTGGTGTGGGTCCAGCGGTCGGTGACGTAGATGTTGCTCCTGCCGCGCTTCACGCCGGGGGCGAGGTCCGTGCGGCTGGAGGAGTAGGCGACGTACCGGCCGTCCCAGCTGAGGGTGGGGCTGTCCGCCGTGCGGATGGTCTGGTCGTCGCCGCTCGGCAGGGCGGCGGCGGTGATCAGCTCGGTGCGGCCGGTCCAGCGGTCGCGGACGAAGACGTCGCTCTCGTGCCGAGGCTGTCCGGGGACGACGTTGGTGGCGGTGGTGCTGAAGGCCACGTAGCGGCCGTTGCCGCTGATCGAGGCGTCCGTGGTGGCGGCGTTCAGCGCGGAGCCGTCGTCGGCGACGCTGGCCCGCTCGATGTGGCCGTTGCGCAGGTCTCGGACGTAGACCTCGTCCGAGTTCGGGGTGCCGGCCACGGGCAGCAGGTTGGTCGCGGTGGAGCGGAACAGCGCGGAGCGGCCGTCACTGCTCAGTCCGAGCGCGGACGACTGGCCGTTGAGCTGCTCGCCCTTGAAGCCCTCGCTGACCCGGGCGGTGTCGCCCTTGGGCGGGCGGGCCTCGGCGGCGGGCATCGCGGCGCCGGCCACGGTGGCGGCCACCAGGACGGCGGCGGTACGGGCCAGTCGGCGGCGGGTGCGTGCGGTGGTCATGGATCGTCCTCCCCTGGGATCACCCGGCCGGGCTCCCTCCCGGCGGCGGGCTTTCGCAGAGCCAACCGTCGGGAGGACCGCTGGTCAACGGCCGGGCGTGATCCCGCCGGGAAATACGTCAACGGACGTATCCCCCAGGGGAGTCAGACGCTCACAGGCGGCGTCGGAAGACGTCCGTGGTGGTGTTGGCGACGCCCGGCACCAGGTTGCCGTCCTCGGCGCTGAACAGCAGCGTCGTGTCGTCGGCGTCGACCTGCGGGAAGAAGGCGGAGGTGGTGCTCTGCGAGCCGTCCTCGGTGAGGGTGACCCGCTCGGTGCGCCCGCTGCGCAGGTCGTGGCGGAAGATGTCGGCCTGCCCGTTGGTGTCGCCCGGCACCAGGTCGGCGACATCGGAGGTGAAGTACACCCAGCGGTCGTTCAGCGGCATCACGGGGTCGTAGGAGGAGTCGATGTTCGTGGCGCCGGACAGCGGCTTGTCGACCTTGGTGGTCTTGCCGGTGGCGAGCTCGCGGACGTAGACGTCCTGGTGCCGGCCGTGCGAGCCGGGCCGGCCGCCCTCCTCGAAGACGGTGTAGACCGCGTAGCGGCCGGAGGGGCTGATCCGCCCGTCGTTGCCGCTGCCGGTGAACTCGCCGGCCTCGTCGTAGCTGGCGCCGGTGATCCGCCCGGTGCGGGCGTCCCAGACGTAGTACGGGTAGGCGCGGATTCCGGCCAGCTCGGCGGGGGCGCCGGCGGCCCGCGGGGCCTGTGCGGCCTCGGCCCGGTCCGCGCCGTCGGGGGCGTCCGC
>NZ_JAHSQD010000462.1 GCF_020103755.1 Streptomyces sp. LS1784
CGGCGGACCCTCGGGCGCTGCCGCTGCTGGCGGCGCTCGCGGCGCCGCTGGGCGCGCTGTCGGGGCCGCCGCAGTGCGCGGTGAGCCGCCGGATCGAGGCCAGGGCGGACCTGCACGCACTCGAACTGACCGGGGACGTCGAGCAGTTCGTGGCCATGCAGCGCAGACTGGCCGTGGCGAACGTCTCCGATGTCGACCCGCCGAGGGCGCTTGAGCTACTGTTCGCCACTCACCCGAGCGCGACCAGCCGGATCGCCGCCGCCCGCGCCTGGCAGGCCGCACCGGAGCAGCGGTCGCCGGAGCGGCGCGCAACCCCGGGCAAGTCCGTTGTATAGTGCAACAAATATCGAGGAGATAGGAACGCCGTGCCCGGCCGTCAGTCGTCCATCGAGACCATCCAGCGCGAGCTGACCGCCTTCGCCCGCCGCGCCCGGCACAAGGCCTCCCAGCTGCACCCCGACCTGTCCCTGGTCACCTACAGCATCCTCGACCTGATCACCGAGCGCGGCGGCTGCCGGGCCGCCGACGTGGCCGCGTACTTCATGCTCGACAAGTCCACCGTCAGCCGTCAGGTCACCGCCCTGGAGAAGCTCGGCCTGCTGGCCCGCGAGACCGACCCGGACGACCAGCGCGGCCAGATCCTGCGCGCCACCGAGGCCGGGCTCACCCTGCTGCGGGACGCCAACGAGCAGCGACGGCTCTCCTTCACCGCGCGCTTCACCGACTGGTCGGACGAGGACGTCGCCCGCTTCGCCGACTACCTGGCCCGCTACGGCCAGGAGGGCTGACGGCGGCCCGCAGAACAGCCCGGCGCAGCGCCTCCGGGTGCGCTCCGCCACCTTCACGGTGTACAGAGGAGGAGTGCCCCTCCGGCAGCGTCCCGATGCGCCGCACCCACCGCCCGCGCCGCGTCCCCCCGACCGCCGCCGCGCCTGGCGACCGGACCGCCGGGTGCTGACGGCGCTCACGCTCGCGCTGATCGTGCTGATCACCGTGGTCGACATCCTCTCCCCGCCGGATGTCCACCTCGGCCCGCTGCTGATCGTCGCCCCAGCCCTCACCGCCTCCTTCGCCGGCCCCCGGGCCACCGCCGCCGTCGCCGCGCTCGCGTTCGCCGCCCTGAGCGTCATCGGCGCCATCCGCGAAAATCTGACCAGCACCAACATCGAGACCCAGCTGTGCGCACAACTGGTCGTCTCGGTGCTGATCGTCGGCCTGCGGGTGCTGCGCGAGCGGCACGAGCGCGAGCTGGCCCGGGTGCGCTCGGTGTCCGAGGCGGCCCAGCGGGTGCTGCTGCGCCCGCTGCCGGAACGGATCGGACCGCTGCACCTGGCCTCCGTCTACCTGGCCGCCGAGGCCGAGGCGCAGGTCGGCGGCGACCTGTACGCGGCAGCCCGCACCACCACCGGCACCCGGCTGCTGGTCGGCGACGTGCGTGGCAAGGGCCTGTCCTCGCTCGGCGACGCGGCCCTGCTGCTCGGCGCCTTCCGGGCCGCCGCCCACCTGCACGCCGAGCTGCCCGACCTGGCGGCCTACCTGGATGGCAGCGTCAGCTGGGACCTCGCCCAGCTCGCCGAACAGTCCCGGTGGGACCGGCAGCACCGGCAGCACCGGCAGGCGCTGTCCGCGCTGCCCCGCCCCGCGCCGGAGGAGCTCCCCACGGAGAGCGGCGAGTCCGGCGAGTCCTTCATCACCGCGGTTCTGCTCGACATCCCCGACGACGGCTCCCCGGTCCGCCTGATCGACTGCGGCCACCCGCCCCCGCTGCTGCTGCTCCCCGACGGCATCACCACCCTCGCCGCCCCTCACCCCGCCCCGCCGCTGGGCCTCGGCGAACTCGCACCGGTGCGGTACGAGACGGAGACCTTCCGGCTCCGGCCCGGCGACCGGCTGCTGATCTACACCGACGGCGTGATCGAGGCCCGCGACGCCCAGCGGCGCTTCTACCCGCTCACCGAACGCGTCACCGCCTGGCGCGCCGAGCGCCCCGCCGCCCTGCTCCAGCACCTGCGCCGCGACCTGCTCGCCCACGTCGGCGGTCGGCTGGACGACGACGCGGCCATGGTCGTGGTCGAGCGGCTGCCGTGAGGGCGACGGACCGAACTCCGCGGCACACCGGCCCCCGCCCCTCGTCGCGAACCGAGCACACGACGGCCGAGACGGCAGCTGCGACATGTCGAAGCAGTTCGCGGTCATCGACGGCACCTGGGTCGACCCAGCCGCCCCGCCCGCCCCGGGCCGCGTCCTGTCGACGGGCGGCGTTCAGGCACGCTCGGGTCGGGCCGGTGGGCGGCGGCTGCGGGACGAAGGGCCTCGACGCAGGAGCGGGCCGGCGCGGCGGCGCCGCGGGACTCCAGGGCGTCGGTCAGCCACTGCGCGCCCACCCAGCCCTCCAGCCCTCCAGCCCTCCAGCTCCCCAGCTCCCCAGCTCCCCAGCTCCCCAGCTCCCCAGCTCCCCAGGGGACAGTCTGGCAACCCGGCCCGGGCCAGGGCGACGGCCCGGCGTTTGACCGACTGTCCCGAGCCGGCAGGAACGAAGGCGGCCGGCCCTAACGGATTGCTTTCTCATGACTTTCGGATGACTTTTCCCTTCCAATCCGTTCGTTAGCATGGCCGCACCCATGTCGACCAGAGTCGACATAGCCGGGTAGGGGGAACTGACCGTGAACCACATCCATGTCCAGACACACGCGTTGCGACAGTCGGCGAACGGCCTCACGGAGTCCGCCAAGACATTCGGACCCGTCGGGCACTGGCTCGACAACAGCCACACGGCCGCCGACACGATGTCGGCCTGGGACTCCGGTCCGGCGCTGAAGGACTGTGCCGACGCCTGGCAGGCCCACGTGAAGTCGGTCGTCGATCAACTTCACCTCTATTCGGCGCAGTTGCACGAATCGGCACACTCCTACGACCAGGCCGACCAGGAGTACGCCCGCCGTCTCGACGCGGCACTCGGCGACCTCTCGGGGACGGCGGCGGGACAGCAACCGTGACGATGACCATCGCAGCGCTCAAGGCCGCCAACAGCATCGACGTCGACGCCGCCGCCGGCTCCTGGCTCGCCCTGTCCAAGCAGGCGTGGCAGGCCGTCAACGACATCCACGCCAACGGTGTGGACCCGCTCAAGGAGAACTGGAAGGACAGGGTCGGCGAGGCCGCCGGCCGCAAGCTCCAGGAGCAGGCCCAGATCCTGGAGGCCGGCGCGGACATCATGCGCGGCGTCGTCATGGTCCTCGACGGGCTGAGCGCCAGCATCACCCGGGCGAAGCTCACCCTGAACTCCGCTCTGGACATGGCCAAGCAGTACGGCCTCACCGTCGACGAGACCACCGCCACGGTCCACGGCAGCGGCGGCGCGGCGCCCTCGAACGACAACGCTGTCCAGGAGGTCGACGCGATGCTCCAGGAGGCGCTGCGCGAGGCCTCCCAGGCCGACAAGCTGGCCTCCGCCGAGCTGCGAAAGCTCGCCGCAGCGACCTGCGAGACCGACCCGCGCAAGGCGTTGGACCAGCTTCAGCGCGAAGCCTCACAGACCGAACTGTCCATGTACACCGGGGACATCCCCAGCGGGCAGGACCCCCGGCTGGTCGCCGACTGGTGGAAGGCGCTGACCGACAACCAGCGCAAGCAGCTGATGCTCTCCGATCCCGTGACCCTCGCCAACCTCCCGGGCATCCCCGACGATGTGAAGGTGGGTCTGCGCGGTGGGCCCGACGCCAAGTACGACCGGGTGAAGACGGTGCAGTGGGCGCTGGAGCACTGGAACGACACCACCATCGACGTCTTCGACGACAACTGCACCAACTTCGCCTCCGAGGCGCTGCGCCAGGGTGGCGTGCACGCCAAGTGGGACCAGTGGTGGGGCTGGCGCGGGGACGACACCTGGGGGCGCAGCGACGATGCGGGCGGTGACTGGCTCGACCAGCGGCTCGACTATTCGAAGAGCTGGGCCGGGGCGCAGAACATGCACGACTTCATGATGCGCCACGGCGGTCAGGAGGTCTCGCCGGACGAGGTGAAGCCCGGGGACATCGTCTACTACGAGGAGGACTCCGACCAGGACTCCCAGGACAAGAAGGGTGTCGTCCACCACACTGCGGTGGTGACGGCGGTGACCCCGGACGGGGACATCCGCTACACCCAGCACAGCGGCGGCCAGCAGAACGCGAGTGTGGGCGGTCGGATCGACAGCTTCCAGGAGCAGCGCGGGCACCAGAAGCTTCACTTCGTCCGCGTGAACCCGGACTGGTACTAGGCGTATGAGTGAAGAACAGCGCTCCCCCCGGTGGCTCGGGGCGGGCGGCCCACT
The DNA here is from genome assembly GCF_020103755.1 of Streptomyces sp. LS1784. Taxonomy (GTDB): domain Bacteria; phylum Actinomycetota; class Actinomycetes; order Streptomycetales; family Streptomycetaceae; genus Kitasatospora. Next base: position 4,313 of record NZ_JAHSQD010000462.1, read on the forward strand.
GCTGCTCGGCTGCCTCGGGTGGGCATGCGGTGTGCCGACGCTCGCCGCGGACGTCGACGTCCACAGGCTCGTGAGCCGCTGCCAGGACAGCCCCGGCGCCCCGGCCCACGTACTTCCGCTCGCCTGGGCGGGGCTGGTGTTGGGCGTCGTGGCGGTGTGCTGGGGCGGTTGGCAACTCGTCACCGCCGTTCGGCGCAGGACGTTCCGGATCGGCCTGGGGCACGCTCTGCTGTGCGTACTGCTGCCGGTGGCGGCGATCGGGGTGCCGTTCCAGTACGCCCTCGCGCAGACCGCCGCGCACGACACCGGGACGCAGCACAGCACCTGCTTCGGGCAGGGCCGGTTCACGGGCGCGGTCGATCCGGCCGTGGTGGGTCAGGCACGGCACACGGCCTGATCGCTGCCGGACGAGCCCGAGCCCGAGCCCGAGCCCAAGCCCGATCCCGATCCCGATCCCGAGGAGGGTGGCGGGCGCAACAACCGTCGCACGGAGGACGCCGGGGTGGCAGAGGCGGGCGAACATGCTGAGGCTCCTTTCCCTGGGCCGGACGGCCCCGCTCGTGGTGCCTCAACGATGGCCCCCACCGCTTCTCCCGCGCCTGTACCGAACGGCACAACCTGAGCGGCGACACAGCGGTGGCCCCCGACGCAGGGGGGGGGGGAACCCAGTGTGGGCGCCAGACCCCCCCGGGAGGGGTCAGGCCGGCACGCCAGCCAGGCCCCGTACGTACGGAGTCGTCGTGCTCAGCCAGGCGAAGCCGAGGCGCTGGAGGATGGGGCGGCTCTGGTCGCTCGCGTCGACCTGGAGGTACTGGTAGCCGAGCCCGGCCGCGAGGCGGGCACGGTGGGCGACGAGGGCGCGGTAGATGCCCCGGCCGCGCCAGTCGGGTGCGGTGCCGCCTCCCCAGAGCCCGGCGAACCCGGTGCCCGGGATCAGTTCCATCCGGGCGCCGCTGACCGGGCGGTCGCCGGCCATCGCGACGACCATGCTGACCGTCTCGGTGCCGTCGCGCAGGTGGTCGAGAATCCGCTCACGCAGAGCGGGTTTATCGGTGCCGAAGGCCTGTTTGTGGGCTTCCATCAGCAGGTCCACCCCGGCCGGGTCGGTCACCGCGAGCAGCCGGACGCCCTCGGGCAGGGCGGCTTCGGTGGGCAGGTCCGCGATCCGGGCGATCATCAGCGCCTCCTCCGGCTCCGGGGTGAAGCCGGCCGCCAGCAGTCGGGCGCCGAGGTCGGCGGGGAGGTCGTGGGAGTAGGCCTTCCACTCGAACTCCCTCCCGAGCTCGGCGAAGTGGTGCACCTGCGCGGCGATCGCCGCGTCCGCCCCGGCCTCGTCCAGGCCGGACCAGAGCACGCCGTTCCAGCCGTGCTCCGGGCCCACCTGCCGGACCACCGCGCCGTCGCGTTCGACGCGGCAGCCGGGGTCGGGCGGCGCGTTGCGCCGGAGCCGGTCGTCGAACAGGGCAAGCACCTCGTCATGGTTCATCCGCTCACTCCAACACGGCCCGGGAGCGCACGCCATCGAGTTTCCGCGCCACCGGCTGCGGGCGGCGCTCCTCGACCGGCCTGCGCTCCCCAACCGGCTTGCGTTCCCCGACCGGCTTGCCTTCCCCAGCCGGCGTACGGTCCCCGGCCGCCCCACGGCCCCCGACCGGTTTGCGGTCCGCCACCCGCAGTCGGCCGGAGCGGATCACCTCGCTCGGCGCCTCTGCCGCCACGATGGCGTCCAACAGGGCCAGGGCATCGGCGAGTTCGTCCATCCGGCGGGTGATCCGGGCGCGTTCCCTGGCCAGGCCGGCGAGCAGCTCGGGGCAGGTCGGGCCGGGAGGGCGCTGTCCCGGGAGCGGCAGGCCGTGGAGGATCTCGGCGATCACGGCGCTGTTGAGGCCGGCCGCGAGGAGGGTGCGGATGCCGCGGACGGTGTCCACGTCCGGCTCGCCGTACTCGCGGTAGCCGCTGGCGCGGCGCTCGGGGGTGAGCAGCCCCTGTTCCTCGTAGTACCGCAGGGCGCGCGGGGTGACGCCGGTGCGCCGGGCGAGTTCTCCGATCCGCATCGCGGACACCTCCTCGGTGGATCCTCCACCATGGCTCTCCGCCTTGACTCTGCCGTCGGCGTGAAGGTCTAGCGTAACGGCTGTGCCGAACGAACGATCTTCCTCAACCACCCCTGTCCGTACCGCCGTTGCCGTACTCGGCCTGGGCCCGATGGGTCGGGCGCTGGCCGGGGCGCTGCTGGCCGCCGGCCATCCGGTCGCCGTGTGGAACCGCACGCCGGGCCGGGACTCCGAACCGCTCGCCCTCGGTGCGCGGTCGGCCGCGAGCGCCGCCGAGGCGGTGGCGCTCGCCCC
>NZ_JAHSQD010000463.1 GCF_020103755.1 Streptomyces sp. LS1784
GGGGCGGGGGGCGGGGCCGGCTCGGCGCGGGCCTAGGGCGGGCGCGGGCCTAGGGTGGGCGGGACTCCCGTCCGCCCTACCCGCCGGAGCGCCCGTGCTGCACCTTCGTCTGATCGTCCCGCCCGACCTCCGGAACGCCGTGCTGGACTGCCTGGACGAGGTCGTGGGCGTGACGCACGTCATCCTGCTTCCGGACGCGGCCGTCCGGCCCACCGGGGACGTGGTGCTCTGCGACGTGGCCCGCGAGGCGGCGGACGAGGTCCTGGGCGCGTTGCGCGGGACGGGGCTGGCCGAGCGCGGCGCGATCGACGTCTCGCCGGTCGAGCTGACCCTCTCGGCGGCGGCCGACGAGGCCGAGCGGCTGGCCCCCGGGGAGGGGGCCGACGCGCTGGTGTGGGAGTCGGTCTCCGAGATCACCCACGAGGAATCGACCCTCACCTGGGTGTTCCTGGCCTTCCTCACCGTCGCCACCATGCTCGCGGCCTGTGGCGCGGTGCTGGACAGCGCGATTCTGGTGGTCGGCGCGATGGCCGTCGGGCCGGAGTTCGGGCCGCTGGCCGGGCTCTGCGTGGCGGTCGTCCAGCGACGGCTGCGCCCGGCACTGCGCTCGCTGAACGCGCTGGCGACGGGCTTCGTGGTGGCGATGGCGCTGACCGTCTGCTTCGCGGTGCTGATGGACGGTCTCGGGTTGTTCACCGAGGCGAAGTTCGACGCGGTGCGGCCGAACACCTCCTTCATCTGGCAGCCCGACGCGACCTCCTTCGTGGTCGCCTTCCTGGCGGGCATCGCGGGGCTGCTCTCGCTCACCTCCTCGAAGGCCGGAACCCTGGTCGGGGTGGCGATCTCGGTGACCACCGTCCCTGCCGCGGCCAACGCGGCCGTCGCCCTCGGCTACGGTGACGTCAAGCAGTTCTGGGGCTCCAGCGTCCAGCTGCTGCTGAACCTGCTGGGGATCGTGCTGGCCGGGGTGCTGACCCTGCTCGTCCAGCAGGGGGCGTGGGCGTGGATCCGGCGTCGGCGGGCGGTGCCAGCGGAGGCGAACAAGTGACGGCTTTCGGCTGACAACTTTCAGGCGACAACATTCAGCGAACAGATTTTGAAATCTGTTCGCTGAATGTTGTCGCCTGTCCGCGAACCTCGGCCGCTCCCGGAGCCGCCGCCGTCTCCTCCGCCCGCTCGCCGACCAGCGGCGAAATGTCGCGCGGGGTCCTGGCGACGGCGCGCCACCACAGGCGCACGGCGGGCGGGGCGGCGGGCTCGAAGGGCTTGCCGGGGCGGGGCACGGCGAGCCGGGCGCCGAGCGTCTGGGCGGCGGTGACCACCCGATCGGCGGGCTCCTCCCACGGGTGCAGCGCGAGGTTGAACGTGCACCAGTGGATCGGCAGCATCAGCTCGCCCCCCAGGTCCAGGTGCGCCCGCACGCCCTCCTCGGGGGTCATGTGCACCTCGGGCCAGAACTCGCTGTACGCGCCGACCTGCATCATCGTCGCGTTGAACGGGCCTAACCGGCGGCCGATCTCGGCGAAGCCGGGGAAGTAGCCGGTGTCCCCGCTGTGGAAGATCCGGTGCCCGCCGCCGGCCACCACCCAGGACGCCCACAGGAACAGTGCACTGGTGCGCGGACCGCGGCTGCAGTAGTGGCGGGCCGGTGTGGCGGTCAGGGTCAGCCCGGCGACCTCGGCCGACTCCCACCAGTCCAGTTCGACGATCCGCTCGGCCGGTACGCCCCAGTGCTCCAGGTGCGCCCCGACTCCGAGCGGGACGGCGAACACCGCGTCCGTCCCGGTCAGCGTCCGGACGGTGCCCATGTCGAGGTGGTCGTAGTGGTCGTGGGAGATCACGACCACGTCCACCGGAGCGAGTTCGGACAGCGGCAGCGGCACCGGGTGCAGTCGCTTGGGCCCGGTCCAGGAGAAGGGGGAGCAGCGTTCGCCCCAGACCGGGTCGATCAGCACCCGCCGTCCGTCGATCTCGGCCAGCACGGTGGCGTGCCCCAGCCAGGTCAGCCGCAGCCCGGACTCCGGCGGCGCGGCCAGGTCGACCGGGAGCAGTCGGTGCACCGGCACGGCGGCGGTCGGTGTCCGGCGGGTCTTGTCGCCGGTCAGCTGGGCGCGGGTGATCTCCAGCGGGCTGCGCTCGTACACCAGACGGCGGGTCGGTACCGGGTTGCGGAAGGCGCCGTCGGCGAACTGCGGGGAGCGGCGGATGCGGGCCAGCCGCTCGCCCCGGGGCTCGGCGCCGAAGGCGTCGGTCCGGACCCGGTGCCACGCGGCCCGGGGCAGTCCGGCCAGCCCCGGGACGGCGCGCTCGGCGGCAGGGCCGGCGGACGGCGGGACCAACTGCGAGGACAGACCGGCGAGGCGGGAGAACCACGGGGCGGGGCGGGGCACGGCTCCTCCAGGGACGGTCACGGCTACCGGGCGTGCCGGGGCGCGAAGCGCAGCAGTGGTTAGGGGTGCTGCGATACGACAACCATCTCGTCGGAGGTTACTCGCCGTGGGCCGTCCGGACCTGGTGGAGAGCCCGGCGCGGTCCAATCGGCGTACCCGGGAGGGCGGCGCCGGCCGCTGCCCGGGGCCCGCTCGGCCCGGGCTCGAACGCCTGCCCGCCCCGGGCTCGAACGCCCGGCCGGCCCGCTCTCCGTCAGGCGTAGAAGCGGGTGATCGTCTCCGCGACGCAGTGCGGCTTGGTGCTCTGCTCGCTGGTCACGGTGAACCGCACCACCGCCTGGACCCCGCCCGGCACCTCGGTGGCCGAGAGCAGCTCGGCGGTGGCCCGGATCGCCGTGCCCACCGGCACCGGCGCCGGGAAACGCACCTTGTCGGAGCCGTAGTTCAGCGCCATCCGCACGCCCTCGACGGCGTAGCACTCCTTCGCCAGCACCGGGATCATCGACTGGGTCAGGTAGCCGTGCGCGATGGTCGAGCCGAACTGGCTCTCCTTGGCCCGCTCCGGGTCCACGTGGATCCACTGGTGGTCACCGGTCGCCTCGGCGAACAGGTCGATCTGCCGCTGCTCGATGGTGTGCCACTGGCTGGTGCCCAGCTCGGTGCCGACGGCGGCGGTCAGCTCGGCGAGGGAGGCGAAGGTCGTCACGGTGCGCTCCTGGTGGGGGACGGGCCCGGGGAGGGATCAGGACGCCGGAAGCGTATGCCTACCCCCCGGTATCTGTCAGGAGCCGAACGGAAAACCGGTGTTCACGGGCCCGGTGCTCACTGGCCCGGTGCTCACGGGCTCGGCGCTCATCGGCTGTCGCGACTGGCGGCCCGGGGCGCCCGGCCAGGTCGGGAACAGCCGGCGGCCGCTGACCAGTTCCGGGACCAGTGCGACGAACAGCGGTTCCGGATCGGCCACCCAGGGCCGCAGGCCGGAGCGCAGCACCCGTCGGACCTGCTCGGGGTCGCTCACCACGTCGGCCCGTCCGTGGACCAGTACGCTCCACCCGGTGCGGGTGACCGGGTCCAGCAGATCTGCCTGGAAGGCCACCACCGTGCCGTCAAGCCCGCGCGCTGTGGCACTTCCCCGGCGCACGGCGAGCACCAGCCGCCCGTCCAGGACCTCGAAGGAGACCGGCAGGACGGCCGGCAGCGCGTGCTCGGTGTACACCACGCGCCCGACGGGCACGGTGCTGAGCAGCCGCAGGCACTCGGCCTCGCTCAGGGTCTCCACATGGTCCTCACGCTCCATGCATCCGATCGTCCACGGTCGGTGCGCGCGTCGATAGGGCCCATGGTCCCTGAGCGGACGGGACGGGAGCCCCGTCGGCGGCCGTCCGGGGCGGTAGCCTGCCCGGCGGTGGAGGAACGGTGGAGGAGGGGGGGCGGCCGGATGGCGGGCGGGGTCGATCTGGTGGTGATCGGGGCGGACGGCGGGCCCGACCGGGCCTTCGGGGGTGCGGCGCTCGCGCCGGACGGCGCCCGGCTGCTCGCCGACGTGCTGCCCGGGATGTTCTTCGACACCGGTGCGGCCGGCTGCCGGCTCACCACGGTGCCGCCGGATGCGGACGCCAATGCGATGCTCACCGCCGTCCGGGACGCCGCCCAGCACCCGGGCCGCTGGCTGCTGGTCTGCCTGGTCGGCCAGTTGGTGGCGGACCTGCGGGGGCGACGGCTCGCCCTGGTCACCGCCGGCAGCACCGCCGACAACGCCTACCGCCGGGGCCTGGCCTGGGACTGGGTGGTCAGTGCGATGGTGCACGGGGACCAGGAGGAGGCGCTGCTGCTGGTCGACGCGGTGGTCGACCGGGACACCTGGGCGGCGCTGGAGCGCGGCGAGGACGGCGCGGGCGAACTGCTGAGCTATTCGAGGGTCCCGCTGTGGGGCCGGATCGGCCGCTACGCCCCGGGTAGCCGCTACACACCGGGCAGACGCGGCCGGGACGCCGTCCGGCCGGGCGGGGAGGGCTCGTTCAGCCGGGCCCTGACCACCGTCCTGCGCCAGGGCGTCCCGGGTGCCCCCGCGGCCGTCGCCCCGCTCGATCTCCAGCCGGCCGTGGCCGCGCTGACGGACGGTGGAGAACCGGTCGGTAGTTCGGGTGCGCCTGGCGCGCGCCTGCTCGTTCCGCCGTACGCCGGGCGTCTCCTGATGCGCAATCGGGCCGCGGTTCGGGGCGCATTGGCCGGATTGTCGCTTTCCGAAGAACTGTTGGCCGTTCTGTGGCGGGAAAGTGCCCCGACGGAACCGCCTTCCGCGTAAGGTCAGGGGGCCTGAGGTGTTGCCGTGATGGGGTGGGTTGGCGAAGAATCGATCCACAGCGGAAACACCGGCGGGACGGCGGAATTCTCCTGGCGGCCGTGGATCACGGATCGGGTCGGTCGCAACGAGGTGGGGCCATGCGGCAGCGCGGAAATGTGTTGCGCCCTGGGGCGGTTGGGGTCGGTGGGGCGGTTCTGGTGTTGCTGCTCGGTGCTTGTGCGAGCGGAGGTGCGGGCGGTTCCGTCGATCGCATCGGGTCGGCTGCGCCCACCGTCGCGGGAGTGAACCCGCTAACTCCTTCGAGTGGTTCGGTAAACGGCTCGATCGCGCCGACCAGCGGTCCGGAAGGGGCCATGGGGCGACTGGCCCTGAAGGCGTATCAGGACTGGTGGCAGGCTCAGGCCGAGGTCTTCGGGCGGTCGGATTCGGACGGTTACGGACTGGAGCAGTACTCCTCCGGGCGTGCACTGTCCGACAGCCTGGTCAGCCTCCGGCAACTGCGCGACGCGAAAGTGGTGATGGCCGGAACGCCGCGCAATTCCGCGGTGGTCAAGGCCATTGATCTGAAAGCCGATCCGCAAACCGCCGTGATCGAGGACTGCGTCGACCTGTCGGGCTGGCACCGCGTCGATGCCGTCACCGGGGCCGCCAGGGATCCCGGATCACGCCTGTACCGGTACGTCGGAACCGCGTCCCTGCGCTGGTTCCAAGCGCATTGGTTGATCTACGACTTCAAGCGGGAGGTGGACCGGACATGCTGAACGCGCGGAAACCGGCCCGGCGAATCGCAGTCGCCGCGTCGATGTCGGCCGGGTTGCTGCTGTCCTCGGCGGTGAGCGCGACCGCGGACGAACCGCCCAGCGGCGGGGCCGAGCAGTGCACCACGAACGTGATCTGCGTGGACGCCCATTCCGGCGGAAAGACCCCCGGGCCCGGCGGTTCCAATCCCGGCGGTGGCGGCGGCTCCGACACCGGGCCGCAGTTGTGCAGCTACCACGACGTCGCATGGGCCTGCCACGACCCCCAGCTGGGCTGGTTCAGCAGCGACAAGGGCTGCTACTTCCGGCCGCTGGACGCCCCGCCGCCCGCGGGCGACCCGCAGTGGGACGGCCACGACCCGAAGGACGGCGCGCTCTACACGAAGGTCTGCCCGCAGACCGACGGGGGCATGGGCGGCGCCGAGATCGTCTTCGAACCCACCGCGCCGGACGGGCAGAACGTCAACGCGGAGGCCACGGCCATCCAGGCCGCCTACGACCGGGTCCGCTTCAGGCCACCGGTGGGCCGGGCCGCGCCCCAGAACACGGCGGTGGTCAACGCCCCGGTCTGGCTCTGGGCGGACGACGCCGCACTGCCCGCGCCGGGCAGCGCGGCAGTCGCGGGCATCTCGGTCACCGTCACACCCCGGCTGGTGAAGGCGGACTGGAGCTTCGGCGACCACCTCCAGACCTCCTGCACCACACCCGGCACGCCGTACGACCCCAAGTACGGCGACGCGAAGTCACCGGACTGCGGCTACGAGTTCAGGACCAGCTCGGCCGGCGAGAAGAACGGCGTCTTCAGCGCCACGGTGACGATGCGCTGGGAGGCCACCGTCGTGGTCACCGGCGGGTCGAACCCGCGGAAGTTCACGATCCCGGGCATCAACCAGAGCAGCAAGCCCTTCGACCTCAAGGTCGCCGAGATGCAGGTGCTCAACTGATCGGGCTCACCTGATCGAGCTCGACCGATCCCGCCCGCGCGGCGATTCGCACACTGACCAGCCAGACGAGCCAGAGACGAACGAGGGAAGGGCGGAACCCGGTGGACAACCGTACGTTCGCGACGCCGGGATCCGGCACCTCCGCGGGCACCGCGGCGTCCGCGACGCTCCCGGAGCAGCCGGAGCAGGGCGGCCCGGGCAAGGGCCATGGGCGGGCGGTGCCGCACGCGCCCGGGCGGACCATGCGGGCGCGGCG
>NZ_JAHSQD010000464.1 GCF_020103755.1 Streptomyces sp. LS1784
GGCCCGGCGGCACCCGCCCGGCCGGTGCCCAGGCCCGGCGCTGGCCGCGGCGGCGGATCGTGAAGTGGTCGGTCTTCGGCGTGCTGATCGCCGTCATGGTGACCGCCGTCTCCACCTGGTTCTGGGCGGACTCCAAGCTCAACCACGAGAACGTGCTCGCCGACTACCCCGGCCGCCCGGCCGCGGGCAAGGGCACCAACTGGCTGATCGTCGGCTCCGACAGCCGCCAGGGCCTCACCGACGCCGAGCAGGACGACCTGCACACCGGGCACGACACCGAGGGCAAGCGCAGCGACTCGATGATGATCCTGCACGTCGGGGACAACGGGAACACCCTGATGAGCATCCCGCGCGACTCCTGGGTGCCGATCCCCGAGCACCCGGGCAGCAACGGCAAGCCGGTCAAGGGCACCACCGCGAAGATCAACTCGGCCTTCGGCAACGGCGGCGGCCGGCTGCTGGTCCAGACCGTCGAGCAGAACACCGGCCTCCGGATCGACCACTACGCCGAGATCGGCTTCGGCGGCTTCGTCGGCATCGTCGACTCGATCGGCGGCGTCGAGATGCACATCGACCAGGACGTCAAGGACAAGGACTCCGGGCTCGACCTCAAGGCCGGCGACCAGACGCTCAGCGGCAAGCAGGCCCTGGCCTTCGTCCGCCAGCGCCACCAGATGGCCGACCAGGACCTCGGCCGGATGCGCAACCAGCAGAAGTTCCTCGGCGCCCTGGCCCACCAGGCCGCCTCCCCGGGCAACCTGCTGAACCCGTTCACCTTCTACCCGCTGGTCGACTCGGCGCTCGGCACCCTGATCGTCGACGAGGACTGCGGGCTGACCGACCTCGGCTCGCTCTTCCTCGCCATGAAGGACGTCAACGGCGGCAGCGGCAAGTCGCTGACCGTGCCGATCGGCAACCCGGACTACCGGACCAAGACCGGCGAGTCCGCCGTGCTGTGGGACACCAACAAGTCCAAGCAGCTCTTCGACGCCTTCAGGAACGACACCGCGGTGCCGGAGTTCAAGTAGCCCTGTGACTTCGCGTGACCGCACCGCCACAATGGGTGGATGCCACTCGTCGCCACGCTGATCCGCCACCGCCGCCACCGCCTCCTGGGCCGCCTGGTCCAGGAGGCGCTCGCGCTCTACGGGATGGAGGTACCCGCCGCCTGCGAGATCGGGCCCGGACTGGTCGTCTTCCACCGCGGCTTCGGCACCGTGCTGCACCCGTACACCACCCTCGGCGCCGGCGTGACGCTCTACAACGGCGTGACCATCGGCCGGGCGGATCCGTGGGTGCCGCAGGAGGAGAGCGCGATGCGGCGGGTGGTGGTCGAGGACGGCGCGGTGCTGTGCGCGGGCGCCAAGGTGGTGTGCAAGGAGGGCGTGCTGACCGTCGGCGCGGGCACCGTCGTCGGGGCCAACGCGGTGCTCACCCGCTCGACCGGGCCCGGGGAGATCTGGGCCGGCGCACCGGCGCGCAAGGTGGGGATGCGAGCGGGTGGGCAGGGACCCTCGCCGGCGCCGGCCCGGCGCGCTCCGAGCCCCTCCGGAACGCCCTGAGCCCCTCCGGAACGTCCTAGACGTACGGCAGCAGGCCGGTACCGCACTCCGGGAAGCGGACCAGCCACTCCCCCTCCCCGCCGGCCGACTCGGTGGCGCCCGAGAAGCCGTAGTGGATCGGCTGCCCGTCGCCGCTCAGCCACCTCGCGTGGGTCAGCTGCACCGACAGCGAGGCCGGGCGGTGCGGGGCGGCGGCCGGGGCGGGCTGCTCCAGCACCAGTTCGTGCCCGGTCTCGCCGGGCCGGAAGGTCACCACGGTCTCGGTACCGGGGCGTCGCGGGAAGGCACCCGCCGGGTCCGTCCAGTAGGCGGCGACCATCACCGCGAGGGTGCCGTCCAGGCTGCCGGTGTCCGGCCGCACGTACTCCTCGTCCGCGACCCAGCGGGCGTGGTGGCGGACCTCCTCCGTGCCCCACCGCTCGTCCCAGTGCACCCAGTAGCCCGCCACCCGCTTCACGGTCATGCCCTCGCGGGCGACCCGGACGGCGAACCGCGCCGGGCCGACCGGCTCACAGCCGGCCAGGGAGACCACCGTCACCTGTTCGTAGGTCACCTCGCCGTCGTCGGCGCCCTGCTCCATCATCGGTCAACCACCTTGCCGCAGAGTCGAGTTCGGCCGCGGCTGGGGCCGCGTCCGAATCGAGCGTAGGACCCCGGCGACGGAGGGCGGCAGGATTGCCCGGTTCCGGCCCGGACAGCCGCGCTCCGGGCTACCCTGCCCGCCGCACCGCGGCCGGCCGCGGAAACCGGCGTGGAAACGGGTGTGAAAACGGGCACGAAACCGCCCCGGAGCGGGAGGCCGGAAGATCCGACGTCCCGCTCCGGGGCGGTGCGTGCCAGGTTGCGGCGGTGATTACTCGACCACGCCGGACTTGGCGATGGTGATCTTGGCCGAGGTGCGGCCGCTCTGCGAGCCGAGGCCCTCGATCTTCTTGACCAGGTCCATACCCTCGACGACCTCGCCGAAGACGACGTGCTTGCCGTCCAGCCAGTCGGTGACGATGGTGGTGATGAAGAACTGCGAGCCGTTGGTGTTGCGGCCGGCGTTGGCCATCGACAGCAGGCCCGGGCGGTCGTGCTTGAGCTGGAAGTTCTCGTCCGCGAACTTCTCGCCGTAGATGCTCTTGCCACCGGTGCCGTTGTGGTTGGTGAAGTCACCACCCTGGAGCATGAAGGCCGGGATCACGCGGTGGAAGCCGGAGCCCTCGTAGCCGAAGCCGTTCTGGCCGGTGGCCAGCTCGCGGAAGTTCCGGGCGGTCTTGGGGACGACCTCGTCGAACAGCTTGAAGACGATCCGGCCGGCCGGCTCGTCGTTGATCGTGATGTCGAAGAAAACGTTGGAAGCCATGCAGGGATCATGGCACGATCGCCTGTTCGTCGCGCGCCACCCCCGGACGGGTGAGGTCGCACGCGACTGTGTTATCCCGTGCCGTCCGGTCGCGCGCTCCGGTTCGCGCCTCCCCGGCCGGAGCCGGCGTGGCTACCATCGGGGTCGGCTTCAGACCTTGGTGCGGGACGACGACCGGGACGACGGGGTGGACGGCATGCGGATCGGCGAACTGGCCCGGCGGACGGGCGTGAGCGAGCGCTCGCTGCGCTACTACGAGCAGCAGGGCCTGCTGGCCGCCCGCCGCACCGAGGGCGGCCACCGGGAGTACCCGGAGGCCGCCGTCGACCGGGTCGTGCACATCCAGGAACTGTTCGCGGCCGGACTGCACAGCCGCACCATCTACAAGATCCTCCCCTGCATGCGGGACTCCGACGGCAGCCCGAGCGAGATCGCCACCCCGCTGCTGGTCGACGAGCTCACCGCGGAACGCGAGCGGATCGACCGGACGATCAACGACCTGCTGCGCTCCCGCGAGGTGCTGGACGAGGTGATCGCGGCCGCCTCCGGGCAGCCGCCGTCCTCGTCGGAGGCCGCGTAGGAGCCCTCAGGCCTTCGGCTTGCGGGCCAGCAGGTAGGCCTGCGGGGTCTTCTCGTCCGCCTCCGGCTCGCGCACCGTACGGGAGGTGACCGGCAGGCCGGCCTCCCGGGCCAGTTCCTCGACGCGCTCCGGCCGCAGCCGGCGGAAGTCCAGCGACACCGGGTACCCGAAGGGCCGCTCCTGGCGCGAGGGCTGGTCGCCGACCTGGAAGGCGAGCATCAGGTGGCCGCCGGGGGCGAGCACCCGGGCGAACTCGGCGAACACCTCGGGCAGCCGCTCCGCCGGGGTGTGGATGATCGAGTACCAGGCCACCACGCCGGTCAACTCCCCGTCCTGGAAGGGGAGGTCGAACATCGAGCCGACGCTGAACGGAACCTCCGGGTGGGCCTGCCGGGCCAGCTCGACCATCCGCGGCGAGAGGTCGATCCCGTGCACGTCCAGGCCGAGCCGGTGCAGCGGTCCGGTCATCCGGCCCGGGCCGCAGCCGAGTTCGGCCGTCCTGGCGTCCGGACGCTCTCCGCGGACCAGGTCCGCGAAGAGCGCCAGCATCGCCCGGTCCATCGGCGTGCGGCTCAAGTGGTCCCGGAAGAGGTCGGTGTACTCGGTGGCGATGGCGTCGTAGAACGCCCTGGTCTCGGTGAGGAAGTCCGGCTCGGTCATGGTCCGCGACCCTACCCGGCAGCTGTCGGCCGTAGCATCGATCCGCCAACCAGCCCGAGGGGGACGGAAGATGAGCACGATCGGGGTCTACCTGGCGCATCCGCGGCCGGGCAGCTTCAACCACGCGCTGTACGGGGCCGTGGTGGACGAACTGCGCGGGCGCGGCTGCGAGGTGCGCGCCCACGACCTCTACGCGGAAGGCTTCGCGCCCCTACTCACCGCCGAGGAGACCGGCACGGTGGCCGCGGCGGAGCGGTCCGAGGAGCCGCACCTGGCCCTGCACCGGGCCGAGGTGGCCACCCTGGACGCGCTGGTGCTGATCCACCCCAACTGGTGGGGCATGCCGCCCGCGGTGCTCACCGGCTGGGTGCAGCGGGTACTGGCCCCCGGCGTCGCGTACAAGCTCGGGACGGCCGCCGGCGAGCCGGCCGGGCTGCTGCGGGCCGGGCGGGCGCTGGTGCTGAACACCTCGGACACCCCGGAGGCCCGGGAGCGCGAGGAGTTCGGTGACCCGCTGGAGCGGATCTGGGCGGCCTGCGTGCTGCCGTACGTCGGGGTCACCGACGTACGGCGGACGGTGTTCCGCACGGTCACCGACTCCCCCGCCGACGAACGTGCCGGATGGCTGCGGCAGGCACGGGAGCAGGCGGCGGCACTGCTCAGCTGAGCGGCGGGAGGTCCAGTTCGGCGACGGTCTGGTCGCCGCTGGTCTCGCCGGTCGGACGGAAGCCGAGGCGGGCGTAGAACTCCGCCGGGCCGTCCGGGCCCGGGACGTAGGTGACCGTCGCGCGGGTGCCGCCACGGCGGCGGATCTCGGCGCAGACCTGCTCGACGGCGAAGCGGCCGTAGCCGCCGCGCTGCTGCCCGGCGTCGATCAGCAGCCGCCACAGGCCCGAGCGGGGGCGGTCGTCGGGGCGGTCGGGGTGGAAGGTGATGTCGAAGAAGGCCATCACGAAGCCGACCGGCCGCTCGCCGTCCAGGACCAGCCGGGGCCAGGCGGTCTCCCCGTGCACATAGGCCTCGGCCAGCGACTTCACCACCGGCGCCACCAGGCCCTCCTGGCCGGGGCGGACCCGCAGGGCGAGGGCGGCGTCGAGGTTCTCTGGGGTGAGGGAGGCCAGGCGGAGCCTGGAAGGCGCGGTCGACATGGCGGGCAGCCTACGGAGCGCGGCTGCCCGCCGTCGCACGGTTTTCCGTCGCACGGCCTTCCCCGTGCGGCCGTCCGTCGCGCGGCCTTCCGTCGCGCGGCTGTCCGGCCGCCCGGCGGGCTACTCGCCGGCCGGGAAGTCGGTGCCGCGCCCGACCGCCGCCCAGGCCTCGGCCTCCTGCCGCGCCTCGTCGAGGGTGTCGAGGACGGCGTCCACCGCGTCACTGCCGAGCGCGAGCCGCAGCGGGGTCCGCTCGGCGGCCAGCGCGGCCAGGATCGCCTCGGCGGCCTTCACCGGGTCGCCGGGCTGCTTGCCGTCGGTGTCCGGCAGCCCGGTGCGGACCGGGGCGACGATCGGCTCGTACGCCTCGATCGAGGCGGAGTGGGCGAGCGCGCCGCCACCCGCGAAGCCGGTCCGGAACGCGCCGGGCTCCACGATCACCACCTTGATCCCGAAGCCGGCCACCTCCTTGGCCAGCGCCTCGGACAGCCCCTCCAGGGCGAACTTGGTGGCCGAGTAGGCGCCCACCCCGGGGAAGCTGAAGCGGCCTCCCATGCTGCTCATCTGCACCACCGCGCCCGAGCCCTGGGCCCGCAGGTGCGGCAGCACGGCCCGGGTGAGCGCGGCCGGGCCGAAGAAGTGCAGCTCCATCAGGTCCCGCAGCTCGCGGTCGGTGGACTCCTCGACGGCCCCGACCAGTCCGCGCCCGGCGTTGTTCACCAGGACGTCGATCCGGCCGTGCCGCTGGACGGTCTCCGCGACGACCGCCGGAATCCGCTCCTGGTCGGTGACGTCCAGGGCGACCGGGAAGAGCCGGTCCGGGTGCGCGGCGGCCAGTTCCGCCAGCGTCTCGGGGCGCCGGGCGGCGGCCACGACGGTGTCACCGGCCGCCAGCGCGGCCTCGGCGATCGCCCGGCCGAAGCCGGAGTTGGCGCCGGTGACCAGCCAGACCTTGTCGGCGGGGTGCTGCTCGGGGGTGCTGCTCATGATCGTCGATCTCCCGCAATCGTCGTGCCCCTGCAAAGAATTGACGATCATTTATGACACCGGCGGGGTCGCCACGTCCAGGACGGTTCGACGCCGGACGAAATACGGCCCCCGACCGCGGACCGGCGGTCGGGGGCCGTGAGTGCCGAGCCCGGGGCCGCGGGCGACGAGCCCCGGTTGACGGGCCTCGGGTTGCGGCTTCGGTTGCGGCTTCGGGCTACGGGCTACGGGCTACGGGCTACGGGAGGTTGCGGGCCATCACGATCCGCTGGACCTGGTTGGTCCCCTCGTAGATCTGCGTGATCTTCGCGTCCCGCATCATCCGCTCCACCGGGTAGTCCCGGGTGTACCCGTACCCACCCAGCA
>NZ_JAHSQD010000465.1 GCF_020103755.1 Streptomyces sp. LS1784
CCGCGCCGTCCGGGCGTCCACCCCGAGCCGCCGCGCCCACTCCTCGGGCGCCGGACCGGCCCAGCCCGGCTCGACCTCGGCGTCCCGCGGGTCCACCCCGCCGCCCGGGTAGGCGTACATCCCGGCCGCGAAGGCCATCGAGGCACG
Organism: Streptomyces sp. LS1784; assembly: GCF_020103755.1. Classification (GTDB taxonomy): domain Bacteria; phylum Actinomycetota; class Actinomycetes; order Streptomycetales; family Streptomycetaceae; genus Kitasatospora. The sequence continues at coordinate 148 of NZ_JAHSQD010000465.1, forward strand.
CCTGCGCAGCAGGTAGGCCTCCGGCCCCTCGGCGGCGTCGCGCAGCAGCACGACGGTCGCGGCGGGCCGGGGCACCGGCGGGGTCACCGCTCCGGATTCGACCGCCCGGATCCGGGCAGGCCAGCCGGGCGGCATCGGGAGCGTCGTCGCTCGATGGTCCATGCCCGGATGCTAGGGCGTGTCCGACAATTCCCGCCAGGCTCACGAATCGATCGGACACACCCCGGCAACACGGAGGCGGGGCCGGACGGACCGGGCCCCGCCTCCGCGATCGCACTCAGGCGGTCTTGATGCGCGCCTGGAGCTCGACCTCGACCGGGGAGTCCAGCGGCAGCACCGCGACGCCGACGGCGCTGCGGGCGTGCACGCCCGCGGCGCCCAGCACCTTGCCGAGCAGCTCGCTGGCGCCGTTGACGACGGCCGGGACGCCGATGAAGTCGGGGGCGGCGGCGACGAAGCCGACGACCTTGACGATCCGCTCGATCCGGTCGAGGTCGCCGATCACCGACTTCACGGCGGCCAGGGCGTTCAGCGCGCAGATCTGCGCGAGCTCCTTGGCCTCCTCCGCGGAGACCTCGGCGCCGACCTTTCCGGTCGTCGGCAGCTTGCCCTCGACCACCGGGAGCTGGCCGGAGGTGAACACGAGGTCGCCGGACAGCACGGCCGGCACGTACGCGGCGACCGGGGCGGCCACCGGCGGCAGGGTCAGACCCAGCTCGGCGAGCTTCTCCTCGACCTTGCTCATGCGCTCTTCTCCCGCTTGAAGTAGGCCACCAGCTGCTCCGGGTTCGGGCCGGGCACGACCTGGACGAGCTCCCAGCCGTCCTCGCCGAAGTTGTCCAGGATCTGCTTGGTGGCGTGCACCAGCAAGGGCGCCGTCATGTATTCCCACTTGGTCATGGCCAGACTCTAGACGAGCCGTCACGGTGATCCGCGCCGCCCGCCGCGAGGCGTGTGAGGTGGGGCACAAAGAGGGCATGATCCGGCCTGGCGGCCCAGGTGCCCCGGGCATCCGGTGCGCTCCCTGGTTACCCTCGCGAGAGGGCACCCTGGTGAGGGGCACCCTCGCCAGGAGGGGACGCCCGTAGGACGGAGACGGACGGAGACGGAGCGTGGCACGCACCCCCGGCCAGGCGGCCCGGCGCGACCCCGACTGGGAGGGCGTCCGGCTGCACGTGGTCAGCGGCAAGGGCGGCACCGGGAAGACCACCCTGGCCGCGGCACTGGCCCTGGCACTCGCCGCCGACGGCGGACGGGTGCTGCTGATCGAGGTCGAGGGCCGGCAGGGCATCGCCGAGCTGTTCGGGATCGCCGCACTCCCGTACGAGGAGCGCCGGATCGCCTCGGTCTCCCGCGCCCAACTGGGGCTGCCCTCCGGGCGTGGCGGGCCCGGCGAGGTGTTCGCGCTGGCGATCGACACCGAGCTGGCGCTGCTGGAGTACCTGGAGATGTTCTACAAGCTCGGCCGGGCCGGGAAGGCGCTCCAGAAGGTCGGCTTCGTCGACTTCGCCACCACCATCGCGCCGGGCGTGCGGGACGTCCTGCTCACCGGCAAGGCCTGCGAGGCGACCAGGCGCAAGGACCCGGACGGGCGGCGGCGCTACGACGCCGTGGTGATGGACGCCCCGCCGACCGGGCGGCTGACCCGGTTCCTGAACGTCAACGCCGAGGTCGCCGGGCTGGCCCGGATCGGCCCGATACACACCCAGGCGCAGGCCGTGATGCGGGTGCTGAAATCGCCGGAGACCGCGGTGCACCTGGTCACCCTGCTGGAGGAGATGCCGGTGCAGGAGACGGTCGACGGCATCGAGGAGCTGCGCGAGGCGAAGCTCCCGGTGGGCGGGGTGATGGTCAACCTGGTCCGGCCGCCGGTGCTGGACGCGGCGGCGGTGGCCGCGGTGGACGGGGACCACCGCGAGGAGGTCGCCCGGGCGCTCGGGGAGGCCGGGCTCGGCGGCCGCACACGCACCGCGGAGAAGGTCCGGGCGGCGGTGGAGCCGCTGCTCGACCCGTTGCTGGAACAGGCCAGGGAGCACGCCGAGCGGGTGGAGCTGGAGCGCGCGCAGCGCGCCGACATCCAGCAGCTGCGGCTCCCGACGTACGAACTGCCGCTGCTGGGCGAGGGCGTGGACCTCGGCGGGCTGTACCGGCTGGCGGGCGAACTGAAGCGGCAGGGGGCGGCATGACCACCAACGGCAGGGCCACCGACGGCACGGTGACCGACGGGGTCCGGAGCACCGGGCGGCGACTCGCGGTGGACGAGCTGATCGACGACCCGAAGACCAGGATCATCGTCTGCTGCGGCTCCGGCGGCGTCGGCAAGACCACCACCGCCGCGGCGCTCGGCCTGCGGGCGGCCGAGCGCGGCCGCAAGGTCGTGGTGCTGACCATCGACCCGGCCCGCCGGCTCGCCCAGTCGATGGGCCTGACCGAGCTCGACAACACCCCCCGGGTGGTCAAGGGGGTCGCCGGCATGGAGGGGGCGCCGCTCCGCGGCTCGGACGAGGACGGTGGTGGGAGCCGGGAGGGGGAGCTCCACGCCATGATGCTGGACATGAAGCGGACCTTCGACGAGGTCGTGCTGGCCCACGCCGAGCCCGGACGCGCCAAGGCGATCATGGAGAACCCCTTCTACCAGTCCCTGTCGGCCGGCTTCGCGGGCACGCAGGAGTACATGGCGATGGAGAAGCTCGGGCAGCTGCGCGCCGCCGAGGAGTGGGACCTGATCGTCGTGGACACCCCGCCGTCCCGCTCGGCGCTGGACTTCCTGGACGCGCCCAACCGGCTCGGGTCCTTCCTGGACGGCCGGGTGATCCGGATCCTCACCGCCCCGGCCAAGGTCGGCGGGCGCAGCGCGATGCGCTTCCTGAACGCGGGAATGGGCCTGCTCACCGGCACCCTGGGCAAGATCTTCGGTGCCCAGCTGCTCACCGACGTGCAGACCTTCGTCAGCGCGATGGACTCGATGTTCGGCGGTTTCCGGGAGCGCGCGGACCGCACGTACCAGCTGCTCAAGGCACCGGGCACGGCGTTCCTGGTGGTGGCCGCACCGGAGCGGGACGCGCTGCGCGAGGCGGCGTACTTCGTGGACCGGCTGGCCGCGGACCGGATGCCGCTGGCCGGGCTGGTGCTCAACCGGGTGCACGGCACGGGCGCGCCGCAGCTCACCGCGGAGCGGGCGCTGGCGGCCGCCGAGGCACTGGAGGAGAACGGCTCGGAGCACGCCTCGCCCGCGGCGGAGGTGCTCGCGGCCGGACTGCTGCGGCTGCACGCCGAGCGGATGCAGATCATGGGGCGCGAACGCCGCACCCGCGACCGCTTCGTCTCGGTGTACCCGGACGTGCCGATCGTGGAGGTGCCGGCGCTGCCGGGCGACGTGCACGACCTGGACGGACTGCGGGCGATCGGGGACCGGCTCAACGGTCCGGTGTAGCCCGCGCCCGAGGGGCCGACCGGCCGGGCCGCGCGGTGCGGCCGGGCTCAGCCCGCCTGGGCGTAGTCCGTCAGTATCACGCCGGTCGCGAGGGACTCCTCGTACTCGGTGCGCGCCGTCTCCAGCAGCTTCCGCCACGAGATGACGGTCGGGCGGCGGCGCAGCAGCGCCCGGCGCTCGCGCTCCGTCATCCCGCCCCACACTCCGAACTCCACCCGGTTGTCCAGGGCGTCCGCGAGACACTCCGTCCGGACGGGGCAGCCGCTGCACACCGCCTTCGCGCGGTTCTGTGCCGCCCCCTGGACGAACAGTTCGTCCGGATCACTCGTGCGGCAGGCGGCCTGCGCACTCCAGTCGTCAACCCAGCCCATGCCGGCGCCGTCCTCTCCCGTATCGAGGCTCCCCCACGGCGGCAACGGCATATTCACCGTTGCCAGTTGAGGACGTTACGGAAGAACGACAGCTTGCAACAGCCCCTTCGGGCTCAATCTCGAATGACCCGATTGGACTATGGGTGTCGATCAGCTCACTCGTTGGAGTGATCGCAGGTCGCGCGCCTTGCCAAAGGCAGAACGCCCACTCTTGCCACAGGCGCCATCACGGAGCGCAACCAATCACGCGGGCACAGCGGGCCCCAGCCGCCTCAAAACCCGGCCAACGACGGGCAATTCGGGCAAGTCTCCTCGCCCACAAGAGTGAATGATGTTGACGCACCGAAGCTGTCGCAAGCTTGTGACAAGCCTAGGCGAACACCTGCCCCCGTGTGCAGGATTCCGCAACGTAGGGTTCTCCCCATGGCACCGAAGCGCCCTCAGGCATCCCAGCCCCCAGGCAACACCGGAGCTCCGCGGGGCAGGACCGGCGGATCACCGTTGGAGCACGCCGGCAACGGCGTGAAGTTCCTGGGCGTCAGCGTGCTCTCCGGAGTCCTGCTGGCAGGGCTCGCTCTGCCCGCCGTCGGCGCCATCGGGCTGACCGCCAAGGACACGGCGGAGAGCTTCGACAACGTCCCCGACGACTTCAAGACCCCGCCGCTCACCCAGGCCACCCAGATCTTCGACGCCAAGGGCGGCCTCATCGCCAAGGTCTACGAGCGCGACCGCACCGTCATCACCGCCGACCAGATGTCACCGTTCATGCGGCACGCCCAGGTCGACATCGAGGACGCCCGCTTCTACGAGCACGGCGCCGTCGACCTCAAGGGCATCCTCCGCGCGATCGGCAAGAACGCGGAGAGCGGGACCACCTCCCAGGGCGCCTCGACGCTGACCCAGCAGTACGTCAAGAACGTCAACGTGGAGAAGGCCGGCGACGACCAGGCGGCCGTCCTGGAGGCCCAGCGCAAGACCCTGGGCCGCAAGATCCAGGAGCTCAAGGTCGCCATCAAGCTGGAGGAGGACCTGTCCAAGGACCAGATCCTCACCAACTACCTCAACATCACCTTCTACGGCCACCAGGCCTACGGGGTGGAGGCCGCCTCCCAGCGCTACTTCAGCAAGAGCAACAAGGACCTGACCATCGCCGAGGCCGCCACCCTGGCCGGCATGGTGCAGAACCCGTCGTCCTACGACCCGGTGCGCTACCCCGAGAACACGGTCAAGCGCCGCAACGTCGTGATCGACAAGATGCTGGAGAACAAGCACATCACCGCCGACCAGGCGAAGGAGGCGAAGGCCGCCCCGCTGGGTCTGAAGTACAAGGACCCGCAGAACGGCTGCATCACCGCCCAGGCCGGGATGGGCTTCTTCTGCGACTACGTGCGCCACGTGGTCAAGCAGGACCCGGCCTTCGGCAAGAGCGCCGACGAGCGCAAGAAGGTGTGGAACACCGGCGGTCTGAACATCTACACCACGCTGGACCCGGACAAGCAGGCCGCCGCCCAGAACGCCGTCACCAAGAAGGTCTTCGTGACCGACCCGGTCTCGGCGGCCGCGACCATGATGGAGCCGGGCACCGGCAAGATCCTGGCAATGGCCCAGACCCGCCCGTACGGCCTGGACCCGAACAAGAACCAGACCGTCGTCAACCTCAACGTGGACGCCGCGATGGGCGGCGGCAACGGCTTCCAGACCGGTTCGACCTTCAAGCCGATCCTGGCCGCGGCGGCGCTGGAATCGGGCATGCCGAACACCCAGGCGTTCCCGTCCGAGAACAAGATCGAGTACCCGCAGATGTCCACCTGCACGGGCACCTGGAAGAACACCGTCAAGCCCAAGGAGACGGTGAAGAACGAGCAGGACAGCGAGATCGGGCCGTACCAGCTGAAGGAGGCCATGGCCCGCTCGGTCAACACCTACTTCGTGCAGATGGAGCAGCAGGTCGGCCTCTGCGCGATGAAGCAGATGGCGAACAAGCTGGGCATCACCCAGTCCGCCAAGGGTGACCAGTTCCAGGAGGTGCCCTCGATGGTCCTCGGCACCCTGGAGCTCTCCCCGCTGACCATGGCGAACGTCTACGCGACCTTCGCCGCCCGCGGCAAGTACTGCACCCCGGTCGCGATCAACAAGATCACCACGGTGGACGGCAAGGACGTCCCGGTCCCGCAGTCCCAGTGCAGCCAGGCCTTCTCCGAGCAGACCGCGGACTCGCTCAACGCCGTCCTGCTGAACGTGACGGAGAAGGGCACCGCCGCCGCCCTGACCATGGACGACGGCCGCAAGATCGCGGGCAAGACCGGCACCACCGACGAGAAGAAGGCCGCCTGGTTCAGCGGCTACACCCCGTCGCTGGCCACCGCGGTCTGGCTCGGCGGCCCGGCCGGCGGCGTCAAGATGAAGAACATCACCATCGGCGGCAAGCCCTTCACCGAGGTGTTCGGCGCCGACGGCCCCGGTCCGATCTGGGCGATGGCGATGAACCAGGCGCTCAAGGGAACCCCGCTGGAGCCGATCCAGACCGCCAACATCCCGGACCCGCAGCCGCCCGTTCCCCCGGCGATCCCGGGCGGCCGCGGTCAGGGTGAAGCTGTTGGAGTCGGCGATCTGCCCGGGGCCGACCGGTCGGCCGGGCTGGACCAGCTCGCTGCCGGTGGACAGCACCACGACCCGAGGACGCGGGCGGACCT
>NZ_JAHSQD010000466.1 GCF_020103755.1 Streptomyces sp. LS1784
GACGCCGGCCTGCCGGCCCGGGCCGGCGCCACGGTCGCGGCCACGGTGCGCCCGGCCGGCTGACCGCCGCTGTCGGCGCCTCAGGCAGACCGGAAGGCCCGTCAGCCCGTCCGGACGCGGCGTCAGCCCGCGTAGAAGAACGACCGGGGCTTGTCGATCAGCGGGGCCTCCCGCCACTGGTTGTTGACCAGCCGGTAGGCCTTGACCTCGCTCGGCTTGCCGTCCGTCTGCTTGACCTCCGCCATCGCGAGCACCGGCGGCGCCTGGGTCAGGCTGTCCGCCCGGGACTCCGAGGCCGCGACGGTCATCATGCTCTCGGCGCTCTGCAGCTGGGTGTCCGTGCTCTGCGAACCGTCGGTGCTGATGAAGTAGAGCTGCTGGGTCCGGTCGGCCTCCTTGCCGAGCACCAGCAATTGGTCGGCATCCGCCCAGGACACCGAGGCGACATCGGTGAGCGTGGGTGCGGCCCGGCGCAGCCCGGTGATCTTCACGGTCGGCGCCTGCGGGGTGCCGCCGTGCACCACCAGGCCGAACATCAGCGAGCGGGTGGCCACGCCCGGGCTCTTGACCACCAGGGCGACCCGGACGCCGTCCGAGGAGATCTTCAGCGCCTGCACGGTCTGCCCGGTCAGCCCCTCGACCGGCACGGTGGACGGCTTGTTGCCGCGCACCATCACCACCGACGAGGTCTGCTTGTTGCGGTCCACCACCCAGAGGTTGCCGCGGCCGTCCCAGCTGGGCGAGGCGAAGCCGTCCTCCTTGTCGCCGGACTTCGCCGACGAGCTCAGCACCGGCTCGCCCAGGTTCACCGCGTTGTCCGTCAGCTGCACCGAGTAGACCTGGTGGCCGTCCTCGCTGATCGCGGCGGCCTGGGCACCGCCCCGGCTGACCGCGATGGCGCCGAGCGGCGGCTTGGTGTTCGACTGCGGCTTGCCGAGGACGCCGCGGACCGGGTCGCCGGGGCGCCCCTCGTCGGTCGCCACCAGGGCACCGTCGGCGCGCTGGTAGTACTGCGTCGCGGCCGTCGGGCCGGCCAGCGAGCCGGGGCCGGTGGCCGGCACGTCGCTGCGGCTGGCCGTGCAGGCGCCGCGCTGCCCCTTCAGCTCCAGCCGCTCGACCTGGCCCTTGCCCTGGTCGGCGAGGGTGTAGAAGAGCTGGGTCGCCATCCGCCGGCAGGCCATCGGCTCGCCGACGTCCGCCTTGCCGAGCTGCACATGGGCGACCCGGCTGTCGTCGATGGTCACCTTGTCGACCGTGGTGTCGGTCGGGAACGCCGTGCGGACCACCGGCGAGAGCCAGGTGGAGGGACCGCCGACGAGCGCCCGGGCGGCCGAGGTGAGCGGGTCCACCCGGCGCCGCAGGTAGATCGGGTCGGCGATCAGCACCTCCTGACCGGCGTTCCCGGAGACCACCAAGGACGGGTCGGGCGCGGTGTAGAAGAACCGCTCGACCTGCCGGAAGCTGTTCCGGAAGTTGGTCTCGTTCATGATCACGCCGGGCGGCAGCCTGTCGATCCGCCACTCGCCGTCCTTCTCCCGGACGAAGGTGAAGTCGGAGGAGACGTTGTTGTTCTGCCCGGCCACCAGCAGGTACGAGTGCTTCTCGTCGACGGTGGCGACCAGCTGCCCGCGCACCGCCGCGGAGACCACGGTGTCCGCGTCGGTGACGTCCGGGACGGGCGCGATGGTGGTGGCGGAGAGCACCTGGGTCCCGGCGTCCGGGTTCCAGGCGGCGGCGGCGCTCTCGGTGAGGTACTTGCGCGCGGTTTCGTACCCCTCGTCGGCGGTCACCGCGTCCAGGAACCCGGTCAGCAGCTCACGCGGCTTGGCGCCCCGGCCGGGCGCCACCGGGTAGACCCGGGCCTGCAGGTTCTTGTCCGCCGAGCCCTGGGACAGCTCCACCCTGGTGATGCCGCCGGAATCGGGCATGGCCGCGCAGCCGCTCGCCACCAGGGCGCCGAGCAGCGCGCCGACCGCCGCGAGGAGCCGCGGCTCAGTCCTGTTGCTCGTCCCTCGCACGCTGCGACCCCTCCGCGTCCGTCGTCCCGCCCGTCACGTCCGGCTCCGCCGTCCGCTGTGCCACCGACGGCCGTCCCGGCGTCGGGTCCACCATGACCTGGGCCCCGGTGGCCCCGTACCCGGCGGCCGTCCACACGTCCGAGGGGTCCGAGCGCGGCCCCTCCGGCATCCGGCGCCGGCCCAGCCCGGGGCCGATGTTCAACACCCCGCCGAGCCCGCTGCCGAGGCCGTTGCCCACGGCCTCCGGCGTCTCCGCGTGGTCCTCGACGGCGGCGCTCGCCGTCGCGCCGGCCGGGCTGATCGCCCGCCGGTACGGCGTGCCCTGCGCACCCAGGCCGCGGTTGTTGCGGGAGTCCTCCGGCTCCAGCCGGAACGGCGCCCGGGTGATCTCGCCACCACGGGTGCGCGGCAGGGTGAGCCGGAAGTGCGAGCCGCCGCCGGGCTCGCCCCAGGCCTGGAGCCAGCCGCCGTGCAGGTGGGCGTCCTCGACCGCGATCGACAGGCCGAGGCCGGTGCCGCCGGTGGTCCGCACCCGGGACGGGTCGGCCCGCCAGAAGCGGTGGAACACCCGGGACGCCTCGCCCGGCTTGAGGCCGATGCCGTAGTCGCGCACGCCGACCGCGACCGCGCCGTCCGCGGAGCCCAGCCGGACCACCACGTCGCGGCCCTCGCCGTGCTCCAGCGCGTTGACCACCAGGTTGCGCAGGATGCGCTCGATCCGGCGGGAGTCCACCTCGGCCAGCACCGGCTCGCCGTCGCCGCGGATCACCACGGCGCTGCCCTTGGCCTCGGCGAGCGGTTCGGCGGCCTCCACCACACGGGCGACGATCTCGCGCAGGTCGACCGGCTCGGCGTCCAGGATCGCGGCGCCGGCGTCGAAGCGGCTGATCTCCAGCAGGTCGGCGAGCAGCGACTCGAAGCGGTCCAGCTGGCCCTGGAGCAGCTCCGCCGAGCGGGCCGCCATCGGGTCCAGGTCCTCGCGGCTGTCGTAGATGAGGTCGGCGGCCATCCGGACCGTGGTCAGCGGGGTGCGCAGCTCGTGCGAGACGTCCGAGACGAACCGCCGCTGCACCCGGGACAGCTCCTCCAGCTGGCGGATCTGCGCCTGGAGGGCGTTGGCCATCCGGTTGAAGGACTCCCCGAGTCGGGCGATGTCGTCCGTCCCGGTGACCTTCATCCGCTCTTCCAGGTGTCCGTCGGCAAGCCGCTCGGAGATCCCGGCGGCCATCCGGACCGGGGTGACCACCTGGCGCACCACGACCCAGGCGATGCCGCCCATGAGGATCACCACGAACACTCCGGCGGTCGCCAGGGTGCCGGTGACCAGGTTGAGGGTGTCGGTCTCCTGGCCGAAGGAGAACACGTAGAACATCTGGTACGGCGTCCCGGCCGGGCCGACGAACTGCATGCCGAGGGCCAGCCCGGGCTCGGACTTGACGCTGCTCTCCGGCGAGCGGTGGATCCGGGTCGGCTGGTCGAACATCTGGCCGGGCTCGGCGAGCAGCTTCGCCCGCAGGGTGTCCGGGATGCTGATCGGCTGGATATCGCCCGAGTAGCGCGGCGCGAAGCCGGCGGTGTCGGGCACGACGGCGCCGGTGCCGGGGGCCATCGCGATCACCGAGTAGACGGTCTGCCCGCTCCCCGCCAGGTCGTTGACCTGCCGCAGCAGCCAGGTGCCGATCTCGTCGACGGTCGGGTCGGCGGTGCCCCGCAGCTTCTGGTCCCGGGCCTCGTCGATCTTCTTCTGCTCGACCTGGAAACCGATCCGGGCCTGCGCGCGGGCGGCGTCCATCTTGGTGTCGAGCAGGCCGGTGCGCACCTGCGCCACCACGACCACGCCCAGCACCAGGACGACCGCGATGGACGCCAGCAACGACACCGCGACCACGCGCAGCTGGATCGACCGGCGGTACAGCGCGGCCACCCGGTGCACGGGGCGGCGCAGCTGACGCTTCACCAGCGCGACCACGCCGGAAGGGCCGCGTCGGCGGCGGGTGCTCGAACTCAGCACGTCGCCGCGCACGGCCCCGGCCCCGTCGGTCGCGGAACCCGACGGGGTGTCGTCTGCCCGGCCCGTCACGTCAGCTGGGTCCGGCCTTGTAGCCGACGCCACGGACGGTCACCACGATCTCGGGGCGCTCCGGGTCCTTCTCGATCTTGGAACGCAGGCGCTGCACGTGGACGTTGACCAGTCTGGTGTCCGCCGCGTGGCGGTAGCCCCAGACCTGCTCCAGCAGCACCTCACGGGTGAACACCTGCCAGGGCTTGCGGGCCAGCGCGACCAGCAGGTCGAACTCCAGCGGGGTCAGCGGGATGCCCCGGCCGTCCCGCTTCACCGAGTGGCCGGCCACGTCGATCACCAGGTCACCGATGGTCAGCTGCTCGGGCGTGGGCTCCTCGGCGCGGCGCAGCCGGGCACGCACCCGGGCCACCAGCTCCTTGGGCTTGAACGGCTTGGTGACGTAGTCGTCGGCACCCGACTCCAGGCCCACCACGACGTCGACCGTGTCGGTCTTCGCGGTGAGCATCACGATCGGGATGCCGGACTCCGCCCGGATCTGCCGGCACACGTCGATGCCGTCACGGCCGGGCAGCATCAGGTCGAGCAGGACCAGGTCGGGCTTGGTCTCCCGGAACGCGGCTAGCGCCCTGTCCCCATCCGCCACGAAAAACGGCTCAAAACCCTCACCACGCAGCACGATGCCGAGCATCTCGGCCAGTGCGGAGTCGTCATCAACGACGAGGACGCGTCCCTTCATGCGTCCATCCTCTCATTACCGGATTGTGACCTGCCGCACAGCAGTGCCAATGCTCCAGAACGGCCAACTCCCGCACCGGTGCATTCCGGCCATACCAGGCGAATACCCCCGCCGGAAACTCCTCCGGACCCCCTCCGCGCCCCGCCGGGAACCACCGCCCGGCCCACCGCGAAGGACCGTTGCCGATCAGCAACCGGATCGCCGTGGGGCCGATTTCCGGCCCCATGGCACGATGGGCGCTGCGCGCGGGCGGAAGATCCGTTCGCAGTCGCGCCCGTGACGCCCTCCGAGGAGCAGTGATGACCGACACTCCGGGCTGGGCCTCGCCCAGCTCGTCCGAGCCGCCCCGCGACGGCGCCCGGCCCCCGGCCGACGCGCCCTCCGCCGTGCCCGGGCCGTCGGCACCACCACAGGCCACCCCCGGCTGGACCGGCCCGGCCGGCACCCCCCGGAACGGACAGCAGTGGGGCCGGCAGCCCCCCGGCGGCCACCGCCCGTACGGCTGGGGCGCCCCGGCGAGCCCAAAGCCGGGTGTCATCCCGCTGCGCCCGCTGAGCTTCGGCGAACTGCTGGACGCCGCCGTCACCACCGTCCGCCGGCACTGGCGCACCGTGCTCGCACTCTCGCTCGGGTTCGCCGTGATCGCCCAGGCCGGAACCGTCCTGGTCAACCTGCTGATCAAGGGCAAGACCGGCCAGGCCACCCAGACCCTGCGGATGCTGGCCGACCTGCCGCTGGAACTGCTGCTCAACGTGTTCGCCACCGCGCTGCTCACCATCGTGGTCAGCCGTGCCGTCCTCGGCCGGTCGGCGACCGCCGCGGAGGCCTGGCGCGAGGCCCGTCCCCGGCTGCTGCAGCTGCTCGGGCTGACCCTGCTCACCGTCCTGCTGGGCCCCGGCGTGATGCTGCTCGGCTTCGCCCCGCTGATCGGCTACACCGCCACCGGCACGGGCTCCCCCGCGATCGCCGGCCTGCTCACCCTGGTCGGCCTGCTGACCGTGCCGGTCGCCGTCTGGCTGTGGATGCGCTTCAGCCTCGCCGCCCCCGCCCTGATGCTGGAGAAGCAGGGCGTGCTGACGGCGCTGTCGCGCTCGCGGCGCCTGGTCCGCGGCGCCTGGTGGCGGGTCTTCGGCATCAACCTGCTGGGCCACCTGCTGGCGCTCTTCGTCGCCGTGGTCATCGCCGTCCCGTTCCAGATCCTCGGCCTGGTGCTGGGCTTCGAGAGCATCAACCGCCAGGGCCTGCCCGGCACCGCCGACCAGGGCGTCGCCATGGTGCTCCTGCTGGCGGTCGCCGGCATCATCGCCGGCACCTTCACCACCCCGTTCATCGCCGCCGTCGGCGTGCTGGTCTACATCGACCAGCGGATCCGCCGCGAGGCCCTGGACATCGAACTCGCCCGCGCGGCCGGCCTGCCCGAGCACGGCGGCGCCGACTGGGGCGCGCAGGGCGACCCCACCCCGGCGAGGCGCTGAGCCGGATGCCTAACTGGGGGGACAGGCTCCTCGCCGCGGGCGGCGCACCGGTCACCGTGCCGCGTGACCCGGCGCGCGACGCCGCCCGCGACGAGCTGCTCGACGCGGAGTACCACAAGCACGACCCGTCCGTACTGCAACGGATCACGGACTGGGTCTACGACCACATCGCCGCCGCGCTCGACAGCATCTCCGGCGACGGCACCGACGGCACCACCGGACTGATCCTCTTCCTGATCGTCGCGGTACTGATCGGCGCCGCGGTCTGGTGGCGCCTCGGCGCACCCCGCCGCGCCGCCCGCACCGTCCAGGACGTGTACGGCACCGAGGGCCCGCGCAGCGCCGACCGGTACCGGGCGGACGCCACCGGGCACGCC
>NZ_JAHSQD010000467.1 GCF_020103755.1 Streptomyces sp. LS1784
GGGGCGGGTGCGCGAGGAGGCGCACCCGCCCCTCGCCGCCGTTCAGGACGCCCCCTCCCGGGCGTCGTACGCGGCCCGGGCGCCGGCGATCTCGCGCTGGTGGGCCTCGGTCCAGGTGACCAGCGACTGGATGGTGGCGTGCAGCGTCCGCCCGAGCGGGGTCAGTGCGTAGTCCACCCGGGGCGGCACCACCGGGTGCACCGTCCGCTCGACCAGGCCGTCCCGCTCCAGCTGGCGCAGCGTGACGGTGAGCATCCGCTGGCTCACCCCGTCGATCGCCCGGCGCAGCTCGGTGAAGCGCAGCGACTGCCGGTCCAACAGGGCGATCACCAGGAGCGACCACTTGTCGGCGATCCGGTCCAGGATCTGCCGCACCTCGCAGTCCTCCCGGACGTCCCACTGGAGGACGTCGTAGCCGTCCTCGGTACCCGCGCAGTGCGTCGGTTCCTTCGAAGTGCCTTCTTCCACGATCCCTGATGCTGCCCGAGGATGACGGGTGGTTACAAGAGGGAACTGACCGGACGGAAGAGAACCGCCCTGAGCCCTCGCCGCCCCCCCATTCCGAGGAGCCACAAGGTGTCCGTGTCATCAGCCCTGCCCGAAAACAGCCGGGAGGCCGCCCCGGTGCCCGAGGAGCGCCCGACGGGACCCGGCGGCCGGTCCGCCGCCGTCCTGGCCGTGCTCTGCGGTGCGATCTTCCTGGAGGGCATCGACGTCGCGATGCTGAACGTGGCGCTGCCCTCGATCCGCGCCGACCTGGGGATGTCCACCGGCGCGCTGTCCTGGGTGCTGAGCGCCTACGTGCTGGGCTACGGCGGGTTCATGCTGCTCGGCGGCCGGACGGCCGACCTGCTGGGCCGGCGCCGGATGTTCCTGCTCTGGCTGACCGTCTTCGTCCTCTTCTCCGGCCTCGGCGGCCTGGCCACCGAGGGCTGGGTGCTGATCCTGGCCCGATTCGTCACCGGCCTGTCCGCGGCCTTCATGACCCCCGCGGGGCTGTCGATCATCACCACCGCCTTCCCCGAGGGCCCGCGGCGCAACCGGGCGCTGCTGGTGTACGCGGGGACGGCCGCGGCGGGCTTCTCGCTCGGCCTGGTGGTCGGCGGCCTGCTGACGGCGGTCAGCTGGCGCTGGGTGTTCTTCGCTCCGGTGCTCCTGGCCGGTGCGCTGCTGGTGGCGGCCGTCCCGCTGATCCCCCGCGAGGCGGCGCCGGACCGGGCCCCCGGCGGGCGCTTCGACCTGGCCGGTGCAGCCACCGCGACCGGGGCGATGCTGCTGCTGGTGTACGGCGTGGTGCGGATCGGCGAGCCGGGCGCGGGGGCCGTCACGACCGCCGCCGTGCTGGCCGGCGGGCTCGCCCTGCTGGCGGGGTTCTCGGTGGTCGAGCGGCGTTCCTCGGCGCCGCTGGTGCGCCCGGGCATCCTGCGCTCCGGGCCGCTGTTGCGGGCCAACCTGGGCGCGGTGCTGTTCGCCGGCTCGTTCTTCGGCTTCCAGTTCGTCGCCACCCTCTACCTCCAGGACCTGCGCGGCTGGTCCCCGCTCCAGACCGGCCTCGCGCTGCTCGCGATCGGTGTGGACTCGGTGCTGGCGCCGACCCTCACCCCGAAGCTGGTGGAGCGCTTCGGCAACGCCCGGGTGATCCTCGGAGGCTTCCTGCTGGCCGCGCTCTCGTACGGGCTGTTCCTGCCGGTGGGCGCCGACTGGACGTACCCGATGATGTTCCCGACCATGCTGCTGACCGGGCTCGCTTTCGCCCTCGCGTACGGGCCGCTGACCATCGCGGCCACCGAGGGGATCGCGCAGGAGGAGCAGGGGCTGGCCGGCGGGCTGCTCAACACCTCGTTCCAGTTCGGCGCGGCGCTCGGGCTCTCGGTCGTGACCACGGTGAACCTGGCCGTGCTGGGGTCGGGGGCCACCGTGCTGGAGGGCTTCCGGGCGGCGCTGGTGGTGCCGGTGGTCTCGGCGGTGCTGGGTGCCGCGGTGGCCGCCACCGGCGCCGGGCGGCGGCGGGCCTGAAGCCCGCGGGGCGGTTCTGCATCCGGTGGGGGCGGTCCTGCACCCCGTGGGGGAGCGCCGCCCGTCCGCGTCGAACGGCCCCGTCGGAGCGGCTTCCGGCGGCTTCCGGCGGGTCCGTCCGGTCCGTCCGGTCCGTCCGGTCCGCCCGGTGGGGCCGTTCGGCTGTGCGCCGACCGTGCCGGATTGTCCGCTTTGCGATGTAATCATTCCCATGATCGGATCAGTGCCGGTCCATCCGCCGTGGGGCGCCACCCCCAGGAGGAGCTGATGGACAGCCGGCCCGCGCCGCCGCAGCAGCTCAGGCAGATCCTCAGCTCAAGCAGATCCTCGCCGACCACCGCTCCGAACGGGACGCCTCCCGGGCGTCCTGAGAGAGGTCACGACCATGCAGACCGAACCACAAGCCGTGCTCTCCCCGCTGACCAGCGCGGCCGTCTTCCTGGTCCTCACCGTCGAACCCGGCCGCGAGGAGGCCGTCCGCGACCTGCTGCCCGAGCTCGCCGCACTGCGCCGCGCCGTCGGCTTCCGGGCCCCCGAGGGCGCCCTCACCTGCGTCACCGGCATCGGCTCCGCACTCTGGGACCGCCTCTTCGCCGGTCCCCGCCCGGCCTGCCTGCACCCCTTCCAGGAAGTGGCCGGCACCCGCCACCGGGCCCCGGCCACCCCCGGGGACCTGCTGCTGCACCTGCGGGCCGAGCGGATGGACCTCTGCTTCGAGCTGGCCGGCCAACTCGTCGGCCGGCTCGCCGGGACGGCCACCGTGGCCGACTCCGTCCAGGGCTTCCGCTACTTCGACGACCGGGACCTGCTCGGATTCGTCGACGGGACGGAGAACCCCGAGGGCCGGGCCGCGGTGAGCGCCGCCCTGGTCGGGGCGGAGGACCCGGAGTTCACCGGCGGCAGCTACGTCATGGTCCAGAAGTACCTGCACGACCTGGACAGGTGGAACGCGCTGAGCGTCGAGGAGCAGGAGGGCGCGGTCGGCCGCACCAAGCTCACCGACATCGAACTGGCCGACGACGTCAAGCCCGCCGACTCGCACGTGGCGCTCACCGTGATCACCGGGCCGGACGGCGAGGAACGGAAGATCGTCCGGTTCAACATGGCGTTCGGATCCTTCGACCGCGGCGGCGAGTTCGGCACCTACTTCATCGGCTACGCGGCCGACCCCGGGGTGACCGAGGAGATGCTGCGCAACATGTTCGTCGGCAACCCGCCCGGCACCACCGACCGGCTGCTCGACTTCTCCACCGCCGTCACCGGCGGGCTGTTCTTCGTCCCGACCGCCGACTTCCTCGACTCCCCTCCACCGGCGCCCGGCTCCGCCCCCACCCCTGTCTCCGCCCCCACCCCTGTCTCCGGTCCCGCCCCGTCCTCCGGGGACGGTTCGCTCGGCATCGGCAGCCTCAAGCAGACCCCCTGACAGTCCACCCGAACAGGACCCGCCCATGAACAACCTCCACCGGGACCTCGCCCCGATCTCCGCCGCAGCCTGGGAGGAGATCGAGGAGGAGGCCCGTCAGACCTTCAAGCTCCACATCGCCGGCCGCCGGGTGGTCGACCTCAACGGCCCCGACGGCGCCACCCTCGCCGCCGTCGGCACCGGCCACCTGACCACCATCGACCCCCCGGCGGACGGTATCCAGGCCCGCTCCCGCACCGCCCAGCCGGTCGTCGAACTGCGCGTCCCCTTCACCGTCCGCCGCGACGCCGTCGACGACGTCGAACGCGGCTCGCGCGACTCGGACTGGCAGCCGGTCAAGGACGCGGCCCGTACCCTCGCCCTCGCCGAGGACCGCGCCGTGTTCGACGGCTACCCCGCCGCAGGAATCGCGGGCATCCGCCCGGCCGCCAGCAACCCCGCCGTCCCGCTCCCCGTCGACGTCCGCGAGTACCCCGAGGCGGTCAGCCGCGCCCTCACCACCCTCCGGCTCGCCGGCATCGGCGGCCCCTACGTGCTCCTCCTCGGCGCCGACGCCTACACCGCCGTCAACGAGACCTCCGACCACGGATACCCCGTCGCCAGCCACATCGCCCGCCTCCTCGACGGCGAACTCATCTGGGCCCCCGCCATCGAAGGTGCCCTCCTCCTCTCCATCCGCGGCGGCGACTTCGAACTCCACCTCGGCCAGGACGTCAGCGTCGGTTACCTCTCCCACACCCCCGAAACCGTTGCCCTCTATCTCCAGGAGTCCCTCGCCGCCCGTGTCTTCACCCCCGAAGCCGCCGTCCCCCTGACCGCCCGCCGGAGCTGACGGCACCCACCACGCCGGGGCCGGCGCGAACCGCACCTGCCCCGGGGCGCCGCACTGGCCGCATTCGACCGACTCGGCGTCATGGCGCGTGGTATCAGTGATACTCGGACGATCCCTGCGAATGCTTCGGTCGCCTCCGGTCGTCGTTGCTGCCGGTGCCCCGCCAACTTCCCCACGTGCCAAGCCGGCTGGTCGGGCGGGGTGATGATCTCCGTCAGCTGGACCGCGAGTTGGACGAAGCGACCGGGCCCGCCGACGTGACCGTGGTGCTCACCGGACCCGCCGGGGTGGGGAAGACCGCCCTCGGAGTCCAGTGGCTGCGCAGCCACTCCGGCCGCTTCCCGGACGGCCAGCTCTTCGCCGACCTGCGGGCCCACGCCCCTGGCGGACCGGCGGATCCCGCCGAGGTGCTCGCGGGTTTCCTGCGCGCCTTCGGCATCGCGCCGGGGGGGGGGGGGGGGGGGGGGGCCCCCCCCCGGGGGCCCCCCCCGGGGGGGGGGCCCCCGCCCCACCCCCCGCCCCCCCCCCCCCCCCCCCCGCCCCCCCCCCCCCCCCCCCCCCCCCCCCCCCCCCCCCCCCCCCCCCCCCCCCCCCCCCCCCCCCCCCTCGCCGAGGCGGCCGCCCGCTGGCGGGAGGCCCTCGCCCTCTACAAGTCCCCGGCAGCTCCCGACACCGCCCGCGATGCCTCCGCCACGGCCCTCGGTGCGCCGACCCCGCCGTCGTCGTGCCCGGGCCACAGCGGCGCGGGCAGCGGCAGTGCGGGTGGCGTGGGCGGGTGGGTGGGCTCGTCCAGGCCCAGGACGCGGTAGAGCAGCCGTCGCATCCGGCGATCGAACCGGCCCGGCTCCGAGCTGATCCGGGCTGCGATCGCCGCGTAGTCCTCCCGTCGGTACTGCTCGGCGGCGTGGGTGAGTTGGGCGGTGAGCGGGCGGGACGGGCTGAGCGCCGGCGCGGTGCGGGCGAGCTGTGCGCCGGGTGAGCGCGGGTTGATGCCCCGGGCCGGGTACCCGGCGAGCAGGATCGGCGCGCTGGTCATCGTGCCGTAGAGGGTGACCGAGCCGTGGTCGCCGATGACGAAGTCGGCGGCGACCAGCAGGGGGCGCCAGTCCTCCTCGGGCCCGAGCACGCTGAGCGCTCCGCGCGCGGCGGCGGTCGCCCTCGCACGGACCGCCCGGGAGCCCTGCAGGGCGGACACGTTGGGATGGACCAGCAGCGCGGTGCGGTGGCCGCTGCGGGGCAGCTCGGCGGCCAGCCGCGGCAGCACGGTGTCGAGCCGGGTGAACAGCGAACCGCTGCCCCAGGTGGAGCAGAGCAGCACCAGCCGTTCGCCGGGCCGTAGCCCGAGCGCGGTCCGGTACCGTTCCCGATCGGGGAGCGCGGTGGCGATCCGGTCGTGGTCGGCATCGCCGACGACCTCGGCGATCCTCAGCGCCTCCGGGCAGCCACGACCGAGCTCGGTGCGGTCGTCCTGGTGCGCGAGCGTGTACGCGGCGGGTACCAGCCGTCCCTCCCAGAGGACGTACTCGGGCCCGAGCCCGGCGACGGTCCGCCCGGCCCCGACGCCGGTCGGCGACAGCTTGTTGTGCCCCACTCCGTGCGGCAGCCGGACCGTCGGTCCGTGCACCCGCTCCAGCCCTTGCGAGCCGGCGGCGAGCACCAGGTCGAACCTCCGGCGGACGGCCTCCGCCCACGGCAGTACCGCTCCGCCGAGCCGCCGGACATGGGCTGCCGCGCCCCGATTGAACGTGTGCGGCGCCACCGTGAACCGGACCCGCACCCGCGGGTCGGCGTCGAGGAGCGCATGGACATCGCGCAGCCGCTGTCCGTAGACCGCCGTGTGCACGACCACCAGCACCTCCACCGACGTCATGTTCCGTCCTCCTCGGTACCGATCCGGCGCCCGGGGCCGGGATCGGCACCGACAGCGGCGTGCTTGGGCATTCTGGTGGACGCCGACGCGGCCCCGGGAACCGGGAAGGGTACTGAGTTCCTTTACGAGGGGTACTGAGTGCCGTATTCTCTCCATGGAGCCTCTGACGCCAGTCGAAGAGAGCCGACACGGTATGCCGGTCCAGGTGGCGCTTGCGGTGCGCGCGTCGCGCCCGGGCCAGGCTTGGCACTCAGTACCCTCGGCATGCCTGAGGCCATGGATCCAGTTGCATCCGTGCACCCGTGACAGGAGAACCGCTCATGAGCTTGAGGATCGTCGTCTGTGTGAAGCACGTCCCGGACGCGACGGGTGACCGTCGTTTCGCGGACGACCACACCACCGACCGGGAGGGCGTGGACGGCCTCCTGTCGGAGCTGGACGAGTACGGCGTGGAGCAGGCGCTGCGGATCGCGGAGGCGAACG
>NZ_JAHSQD010000468.1 GCF_020103755.1 Streptomyces sp. LS1784
GCTGCGGCCGCAGCAGACCGGCGGCCAGCGCCCGGTCGAAGGCGTCGACGACGGCCAGGGCCTCGTCGAGGCCGTCGACCGGTGCGGAGAGGAAGTCGGTGCGCATCACGCCGCCGCCCGGGCCGTCGGGAACCAGTGCATCTCCGGCAGCGGCTCGGTCGTCGCCTCGAACTCCAGGTACTCCAGGTGGTTCAGGAACCGGGCGAACACTGCGGCGGCCGGGGAGGACTCGGCCTTCGCCGGGCGGGCCGAGGTCATGACGCGGGTGATCTCCCCGGCGTCGGGCTCTGCGGCGTCGGTGTCGACCCGCAGGCAACGGGCGACCCGCTCGCCGCCGAACTGCACCACGGCCTCGGCGATCAGGGCGACGAGGTGCTTGCAGTAGCCGCCGTGGGCACCGCCGCAGGGGCGGTTGTTGTTGGTGCTGCACGCGAACTCGAAGGTGCCGGCCGCGATGGCCGACACGTAGACCCGGCCGATGTCCGAGCCGCTGGAGACGACGCCCTGCAGACGCCCGTCGGCCAGCTGCACGAACGGCACCTTGGCGAGCTTGCGCGGCCGGGCGGGTGGGACCACCCGGGCCGTACTCGATTCCTCCCGGACAGGCAACAGCACACCGTCTCCTCAGGATGACAGGGGGATTCACGCCGCATCGGGGCGACGTTCGTGCTGATGAACATAGTGGTGGCCACTGACACCGATAGTCGTAACTGGGTCCCCGGTGGTCGTGGCTCTGCTACTGACTGACGCCCCGCTGGGCTGTCTTCGCGTTGTTCTGTCCGGCTGCCGGGACCCCTTCACCCCGATTCGCCGGGTGTCCGAAATTCGACAAGTAGCCTGGCAAGAACACCCCTCGCCGCGCTCCGGCGCCGGAGCGCAGCGGCCGTCAGCGGGCGGCGATCACCATTGACGAGCTGCACCGTGTGGGGCGCGGAGAGTCGGCCGCTCTCAGTGCCGACAGCGACGCACATGGTGATCAGCAGCTGGACGACTGCCACCGGCCGGAGCACATCGCCGGCTTCCTCCCACACCAATCGAGCCGCCTGGACACCGAGCTCCCTGTGGACGGCGAGCAGTTCCAGCACCGTGGCCGGCACCGGGTCCGGCGCCGTGTTCGCGGCCTGGCGCAGCCGGGCGACACTGCCGTACTCGTCGAGCCGGCCGTAGACCGGGCGGCTGGAGAGCACCGCCAGGCAGAGCAGCTCACTGGTCTGGAGTGGCGGTTGCCGTGTCGGCGGCGAGGGCCGACCTCGACATCAACTGACGCCACCAGACCGCTAGATCCGGCCTTCACCAAGGCCGCAGCCGGTGGCCCGCGACAACGAGTTGCAGCGCAGGCGTCACCGAGGGCGAACTCCCCATCATCGACGGCACGTTGATCCGCCGGGAGGTCGACCGGTTGCCCGGCGGCGGAGACCCGCTACCGCTCTGGCTGTGGTCCTCCGCCACCGGCATGACCGGCGCCGACATCGACGTGCGGTGGCAGGCGTTCCTTCGACGCTTCGACCTGGAGCACACGTTCCGGATGATCAAGCAGACGCTCGGCTGGACCCGCCCCAAGCTCCGCACCCCGCAGGCCGCGGACCGGTGGACCTGGCTGATCGTCACCGCCCACACGCAGCTCCGCCTCGCCCGCCCGCTCGCCGAAGACGTCCGCCACCCCCGGGAACGGCCCACCGAGCCGAACAGGCTTACGCCCGCCCGAGCCCGACGCGGGTTCAGGAACCTCCGCCCGACCTCGCCCTGCCCGTGCGCCGAAACCATCGCGGCCGGGACCAGGCCGACCACTGGGCTCGAAGAACAAGCAGCCCGCCACCCGCTACGACGTGGGCAAGGCCGTCAGACGCCCCGAGAGCATCATCGAACGCGACCAGGCCAGACCCTGACGAGGTTCGTGGGAGATTCCAATGTCGACTCCACTGGTCAGGTCGCGGTGGGGATGTAGCGTGCTGCTGCGAGCTTGGCCATCGTCCGAAGTCTCGCGAAGTAGGAGACGCAGTACTCCGAGTTGATCAGGGGCACGATCTTGTCGAGGTCGGCGATGCATGCCCAGAGCATGGCAATGCCACTGTCGTCAAGCCCACCGTTCAACTCTCGCTGGACGAGGCCGGCGACGTCGGCGTCCAGGAGGATCAGCTCCACGCCCTCGATGTCCACGCCGCGGAAGCTGTCGGGGTACAGGGCGCGCCGGTGTTCCTCCCACAGCCGGGCGAGTCGGTCTTCAGGCTGTGCTCGGCTCATGTCGACAGCTGCCGCTTCTGCCGCAGATGGTGGGCTAAGAAGCAGGGAAACAGCATCGAAGACGGTACGCACCATGGCGATGGCCCCGACCGGGCCGAGAGCGGCACTTGTCACGGTGCCCTGCGTGAGTTCGTCGCGCAGTACTCGGCTGCGGTCGAGCTCGGCAGCGAGTTCGGCCGGGATGAGCCCTGCGTCGCTGGCCCGCTCGATGAGGTCCTGGAGCGGTTCGTCGATGGCCAGACGCCCGGCAAGGATGTGCTCCAGGGCGAACAGGGAATGTGTGACGGCGACGGTGGCGAACTCGTACCGGTAGTAGGAGTGCCGGATGAGCTCGCGGGACGTTTCCATCGCGCTCATGACGTACATCGACGCGTCGCCAGGCAGAACCAGGCCGGCCACCAAAGCGTCCATGCCTGCATAGTCGAGAACGACGTCGCGGGCACGCGGGTCCGGTACTGGCAGAGGGAGCGGGCCGGGCAACGGCGGCAGGGTGTTCACCAGTGCAGTCTTGTCATCTGGAGGTTCTCGGTGCCAACGGATTTACTCGGGGCGGTTGGCAACCCGGTGCCGCACGTCGCAACCGGCCCGGTCCGACCTTAAAGAACAAGCTCAGGACGACTTGACGAGCGTCTCCACCGGGGAGCGGAGATAGGTGAACCCCAACTCGGTGCTGTCTGCGTAGTGCAGATAGGACATCCAGAAGTTGCACTTGCCCTGTCCGTCCTTCCGCATCGCGTTGATACGGACACCGTTTCCGGCATCGTTGAAGAACTCCTCCTTCCAGGAGCCGTCGATCTCGGTGACCTCATCCGACGGGGACCTGTCTGAGTAGTCACAGACGCTGGCCGGTATCAACGATCCGCCGATGGTTCCGTCGCCCTTGAGCTCCAGCAGGAAGGAACCGTTGCGCCAGGTGCCTTCCAGCTCGGGCTCCGCCGACATGATCCGCCATCCGGCGATCGCAGCAGCCGCCAACGTCAGTGCCGCGGCCGCGAGGATCACTCGCTTCAGTCCGGGAGCCAACCGACTGTCCCTTCTCTCGGTTCCGAGGCCGCCTACCGCTCGCCTCACAGGTCATCTTTCCGAAAGTCATCGGCCAGGCCATACTGCCCGCCGTCGACGTAAGGACGCGCTTGCTGCACTACGTAGTCTCCGACCCACGCATCGATCGCCGTCCCGTTCCAAGCCAACTTGCCCAGGGAAGGTTCGCCTTCGCGGCCAACTGTCTGCGTACTCATCAACACGTGTACGCCGACACCGCGGCCTCAAAGGCGGCCAGCCCCGCAAGGCCTGAACTCCCGCACCGACGCCTTCGGCGCCGCCACCAGCCAGCACTGGCAAGGCCGGCACCACGAAGAGGAGGACATCGAGTACCAGACCTACAAGGGCCGGATCCCTGTCCTGGCCACCACCACCGACCGCCTCCTGGAGCACGGCTTCCTCGGCCCGACACCTGGTGGCGCTACAGCCTGGGCACCTGGACCCACCTCGCCCACGCCCTCGACCCCCAGCCTGACCACGACCAGATCCGCAAACACCGCAAGGGAACTGGCAGTCCCAGCGGACTGACTGGACCCCTTGCCACGCCGCCCGCGCCCGTCCCGGAGTCGTGGATGCGCTGACCGCCCCTCCGGCCGCCACCATGTGATGGCGGCCGCCGTTGAACGGGACAGCCGAAAAATGGGGAGACATGCCCCGGACCGAGCCCGCTCAGCCCTTGCCGCCACCGGCCGCGCGGTAGGCCGCCACGGCGGCCGGCAGGACGGCCTCCACCCCGACCACGGGCGCCTGCTCGATCAACTTGTCCACCGTCAGCAGCACATCGCGCTCCCGGACGAACGCCCTCTCGATAACCCACGGCTGGTTGTCGTCCGCGGAGGTGACGGTGATCCGCAGCACCAGGCTGTCGTCCGCCGGCACGCCCGCATCCTTCGTCGACACGGTGTTCCGCGTCGCGGGGCCGCCAAGGGGAAGCACGTCGGAGTAGGAGGCACAGCGCTGCGCCGCGCCGCGGATGGCCGTCATGACGGTGGCCGCCTGGCCGGGCCCGTACCGGTCGAGCGTCTCCTCGCCGTACCAGCCGTCGGCGAGGTCGTGAGGGTCGGTGGGTGGCCGCTCCAGGCTGACCCAAGCCTCCTCCAAGAACTGGGTGTGGGTGGCCAGGAAGCTGTCCGTCACCAGGTCCGAGCACGGCATCGACATGATCGGGGCACGAGGAGCGGGGGAGCGGGGAACATCGGGCAGCAGTTGGAAGCCGGCCGGAAGCTGAGCAGACGTCAGCAGACCGGCGGCCAGTCGCGGCGGCACGGGCCCCGCAGAGGCCGGGGCCCCACCCGCCGACCGCACGTCGGACAGTCCGCCGGAACACCCCGCCAGCCCCACCGCAACCCCCGCAACCAGCGCGACAGCACGCACACGCACCGGACAACCCCTCCGTAGCCCCAAGATCGCGCGCATCCTCTCATGCGCCGGTGATGATCGGCGTTTGGTTTTCAGTGGCTCGGTGTGGCTGTTCACCGGGGTGGTCGAGGCTGTTTTCCCTGGTCGCGGGCGTTTGTGGTTGGGGATGGTGAACGGCGGGGCCGGGTGCGCGGTGAAGTGTCCCGCTGTGTTGCGGTGAAGATGCAGCACCGATCGCTATCGCTGGACCCGGATGGCCGTGGATCCCGTCCGCCTGATGCCAACCGCTCGCGGTGCGGCGGGCCGGACTGGGGCACGACGGCCCCAGAAAGACCGCCAGACCGCCTCCGTACGGCCCGGCCCCCACACCCACACAGCTGCGCCCCCGCACCGTCCCCGGGGCGTCCGCCGCCCGCGACGCCGGAGCCTCCAAAGCCGACTGGGCCGCCGTCCTCGCCGCCGGCCTCGTCGTCGAGTTCACCGGCATCGACCGGGGCGTCCTCGACATCGACCGACGCCACCAGACCGCCAGATCCCGTCCTCACCGAGGCCGCAGCCGGTAGCCCGCGACAACGAGTTGCAGCGCAGGCGTCACCGAACTGCAGCACCGGGCGTCACTGGGCTGCAGTCTCGGTGACACCCGAGTGCACACCCGCCGGGCCAAGCGGCCCGGCCACACCCGAACCGCACCCGGGTACCAGCCGAACGGCGTCCGCGCAGCCCGCGCGGAGCCGTTTGAATTCCCGCAGAAAAACCTGCTGGAGAATTCACAGCCATTGAAGTCGAAAGGGAAACCCGTGGAGCGAGTCACCAGTCCCCGCGAAGCAGTCCGCCGCAAGGCCACAGGAATGACTTTCGAACAGGTTGCCGAAGCAAAAGAAGAAGCCGCCATGCTGGAACGTCACCGCTTCCGGGCCTGTTATATCCGAGAAGACATGGCCGCGACCGAAAATGCAATCGAACGACACAAAGAATGGCGCCGCATCGGCTACGTCATGGCCAAGGAAAACCTCACCACCTACGACCCCGACCGCGACCCCACCGTCCAACGCCGGCACCGCGAGGAACACGCCCGCCTCGCCGCAGTCCACACCCAGACCACCGAACCCACCACCCACCACCCCATCGA
Organism: Streptomyces sp. LS1784; assembly: GCF_020103755.1. Taxonomy (GTDB): domain Bacteria; phylum Actinomycetota; class Actinomycetes; order Streptomycetales; family Streptomycetaceae; genus Kitasatospora. The sequence goes on from NZ_JAHSQD010000468.1 coordinate 5,771, forward strand.
CCCCAGGCTCCAGACCATCCTGACCGCCCTCGGCCGCGCCGGCCTCTACAACCTCACCGAAGCCGACCACCAGGCCGCCGCCGTCCTCGCCCAGCTCGACCACACCACCGTCACCCAACTCACCACCCGGCTGGAACGAACCCGCGAAACGGCCCTCCACCTCGCCGCAAGCACCCCACCCACCGGGCCGCCCTACCGCCGCCCACGGCCCGCCGCCCGCGCGGCGCGTAGGACCCGCTGCGCTGCGCCGGGCCGCCGTCCGGGCCTGCTCTCTGGGGCCGTCGGTCCGTCCCGGACGGTGCCAGGCAGGGCCGCCGTTGTGACGGAGCGTCGCAGTTTGCGAGTGATCGCGGAGATATCGCAGGTCCAGGGCTGGGTGGTGCGCGATGGTTTGTGAGCCGGGACACGATAGGTGGAACCTGGCCAGGCGTATTGGAACTACCGGAGACGGGTCGCAGTCCGGACAAGGTCGGCGACGGCTCTGGACCGACTGTGCGGCGGCCAGGCGATCACGGTGGTGACTTTCGGCGCGTCCAGCACGGGCACGGCGGCGAGGTCACCGTGCAGTTGAGCTCGGCACGACTCCGGTGAGACCGCGCAAGCACGGCCGAGCGCGACGAGCTGCAACAACTGCGCGTGGTCGCGGACCTGCGGGCCGGGGCCGGGCGGGTAGGTGCCGTCGGGGTCGGGCCAGCGTGGCAGGGGCAGGCCGGGCAGCCCGGTGATGTCGGCCATGTGCACATGGGTCCGGACGGTGAGCGGATGCCCGGCCGGCAGGACCACAACCTGGCCCTCCGTGCTGAGTTCTTCGGTGTGGAACCCTGCCGTCGAGTCGAACGGCCGGTG
>NZ_JAHSQD010000469.1 GCF_020103755.1 Streptomyces sp. LS1784
CCATGAGCACGGGCGACCCTGACCCGGGCCTTGTCCCGATTCTTGGACCCCTTCGCCTTTCGGCTCAGGGCCCGCTGTGCGCGCTTCAACTTCTTCTCGGCGCGGCGCAGGAACTTCGGGCTGTCGACCTTCGTGCCGTCCGAGAGCACCGCGAAGTGGGCCAGACCCAGGTCGATGCCGACCACTGCGTCGGCCCCGGGCATCCGCTCAAGGTCGGCGGCCGGGTCGGTCTCGACCACGAAGGAGGCGAAGTACCGCCCGGCGGCGTCCTTGACCACGGTCACCGTGGAGGGCACCGACGGCAGCGAGCGCGACCACTTCACCCGTACGTCGCCGATCTTCGGCAGACGCAGCTTCCCGCCACCGGTGATTCTCCACCCGGCATTGGCCGTGAAGCGGATCGCCTGCCGGCTGTCCCTGCGGGACTTGAACCGGGGTGGTCCGGTCTTCGGCCGTTTGCTTTTGATGCCGTCGAAGAAGTTCCGGTATGCGGTGTCCAGGTCCCGCAACGACTGTTGCAGGATCACCGACGACACCTCGCCGAGCCAGGCATGCTCGGGGGTCTTCTTCGAGGCCGTCAGCCGCCTGGACGGCTCGGCCGACGTGACGAACGGCAGCCCGGCGGCGCGGGCGTCCTCACGGATACGGAGCGCGTCGTTGAAGACCACCCGAGCACACCCGAACGACCTTGCCAGGCAAGCGCGCTGACTGACGCTCGGGCACACGCGGAAGGCGTACCGAAGCTGCACGATGCTCGCCGTAGCATCCTGGTTCATGTCACCACGCTGGAATCCGAACCCAGACGTGCGCACCGGCCGTCACGTCGTCCACCACCTGCACGTCCACTTGGTTTTCGTCACCAAGTACCGGCGCAGGGCCTTCACCGACGCCATGCTGACCCGCTGCGAAGAGATCATGCAGGACGTGTGTACGGACTTCGAAGCCGAGTTGAAGCAGTTCAACGGCGAGCAGGATCACGTACGCCTGCTGGTGCACCACCCGCCCAAGGTCCAGCTCTCCAAGCTGGTCAACAGCCTCAAAGGCGTCAGCTCCCGGCGTCTGCGACAGGAGTACGACAGCCACGTCCACCGCTACCTGTGGGGCGGCCGCTTCCGGTCCGGCTCCTACTTCGCCGGATCGTGCGGTGGCGCGCCACACACCGTCGTACGCCACTACATCGAGAGTCAGCAACGCCCGACCGTCTGACCCTCGCCCCGCAGGCGCAGAGAACTCCGGCGCTCCGCGCCTCCGAGACAAGGACGGCCTTCACCCCCGGCGTAAACGCCGGAGCACTGGCCAAGATCAAAGGTAGAACCACGGGACCGGCGCGGGAGTCAGTACCGGCGGCAGTACGGGGGTGTCCTGTCCGTGTCGCTTGTGGAGGGACGTCAACGCGGGCGCGATGTCGGTGTCCCAGAGGTCCAGGAGCAGCGGGCCCAGACCGTTGTCCGCTGCCCGTACGGGCAGCTGTAGGACCTTCGCCCTTCTCTGCGGGCGTTTTCGGCGTGCGTCGGTTGGAGGAGGGGCCGGCAGAGCCTTCCAGCGTTGCGGGCAAAGAATGCGCTGACCGGAGGCGGGTTGCACGGTGTCTGCGAGGAGGGCGGCCCGGGCCTCGACGATCGTGGCGAGGTTGGTCGGGGTGATGAGGTCGGCGTCGAAGGTCTCGGTCCAGCCGTTCGGCATGACGTCCGCGCTCAGGTAGGGGCCGTGGCCGGCTTCGCGCAGTTCGGTCAGGACTGTCTGCTCGACGGTGTGGGCTTCGGCGCCGGTGGCGAAGTGCCAGTCCCGGACGAGGGCCCGGGCGGTGAGGAGAAGGGGGTGGTGGACACGGGGTCCAGCCGGTCGTGCACGGAATCATCCTGTGGACGTGCACGGGGTGCCGCCGTCCGGGCCGGGGCCTTCCGTGCTCGCGGTCAGCCCTTGACCGCGCCGGCGGCGAGGCCGGAGGCGATCCTGCGCTGGACGATGAGGAAGAAGACCACAACGGGCAGGGCGGTCAGCGTGGCACCGTCTACTCCTTCATCGAGTCGTTCGCCGTCAACCGGTACAGCACCGGCCGAAGTCCCAGATGGCCGTCAGCGTGGTGACCATGAGCAGGATTGGCCTGATCACGGGAAGGGTGACGTGCCGGAAGGCCTGGAACGGCCGGGCACCGTCGAGCACCGCGGACTCCTCCAGCTCCGGCAGGACCTGCGCCAGCGCTGCCCGCAGGGTGATCGCCGCGAACGGCAGCGATCCCCACACGACGACCGCGACGATGACGGCGAAACCCTGCCACGGGTCGGTGAACCAGTTGCGCTTGGCCAGGTCGACCCCGGGCAGCCGGGAGAGCACCCAGTTCACCACGCCGAAGTCGGCGTCGAAGAGCCAGCGGAAGACCGATGCGGCGACCATGGCCGGCATCGCCCGCACCATGACCAGCACCGCGGCGATGACGGCGCGCACCCACGGGGAGACGCGGCGCATCAGCAGCGCGGTGCCCAGCCCGCAGAACACCGTCAGGGCGACGCACACCGCGGTGAACAGCACCGTGCGGAACACCACCGTCCAGAAGAACCCGTCCCCGAGGATCCGCCGGAACTACTCCAGCCCCGCCCAGGGCGGCACCGCGCCGCTGAACAGCTGCTCGCGGGTCATGTCCTGGAAGGCGAGCACGACCATGTCCACGAGCGGGTAGCCGAGCACGAGGACGAGCGCGAGGACGGTGGGGCCGATCAGCAGGGACGGCAGCAGGGACGGCCGGCGCCGCCGGACCCGGTCAGCGCTCATTGATCACTTCGTCGATCCGCTTGTCGGCGTCCCGGGTGGCGTCCTGCACCGACACCTTGCCGTTGGCGATCCGTTCGAGCATCTCGGGCAGGATGTTCGACTTCTCCACCGACGTCCAGCCGGGGGCGAACGGAGTCATCCAGCCGCCGGTCGCGGCGGCCCGGGCGGACGGCCCGTTGATGCCGCCGGCGGCGACCTCGGCCAGCTGGGTGGTGTTGTTGGGCAGGGTGTTCGCGGCGATCAGCGCCTTCTGTGACTCCCGGTCGGTGAACATCTTGATCCAGTCGGCGGCCAGGTCCTTGCGCGACGACTTGGCCGGCACGGCCAGGGTGGAGCCTCCGAGGAACGGCGGCAGGAGCTTCCCGGACGGGCCGGGGAAGGGGAAGGTGGCGAACTTGTCCTTCAGCTTCGCATCCCCGCCGGAGCGCTCGTCGGCGGCGGCGCCGGCCTCCCAGGTGTTGCCGTAGAAGACGGCCACGTGGCCCTGGCCGGCGACGCCCGGCTGGTCGCCGTTGTCCTTGGCGCGGTCGCCGACGTAGTAGTTGTCGATCAGCCGCTTCCACTCGGTGAGCCCGGCGACGGAGGCCGGAGAGGACAGCGAGGACTTCCAGCGGCTGCCGTCCTTCACGGCGATCTCGCCGCCCGCGTCCTTCACGAAGGCCATGACCGCGTACCAGTAGCGGCCCGGCATGTAGAAGGCGGAGAAGTTCGGGTCCTCGGGGCCGAAGGTGTTCTTCAACCGGTCGAACGCCGAGATCAGCTCGGGGTAGGTCTTCGGGGCTCCGGGGACGCCTGCGCGGGTGAAGAGGTCGGTGCGGTAGACACCGACCCGGGCCCCGACGTAGTAGGGCACGCAATAGGTCTTGCCGTCGTTGCGGCACGCGTCGGCCAGGGCCGGCAGCCACGCGTCCGACTGGTCGAAGCGAGCCGGGTCGAGCGGGGCGAAAGCGCCGTTGACGATGTAGTTGGTGGTCTCGCTGTTGCCCATCTCCACCACGTCGGGCACGTTCTTCCCGGCGAGGACGGCGTCCAGCTTCTGGTTCTTGGTCGTCCACTGCTGGTACTGGACCTCGACCTGGACCCCGGGGTGGGCCTTGGTGAACCGGTCATTAGTGGACTGGACCAATTGTGGCCAACTCTCCTGGGCGTCCACGGCCAGCCAGACGGTCAGCTTGCCCCCCGAGGCGGAACCTCCTCCCGAGCCGCTGCCGCACCCGGCTACGGCCAGGGACAGGAGTAACGCCAACACGACGGGGCGACTGGACACGCGCATGGCCATGGTGGTCTCCAAGTTCGCTGTGGAGGTGGACCTTTGACTACCCATCGGATGAGCCGTGCTGCAGAGGTCTAGACATTAGGCCGGAAGACGACGTTCGGTGTCCCACGGACGGTGCAACGCCTTGACTCCTCCCGGGCCGCACAAACAGGTCGGGCCCGCGCGACACCCACCCGACCCCGGTCGAACGGCCTGTACGTGACCGAGCAGACGACTGCCGCGCCGCGCCCGATGCGACACCCGACACCGTCTGTCTCACGCACCGGACCGCACCGGTTGCGCAGACCGACCGGCCATCGCGCATCGAGATCGGCGGCTGGAGACCGGCACGTGCTACAGGCCGTCGGGCTCGGACCAGTTGTGGGTTTGTGAATCCCGTGGAGGCAGGCAAGCGCCCGACAGTCGATGGCAGGTTGTCGATCACTCGGTCGAGTGAGGACCGCAGCCTCACTCCCGGAAAGAGCGGCGGTAGGCGTCCGGCGGCACGCCGATCGTGCGGTGGAAGTGGCGGCGCAGTGTCGTCGCCGTGCCCATGCCCGCGGCCAAGGCGATGGTGTCGACGCTGTCGTCCGTGGTCTCCAGCAGCTCGTGCGCGCGGCGGATCCGCTGTGTCAGCAGCCACTGCAGCGGGGTGGTGCCGGTTACCGAGCGGAAGTGGCGGCCCGGAGCCTACGGGCACACCGGGCGGTTCGTGGTCGCGGAGTTGCGCGAGCGCGGGTGCGTCCCCCTGCTCCTCGGTCGCGACCAGGACAAACTGCTGGCGCTGGCGCAGGCCCAACCGGGCCTTGAGGCGCGGCAGGCGTCGGTCGACGATCCGGCCTCGCTCGACCGCGCGCTGAACGGCGCGGCCGCCGTGATCAACTGCGCCGGGCCCTTCGCCACGACCGCCGCCCCGCTGGTCGAGGCGGCGCTGCGCGCCGGCATTCCGTATGTCGACGTGGCGGCCGAGATCGAGGCGAACCGTGACACGTTCGCGCACTTCGCGGAGCCCGCCCGCACAGCAGGCACCGTGGACCGCGCTGCTGCCGCAGGACCGCCCCCGGGTCCTCCTGGTGGACGAGATCGACAAGTCCGGGTGGAGACCCAGTGCGGCGTGACCATCGCGGGCAGGCGTTCGGTGAGGTAGCGAAGCATTTCGATCGAGGCGCTGCCGGAGCCGATGATCACGGCCTCACGCAGTTCGGCCGTGGGCACACCGCTGCCGCGCAGGATTCGGCCGACCTCGGCGCGGGACCGCAGATGGGGCGAGAGGTCCGCTTCGGGCACCCCGGCGGGGACGAGACCGCCAAGGTAGACGATCCGGGTGCGCCGGCGGCCGCGGCGGCGGCTCCGAAGGCATGGGCTGCCGCACGGTCGGTGGCCTCGAAGGCCGGTCCGGTGCCGAGGGAGTGCACCAGGTAGTAGGCCACATCGACGCCGTCGAAAGCCTCTGCGAGGGTCTCGGGTCGGCTCACGTCGCCGACGGCGATGTCCACGTCCGCCCGCCACGGTTGGTCCCGCAGCCGGCCGGGATTGCGCACCAGGCAGCGGACACGGTGTCCCCGGGCGAGCAACTCGGGCACCAGGCGGCCGCCGATGTAGCCGCTCGCGCCGGTCACCAGGCAACGCCTCGCCCCGGCTCACCGTGTGTCCATCTCGACTCCTCGTCCGAAAGCCGGGCCCGCCGACTCCTGCGGTCGACCGGAGCAGCGGGATCAGGATCGCGTCCCACTTCGGAGCCCGCGACCGGGCGGATCGGCCGGCGCGATGACCGGTCCGAGCCCCTGCTCGTTCCGCACCGATCCGGGTGACCGGCCGACGGATCGGCACCCGGGCACGGCTGATCAGCTTCGTCGCCGCCGTCTTCCCCACGTCCCGGTGGACCGCCCGGTGACCGACGCCGACGGCAGCCCCGCAGAGCGCGGGGAACACATGACGTGGGTGTCCGCCCCGTCGCACGACCGGGAGCACCGGGTCGGTCCTCCGGCTGCCGGGGCACCGGCGCCTCGCCGGGCAGCCCGGCCGCAGCGACTGAAGCGACCGGGGCCGCAGGTCGGCCCGCGGTGGTGCTGGGCCAGCACGCCCGCTTCGGCCACGAGCTGCTCCCGCTGCACGTGGCCGGCGAGGTCCTGGACCGCGCCGGCCACCTGGGCGCCCTGGAACTGTTCTTCGCCGGGATCGCGCCGGTCCTGCGCCGCGAACTCCCGGGTCCCTCGCTGGACAACGCCGGCCGTGGACGGCTGTCGGCGGGCTCTGACGGGCGTTGGCCGGCTGGTGACAAGCTCTGACGGCTGCCGCTCCGCGTCAGCGGGAGCAGCCGATTCCCCAGGCGGCGGCCCGGGCCGCGGCGGCCGCGCGGTTGGGGAGGTCGAGTTTGGCGAGGATGTGCTCGATGTGGGTCCCCACCGTGCGCGGCGTGACATACAGCCGCTCGGCGATCTCCCGGTTGGTGCGGCCGGCCGTCAGCTCGGCCAGGACCTGGAGTTCCCGTGGCGAGAGTCCGCCCGGCCGGGTCGCGGCGCCCGGGCCGGCCGCGGCGGCCTCCTCGGATCGCGGGCCCGCGTGGGAGGCGACGGCCGCGGCGAG
>NZ_JAHSQD010000047.1 GCF_020103755.1 Streptomyces sp. LS1784
GCGGCCCGCTGGACCGGCAAGGGACTCAGCGTCGCACGGCGGGTAGGCGATCCGGCGCTGCACGCCCACGCACTTCGCCACCATGGCAACGAACTGCGCAAGTCCGGCCTGCACCTGCGCGCACTGGGTCGCTCCCGGCACCGGCAAGGGAGAGAGCGCACACACGGTCACCGTCCAGGTGACCGCGCAGGAAAGGGGCAAAGCCGCCGGTGTCACCGGCCCGCTCATCGCCCTGTCCGACGCCGAGGCACCCGCCGCCAACGAAGGGCGTGCGGCACGCGTCACCCTGGACCTGAAGGCGCTGCAGGCGGCCAGTTGGTCCGACCGGGCCTCTCTCGTCGCCCTGCCGTCCTGTGCGCTGACCACGCCGGACCAGCCTGAGTGCCGCACGCAGACACCGATTGCGGCGAAGGCTGACGGGCACGGCGAGATCACCGCCGACATCACCCTGCCCCCGACAACCCGGCCGCGCGGGCAGGACGGCACCGTGCAGGCCTCGTTCACTACAACCGATACGTCCGTCCACACCGTGGCAGACAGCTCCGGTGGCAGCGGTGGCTCGCTGGTCCTTGCCGCGGCACCTTCACCGTCCGGTGCCATGGGCAACTACACCGCGACATCCCTTTCGCCGTCGTCGGCTTGGACCGCCGGTACCGGCACTGGCAACTTCACCTACAGCTACCCGATCCAGGCGCCTCCCACGCTCGGTGGCACGGCACCAACTGTGGCGCTGAGCTACAACTCCGCTGATGTGGACGGCAAGACGTCCGCAACCAACGCGCAGCCCTCGTGGATTGGTGATGGCTGGGGCTACGAGCCCGGCTTCATCGAACGCTCCTACAAGGTCTGTGACAAGGCGGGCATCACCGGCTCCGGCGACCTGTGCTGGGGCGGGCAGAACGCGACGCTCTCCCTCGCTGGCCACTCCGGCGCTATCGTCCGCGACGACGACCTCAAAAGCTGGCACCTGGAGAGCGACGACGGGACCAAGGTCGAGCAGCTCACCGGGGCGCCGAAGGCCGCAGGCGACATCGACTACCAGGGCATGGAGTACTGGCGGATCACCACGCCTGACGGTGTCCAGTACTACTTCGGCCTCAACCACCTGCCCGGCGGCGACGGCAGCGATCCGGCTGCGAACTCCGTCCTGACCGTACCGGTGTACTCGCCCAAGAGCGGCGACCCCTGCTACAACTCAGCCAGCGGAAACAGCTCGTGGTGCCAGATGGCCTGGCGCTGGCAGCTCGACTACGTGGTCGACCCGCACGGCAACCTGACCACCTTCAAGTACGCCACCGAGGGCAACAAGTACAAGCGCGGCTCCGTCCAGGCCGGTGGCAACGGCACCCTCACCGACTACCAGCGGGCCGGTTACCTCAAGGAGATCGCCTACGGTCAGCGCCTGGACGAGCAGAAGGCAGCCAAGGGCGGCGCCGCCCCGGCGGCCAAGGTCCTTTTCACTGTCGCCGAACGCTGCATACCCGACGCCTCGAACGACTGCTCCGAGGGCAAGCGCGCCGGCAACCCCAACGCGTGGCCGGACACACCGGTCGACCAGATCTGCACCGACAACACCTGCGCCAACATCGCGCCGACGTTCTTCACCACCAAGCGCCTGACCACAATCAACACCCAGATCACGGTCAACAGCGCGCCCCGCATCGTCGACACCTGGAACCTCAACCAGCAGCTTGCCGACCCGGGCGACGGCACCAAGCGGCTCCTGCAGCTCGACTCCGTCCAGCGCGTGCCAAGCAACGGCCAGGCGGAGATGAAGAACCTGCCGCCGGTGAGCTTCCAGTACAAGATGCGGGCCAACCGCGTCGACGGCCTCGACCCGGCCGAGAAGATGTTCATGCGCCCACGTATCCAGGGCATCACCACCGAAATGGGCGGGCGCATCGACGTCGTCTACACCGATCCCGAATGCTCCCGGGTCAACAACCGCATGCCGGCCTCCGAGGACGGCAATACGATGTCCTGCATACCCGTCAAGTGGTACCGGCCCGGCCAGTCCTCCAAGGACCCGGTCAACGACTGGTTCGACAAGCCGCTCGTCAGGACCGTCGTCGAACAGGACCTCGTCAGCACTCCCGCCATCGCCAAAACTACCGAGTACACCTACAACGGCGGGGCGGCATGGCACCGCAACGACGCCGAGTTCACCGACCCCAAGACCCGCACCTGGGACCTGTTCCGCGGCTACCAGTCGGTGACTACCACCACCGGCAACGCCAACCCGGGCGAGGCTCCCAAGACGCAGCAGAAGGTCACCTACCTGCGCGGCATGGACGGCGACTACCTCGCTGACGGTAAGACCCAGCGCAGCGTCCAAGTCCCCAGCCCGCTCGGCGGCAACGTCACCGACAGCGCCCAGCTCGCCGGCCGCGTCGTCGCCGCCGAAACCTTCGACCAGGCCGGCGGCACGGTCACAGCGATATCCGGCGCCACCTACAACGGACAGCAGAAGTCTGCCACCCACGCCCAGAGTGCGGGCGCGCCGCAGATCTTCGCCTGGCGTCCGGACTCCGAAACCACCAAGATCACCAAAGCCCGGCTCGCCGACGGTACGTGGCGTACAACCACCTCGGTCGCAACCACGGAACCGGCCAACGGAAACCGCGTGGTCAAGGTCGACGACAAGGGCGACGGCACCGCCGCCACCCCGGAGACCTGCACCATCACCGGTTACGCGGCCAGCGACAACCCGCAGCTGCTGACGCTCGTCTCGGAGGTGACCGCCTTCCAGGGGCCCTGCGCAGGCAAGGCCACATCCGCCAATACCCTGTCCGGCGGCCGAACGTTTTACGACGGCAGGCCCTTCGGACAGGCCGGCACGACAGGCAACCAGACCGGCGGCCAGGTCCTCGACCGCTTCGACCAGTCCGGAAACGCCGTTTACACCCACGCCGGCAGCGCAACCTTCGACGCCTACGGGCGGAACCTGACGACGGCGACCACCGACGGCTCCACCTACAACAGCTCCGGCGTGCAGCTGAGCGGACCGTCGGTCACCCCCGCGGAGACCAAGACCGTTCTCACTCCGACCTCCGGTGCTCTCCCGACTCAGATACAGACCACCGGCCCTATGGGGGCCGACTGGACTGTTACAACCACGCTGGACCCGGCCCGCGAATCGGCGTTGACCAGTACCGACGTCAACGGCCGCGTCATCACCGGGCAGTACGACGCGCTCGGCCGGCTCACCGCCGTCTGGGCGCCCGACCGCCCCACCTCGCAACTGCCGAGCCGCAAGTTCGCCTACGCGCTCAAAGGCACGGCAGGACCGTCCACCGTCAAGACCGAGTCGCTCAACGATGGCTCAAGCACGCACTCGGCAAGCATCGAAATCTACGACGGCCTGGGTCGCCACCGGCAGACCCAGCGCACCAGCGACGCACGCTCTAACGGGCGCCTGATCACCGACACGGTCTATGACACACACGGCTGGGTGATCAAAACCTCTGCCCCGTACTACGAGAGGAGCTCCTTCCCCACCGAATCGGTCTTCATCCCCACAGCCGACGGCCAGGTACCGGGGCAGACCTGGAACACCTACGACGGCAGCGGGCGTGTGGTTCGCGCGGAGTTCCGTTTCAACGGCAACCTCCAGTGGGCCACCACCACCGCATATCCGGGCGCCGACCGGACCGACACCACCCCTCCCAGCGGCGGAATGCCAAGCTCGGTTGTGACTGACGCCAGGGGACGCACCACCGCCCTGTTGCAATACCGCACGCCGACCCCAACGGGCAACAACGCCGACGCGGACATCACGGCGTACACCTACACACCAGCAGGCCAGCCGGCCAGCCGTACGGACAGCAGCGGCAACACCTGGACCTACACCTACGACCTGCGTGGACGACAGGTATCTGCGTCCGACCCGGATACCGGCGTGACCCAGACGTTCTACGACGTCAACTCGCGTATCGACCACACCACCGACGCCAAGGGCACCACCCTCGCCTATACCTACGATCTGCTCGGCCGAAAGACCGGCACCTTCAATGGCAGTGTGGCCTCCGCGAACCAGACTGCAGCATGGACGTACGACACGCTCGTCAAGGGCCAGCTCACGTCGTCCACTCGCTACGTTGGCGGCAAGGGTCCCGTGGCCTACACCACGGCTGTGACCGGTTACGACACCGCCTACCGGCCGCTCGGCACCTCCATCACCATCCCGTCCGTGGAGAAGGAGCTTGCCGGCACCTACACCACCACCAATACTTACAGCCAAGTGCTCGGCGCCCTGACACAGACGAGCATTCCTGCGGCCGGCGGGCTCCCCGCCGAGTCGATCACCTACTTGAATACGGCGACTGGTCTGCTGTTCTCGGCAGCCAGCCTCGACCAGACCATCGTCCGACAGGTTGACTACGACGCACTCGCACGACCGATCCGCACGACGGCCGGCGACTACGGCACGCAGGTCGTCTCCACCCGGCAGTACGACTGGGCCACCGGACGGGTCATCAACTCCATCATCGACCGACAGGCCAGCACGATCCCGGTCGACCAGATCAGCTACACCTACACCCCGTCCGGCCGGATCACCTCGGTCACGGACATCCAGGACGCCTCGGCAACCGACACTCAGTGCTTCACCTATGACCACCTGGGCCGGCTGACCGGCGCCTGGACCGACACCGGCGGCAGCACCACCACGATCGACTGGACCGACTCCTCCGGAGCCGTCCACGGCACCGGCGCCTCCGCCACCGTGCCCGGCATCGGCGGATGCAACAACGCGAACGGCCCGGCGTCCGTCAGTCCCGGCGGCCGCACGGTCGGCGGTCCGGCGCCCTACTGGAACACCTACAGCTACGACGCGAGCGGCAACCGCACCGGCCTCGTCCAGCACGACATCACCGGAAACAGTCTCAAGGACACCACCACCACCCAGGCCTTCGGAGCCTCCAAGAGCACCAACAGCCCAACCACCGCCCCCAACACCGGCGGCGGAACGGGCGGGCCCCACGCCCTGCTCACATCCACCACCACCGGGCCCGCAGGCACCAAGACCACCGGCTACCAGTACGACGCCGCGGGAAACACCACTGCCATCACCGACACCAGCGGAACCACGACGCTCGCATGGAACGGTGAAGGCAGAGTGGCCTCCCTCAGCTCGACAGGAGCTGAGGGAACCACGAGCTATCTGTACGACGCGGACGGAAACCAGCTCATCCGCCGAAACCCCGGCAAGACCACCCTCAACCTGCCCACCGACGAGCTCACCCTCGACACCGCCACCGGAACACTAAGCAACGTCCGGTCCATTGCCGCAGGAGGCGGGCTCACCTAAACCCGGGTCACCTCCACCATCGGCGGCGGCAACGTCGTCATCCAGGCCGCCGATCCGCACGGCACCAACGGCGTCCAGATCGGCACCGACGCCGCCATGACCGTCACCCGACGCCCCACCGACCCATTCGGCAATCCTCGCGGCACCCAACCTTCCACGAACCAGTGGGCCGGCACCAAGGGCTTCGTCGGCGGCAGCAAGGACGACACCACTGGCCTCACCAACCTCGGCGCCCGTCAATACGACCCCGTCCATGGACGGTTCATCAGCCCCGATCCCATCCTGGACCCGGCCAATCCCCAGCAGTGGAACGGCTACGCATACAGCAACAACGACCCCATCAACGCCAGCGACCCAAGCGGGCTGTTCCTCGGCTTCAACTGCAAGACCTGCGACAACATAGTCAATAAGGTCAAGGACGTAGCAAGCGGAGCCTGGCACGAAACTGTCCAGACCTACAACGAGCTGGCCGAGGGCACTGCTCGCCTCCTCGGCGACGACAAAATGGCGGATAATTTCCGCTATCAGCGGGAAAATCCCAACTCCCCACTCAATCTCACCACTATTGTCTCGGAAATAGGCGGTCCCCTGGACGGACCGCACAGCAAGTGGTACCAGTTGGGTCGGTGGTTCGCCAAGACATTCGGCCCGTTCCTGCCCCTACCCACTCCAGGCGGTTTGGCCGGCTCTGCCGCAATACACGGCGGGGAGGCAATAGCCAAACGCCCTGGCGCAGTGAAGAATATCGTCAGCAAACTTGTGTCGAAGATCCGGCCGAAGTCTGGCCCATGCAGCTTTGCTGCTACGACACCGGTTCTCATGGCCGACGGAAGCACCCGAGAAATCGCCGAAATCAAGCCAGGCGATCAAGTCGAAGCAGGAGATCCACAAACCGGAGAAACCAGCGGTCACGCCGTCACGGCCACCTGGAAACATGACGATGACGACCTTGTCGATGTCATTGTTCAATCAGGCGACAGCGAAGAGGTAATCCACACAACTTTTGGGCACTCCTTCTGGGACGCCACCACTCAGAAGTGGACTCCCGCGGGCAGCCTGCAGTCGGGACACAGTCTCAAGACGGAAAGTGGACAGGACGCGAACGTCGTGTCCGTCCGCGAGGCAGCCGGCCAGCAGGTCATGTACAACCTCACCGTCGAGGACCTCCACACGTACTATGTGCTGGCAGGAAATGCGCCGGTATTGGTGCACAACAGCAACTGTGAACTCCGAGCTCTCCATAGCAAACTTCCGGAGAGGGTTGACGGCGGGCAGACTTCGGGCATTGCCATGGATAGTCACGGCAATACGAGCAGCATCATGACGAGCGGCAAGGGTACCTACAGGAATCTGATCGATCGAGCCAATAGCCGGTTGGGCCAGTGGGGATTCCGTTCACCTGCTGCACGCGCGAGTGATGTCGAGCAAAAGTTTGCTGCTAGCATGCTCAATCCAGATGGAAGTACGCGCATTACAAGCGCAGACCTGGTAATCAATCACGCACAAGGGCCGTGCGATGAGCCACTGGGGTGCGATATGGTGCTACCATACATCCTCAACAAGGGGCAAACGCTAACGGTTCACTTTGTTGACGGCTCGGGCGTGTGGAACAGCCATGTATACCAAGGACTGGCTGATTTTGGCTAAGAAGGGATACGTGCGATGGCGACCGATAATCGACTAGAAGCGCGCTATCGTCGCACTGACATGCAGAACCCCGTTCTGCTCTCCACGTCGGGTGACGTAGATTGCCTCATTGATGCCCTGTTGACGGGGCCGGCACTCCATGATGCAGTACATATCCTGTCAAGGGCTCGATCTCGAATGTCGGCAGGATTTCCGGATCACGAGCTATACGTCGGAGTCAGTAGAGATTTCAATGTGGGTGCGCTAGCTCTAACGGCACCCGAGGTCGGACACATCGCTTCAGTGGGCGCCCCTGGCTCTCGCAGTGGCGTCGCATACCATGTCGCCGAGCACTGGACTGAGTTTCCAGATAATTCGGAGATTCCACTCGATCTCGTTCGAGAGGCGGTCAAGGAGTTCCTGCACTCCGGAGGAAGTATTCCGACTTGCGTTGAATGGAAGCGCTTTGAAATTGCCGATGAAGGTGTAGAGGATGACCCTTGGGGATCCCCCTCCTGATCGGTAAACCTCGGCGCGACGCCCAAGCCGCACTGGCAAAGGCGCTGAACTTGGTTGATCTCTAAGCCAAGTACCCGACGTCACGTTCCCCACAGGGCTGACGACGGCTGAGCAGTAAGTCGTACTGGTCTCACCGGATCTACTCCGGTGAGGCCAGTACGTTTCTAGCCTGCGCGCTTCACTCGGAGTGATGTCCGGATCATGATCGGGAGCGCGAAATTTCCCTTCTGTGCACCGGTCCGGGTAGTCGTAGGTCTTCGGGTCCAAAGGGGTGCCGAGCAGTGCGTCCGCGGGTGGACGCTGACTCAGCCCGAATCCACCGACCTGATTCGAGAGTGATCAGATCCGGGGTTTGGCCGGGGTGACTGGGGGTGGGCATGGGAGGCCCGCTGGTCTGCCCAGCTCTTCCACGTCTGCTCCGGTCGGGCCTTGTCGGGCTGGTGGTCGGGTTGTTGATCAGGCCGGTGGCGGGTGGGCGGCGTCGAAGAGGTCGGTGAACGCGTGCTGCCAGGGCCAGCGGTTGGGCAGGTGCAGTGTCAGACGCCGGGCCGAGCGAGCGATGCGGGCTGGAACGTGGATCAAGTGGTCGCGCAGGGTCGCGGTGGTGGCCCTCGCGTGGAAGGTCCCGGCGAGGGCTCCGGCGGCCCGCAGCAGGTTGTGAGCGATGGCCCACAGAGTCAGCCACGCGTTATTCGCCTGAAAGTTCCCGGAGGGCAGGTGGGCCGGCGCCGAGCCCTTGGCGTCCGCGATGACCTGCTCGACGGTCGCGTGCTGGCGGTGGTGGAGCTCGGCCTGGAGCGTGGTGAAGGGACTGTCGGTGAACACGGGGTGGTAGCGCCAGGCGGTGAACAACTCTCCCTGCCCAGCCATGACTTCGGCGTTCAGGCGGCGGACCCGGCGCACGATCAGGCGGCCGGTTGCTTGCTCGGCCTTCCTGCGTCCGGTGAACGCGGTGTACTCCACCTCGGCGTCGGAGACCGGCTCGCCGATGTCCGGGTCCACGAAGGCCTCGGGGTAGCGGATCGGTGTCCAGGGGTCCTCGCCGATCGAGCTGATCGTGGCGGCGATGTGGGGGTTCATCCGCACGGTCAGCGAGAAGTGCGCCCTTGCGCGGCGGCAGACGGCCACGACATCGGCGTTGTAGAACTGGCTGTCCGCGCGGACGATCACGGTCCCGCCCGCCCCGGCCTGGCGGGCGGTGGCCAGGGCCTCGGCCGTGAAGGGCCCGGCGCAGCGGGCGTCGGCGGCCTTGCCCCGCCGCAGGCGGACCGCCGCGATCACCGGGCGGGCCGTCGGCGTGCTGAGCGTGGCGAGGATCGGGTGCAGCGTGCGTACGCCCTTGAACCGGCCGACCTCGGCGCCCTGCTTGGCGCGTCCGTAGACGCGGCGGTGGGTGGGGTCGACGTCCACGAACGCGACTTGGTCGACGTCGGGCAGCAGCGGGGTGGTGGCGGCCAGCCGGGCAAGGAAGTTCCGGTGCACTGCAGGGAGTTGCCGGTTGCGCCCGTGGGCGAAGGCGCGCAGGAAGGTGCCCAGTGTGGAGGGCGCGCGCACCCCGCCGAACAGTCGGCTCATTGCGCCGTGCCGCAGCCAGCCGGTGTCGTCGATCGAGTCAGCCCCGGCGCACATCGCCGCGACCAGCGTCATCACTTTCGCAGCCGGGTTGGCGCCGCCGCTGTTGCCCGCGCCAGCGATCCGTAGTCGCTCGCCGGCCAGGCTGGGAAGCCCGACGCGCTCGGCCAGCCGGACCAGCGGGACAAGCCCCGCGTCCGCGATCAGGTTCGGGTCGTCGAACGCGGCGGTGAGCGCGGCGGAGCTATGGGAGGATTTCACTTACGAGGTGCCTTGCTGGTTGGGCCGGACGGAAGCGTAGAGAACTCCCATCTTCCCAGCTCAGCAGACACCTCTCTGCGTCATCCCGTCCCCACGTCAGTCACAGCCCGGTGGATTCGGGCTCAGGCTGCTACCGGTATGGGCACAGCCCACTCGATGCGAACACGCTTCTCGCCGTCGAAGCGGTAGCCCTGTCGGCCTTTCGACACCCAGATCTTGTCGATGGCGAGGGGCAGCAGTTCCCGCCGGGTCTCGGGATCGGCGTCGAGGATGAAGCGGGTCGCGTTCTCGGGCTCGCCGATGAGGAAGCCGACGTCGACGTGGGTGGCGGACAGGCCGTTGAGGCGATCACGGGCCGCCTCGAGCCGGGCTTCGGCTTCGTGGACGAGGCGCGGGAAGTGCTTGCCCATCTCGCCTGCGTACAGGCCGGCAGCGCGGTCGTCCGCGAGTTGGCGCACGGCGGCCTCGGCCATGGCGATCTGCTCGCGTGCGGCAGCGGAAGCGGCGGCGTCCTGTGGGTTGGTCAGGGCGCCCCAGCGCTGTGCGACCGCAAGCACCAGCGGGTCGTCCGGGCGTGCGTTGCCGAGCATCTCCCCCCAACTCTCGAAGATGTAGCCCTCCAGAGCCGTGATCGAGACGAGAGCGGGGGAGGGGCAGAAGAGTCCGGCTGCGTAACGTGAGCAGCGGTAGTACTGCCCACCGACCTGCATTGGGCCCAGGCAGCCCGTGCAGCCGGACAGCCCGGTGAGCGTGTGATGTGCCCGCCCAATGCGGGGTCCGCCTGTGCCGTGTCCGGCGAGCGCGGCGCGGGCCCGCATCACCAGTTCCTCGGGGAGCGGGGCGCACTCGTCTGCTATCACACGGACACGTTCTCCGGCGGCGTTTCGGTATTCGCGGGGCTGATAGCGGTTGCTGTCACCGGGGACCGGCATCCAGCCGAGGTAGACCGGGTTGCGCGCGATGGCTATGACCGCGCCGGGACGCCACGGGCCGCCCCCCGGAGATGCGATGCCTTCGTGGGTGAGTGCGCGGGCAAGTGAGCGGGCCGGGACGCACTCCGTTTCGCCGCGAGTGGTGCCGCCGGCCAGGTCGGTGATGATTCGCTCGACGATTGGCCACATCTCGCCGTGCCGCAGCTTGCGGTCCTTGCCGGCCACGAGGCCGTACGGTGCGCGGCCGGACCACCGGCCCGTCTCACGCTGGCGGGCCTTCGTGCTCTTGACGTTGTAGCTCAGTCGCTGGGAGAACTCGCGGGCCTGTTCGGCGCGGTCGATGATCCACCGGCGGTCGCGTTCGATTGAGCTGTCCAGGCCCTCGTAGTCGAAGATGACTCGGGCCTTGCCCAGGACCGGTCCGATCTCGTCAATCCCCTTGCGGGTGAAACGGTCCATGGCGAAGTTCCACAGGCAGGGCACCTCGCCGTTCATGACGGCGGCGAGTGCGTTGTCGAACTCCGGACGGACGACGTCCGACCAGGCGGACAGGTTGTCCACCCAGACCTTCCGCACCTGCAGGCCCTCGCGGGCCGCCCAGGCACGGCCAGTGGATTCCTGCGCTTCGACCGACAACAGGTCGCGCGGATCGGCGGTGCGGACGACCTTGGACTTGCGGAGATAGAGATCGACTTCCTGCACGGCAAACGGCCCTCCTCGAACCTCCCCGTCTGGGGTTGGGGGGACATGTTTGCGTGTTTTTCCGGCCGTCGCCGGGAACGAGACGCTGCGTAACGGCCTGCCCGGCGCCCTGTATTCCCTGCTCACCCACACCGACCAGTACGACCGGTTGTCCCGACGGCCCGATCTGCTCCCTTCGGCGGTGGAGGAGTTGCTTCGGTTCTGGCCGCCGGTGCTGGAGTTCCGGCGCACCGCCACTCGGGACGTGGTGTTGGCCGGGAGACCGATCCGCCGTGGAGACAAGGTGGTCGTCTATCACGCCTCCGCCAACCGGGATGAATCGGTCTTCCCTGACCCGGACCGCCTGGACATCACCCGCACGCCGAACGACCACGTCAGCTTCGGGTTCGGACCGCACTTCTGCGTGGGAGCGCGGCTCGCGAGGATCCAGATGTCGGCCTTGATCCGCCGGATCGTCGCCGACCTGCCCGGCCTGGAGCTCGCTTCGGGCACGCCACCGAAGCGACTGGTCTCCAACTTCCAGAACGGGTTGAAGGACCTGGGCATCCGCTGGCGGTAGGCAGGCGCCCTCACCGGCCGCTGTTCGGCGGCCGTGCGACTCGGCGTTGGATCACCCTCGCGGAGGGGGCGGGTTTCGATCGGGCCCGGCGAGGTGGGCGGCGGTGGGTTCGGCACGCCGGATGGCGATGACGGCGGCGTCGTCGTCGAGGCGGTGGCCGACGTGAGCGAGGAGGTCGCGGCGGATGTGGTTGACGAGTGTCTCGGGGGAGCACTTGGTCCAGTGGGCGGCGCGATCGGCGAGTGGGTAGAACTCGCCGGTGTCGTCGCGTGCCTCGGTGACCCCGTCGGTGTACAGCAGCAAGGTGTCGCCTCTTCCGAACGGGAAGTTGTCGCTCGGGTACTTGCCGTCGCCGAGGTCGTTCACGCCGAGGGGTGGAGCGGCCGGTACGGAGTCGACGGGCAGTGCGCGGCCGTCGCGCAGCAGGAGGGGCGGCGGGTGTCCGCAGTTGGTCATGTGGGCGACGGGCTCGTCGTCGGGCAGGTCGACGAGAATCGCGGTGATGAAGTGCTCGACGATGTCGCCGCTCTCCTGGGCGAAGTCGGTGAGGTAGCGCCCCACGTTGTGGTCGAGCGTGGATGCCAGGTCCGCCAGGGTGTCGTGCTGTGCGGCCATGAGACGGAAGGCGCCGACCAGCAGGGCCGACTCGCCGATGGCGGCCAGGCCCTTGCCCCGGACGTCTCCGATGACCATGCGGGTTCCGCCCGCAGTGCGGGTGGCGGTGTAGAGGTCGCCGCCGATCTGTGTCTCCTTTTCGGCGGCGAGGTACATCGTGGCGATCCGGAGCGGCCCGATCTGTTCGGGCAGCGGGCGCAGCAGGGCACGCTGGGCGGCTTCGGCGACCGACTGGGCGCGGGCGAGCTGTCCGGCCCGGTGTTCGCGGACGGCGGTGAAGATGACGATCAGGATGCACAGGACGGTCAGCGCGACGACCTGCGCGATGTGGTTGCTGGTGGTGAAGCCGCCGTGGAGGAAGGCGATGAGGACCTGAGCGGCGATGGCCAGGGCTCCGACGAGGGCGGTCGGGCGGAGGCCGGCGAACGAGGGGGTGAGGGCAGGGGCGATCACCAGGAGCGGGCCGAGGTGGATGGTGGTGGGGGAGTGGAGATCGACCACGGTGATCACCGAGATGAGGGCAAGCGGAATCAGCAGCAGCGCCCAGCTCCGTTGCCCGCGCTGCTGGTGGCGGGCCGCGCGTGCTCGGACTTCCATGTCCCCACTGTGCTCCTGGGCGGCGGCGAGCGCAGACGTGTCGACCGGTGCGTGGTGACCGACTTACCAGCCGTAGCCGCTCCGGGTCGCTTTGAGGTGCGGGAATTTCACCGGCATGCGGTACGTGCCGCATTTTCACCTGGCTGGACTCATGGTGTCACACCTCGGACATGTCCGACATGACAGTCATAGGGGCCGTCGCTACGTTCATCGCAGGTCGGTCACCCGGCCGACGTCCGTGAGGCAGAGAGACAGAGAGACAGTGACATGCGCACGCGCACATGGGTTGTGGCCGCTGCGGGAGTAGGCGCGGCGGCCCTCACAACCACCGGTATCACCTACACCCTGACCACCGGATCCACCTCGGCGCCCCCGTCTGTCCAGCGGGCGGCCCAGCCCGTCCAGCAAGCCGCCCCGGCGCCCCCGGCCGTCCAGCCGGCGGCCCAGCCCGTCGAGCAAGCCGCCCCGGCCGAGGCTGTCGAGGGCGGCGGCAGCGAAGGCGGGGAGAAGCACGAGGACCACGACCGCCGTGACGGCGGACGCGGCCACGGCCATGAGGAAGAAGAGGGAAGGATCTACTTCAACGAACGCACGTACTCCGCCTCCACCGATGGATGCATCGCCGCGGCCAGCGGACTGGGCTCCAGCAGCTTCAGTATTTTCAACGACAGCCGGAAGGTCGTCCACGTCTTCCGCGGCTTCTCCTGTGACAACGGCGCTCCGGTCGCCACCGTGGGGCCATACGGAGCCACCAATGGCGTCGTGACCCGCACCGGCCGCTGGGGCGTGTTCGGTGGCGACGGCGCCGTGGGCAGCTTTCTGGTGACCGACTACCGCGACGAGTGGTGACAGCGCCGCCCGGAGCGGAGCACGGCCGGCCCCGGCCCCGCCGAGACGACCGCGAGCGTTCAGAAGACCGCGAGCGGATTGACCGGGGAGCCGGTGCCGCGGGGGATGTTCAGGGGCGCGGCGACGAAGAGGAACTCCCATCGTGAGGTGCGCGCGCACGCCTCGGCCAGTGGTTCCAGGTCCAGGTTGTCGATCAGCGGCAGGCCCAGGGCGGTGATGGCCAGCACGTGGACCGGCGAGTGGACGCCGTCGACGGGGCTCGGGCGCGCATCGCTGTCGCCGTCGCTGCCCAGTGCCGAGGCCTGCGACTCGCTCGGCACGCGCATCGCGCCGGGATGCAGTCCCGCGCTGAGGTCGTCAGGATCCCACGCGCCCAGCCGCCGCCGTCGGGCGAGGTGGCCCGTGCGGACCAGGAGGATGTCCTGGGGGCGGAGCGGGCTGCCCTGTTCCTCGGCGCAGACCAGCAACTCCGGGCCGCCGATCGGCTCTCCCGGCTCCAGCCAGGCACGGCCACGCAGGCGCGGCACGTCCAGCAGGACTCCTCGTCCCACCAGCCCGGGCAGCAGGTCGGTCACCGCGCCGTAGGCGGCACCCTGCGAGGAGAACACCTCCCGCGCCCGCACTCCCGCGAAGAGCAGTCCGCCGTACGCGATGTGGCAGAGCGCGTCCAGGTGCGTCTGTGCCTTGCCGTGGTAGTCGGAGGCGATGAAGTCCCGGTGCACGGTCGGCTCGGGGGCGGTGACGTCCGCCAGTTCGGTCATCTGGTGCAGTGCCGGCCTGCGGTTGTCGGGCCCCGGCACGCTGTCCCACGGCCGCCCCATGGCGACGACCTCACCCGTGCGTACGAGGCCGGCGGCTGCCACCCGTCGCCTCCCTTCGACCGGCCCGGGGAGACGGTCGCGGCGCAGCTGCCGGAAAAGCGCGTCGAACTCGTCGCGGGTCATCGCCGGCCCGTTGGCACTGGTCATGGCACTCCTCAACCCGTCCCCCGCTCTGCCGATGATGCGGTGATGGCCGCAATACCGCCACCGTGCTCGGGGAGTGTGCGCGATCCGGTAGCAAACACCGCAAAACGGGCAAAGTCCTAATATTGCATCGAAGGGTGCAGGTCTGCGGAAATGCGAGCGCTGTGGCGGTCATGACGGCTTCGGATGAGGCGGGGATCGGCCCCGTACGGGCCCGCGAGCGGTTCATGCTCGGTGAACCGGTCGAGGGCGGCGTGCGGAATCTGATCCTGGACTCCTGGCAGCGCTGCCAGTCGATGGGGATCTCCCCGGACGGGTCCGAGCTCCCGTACCGCCCGGACATCGACCTGGACGGCCGGCTGGTCCGCGCGGCCAGGCCCGTGCTGGACCGGCTGGCATCCAGGTTCGCCGGCAGCCGGATGAACGTGGCCCTGGCCGACGCGGACGGGGCGGTGCTGGAGCGCCGTTTCGGCGAAGCGTCCATGGTCAGGCAGCTGCCCGCGATCCAGAGCGTCCCGGGCTTCGTGTTCGCCGAGCAGTACGGCGGGACCAACGGCATCGGGCTGGCGCTCACGGAACGGCGGCTCATCCAGGTCTCCGGCGCCGAGCACTTCGCCGAGCGCGGCCAGTCGAACGCCTGCACGGCGATTCCCGTCCGCGACCCCCTCAGCGGACGGATCGAGGGTGTCCTCTGCTTCGCCTATCCGCCCGCCTACGCGGACCCGCAGATGGAGGACCTGATCCGCAAGGCCGCCACCGCCATCGAGCGGCGCCTGCTGGCGCAGAGCTCGGCGCGAGAGCGCACCCTGCTGCGCGCGTACCTCGACTCCAGGCGCCGCGCCGAGACCGGCCAGGCGGCCGGGGAAGGGCGCCTGGCCGGTCTGGACGAGCTGCCCCGAAGCGGGCTGGACCGGCACGACCAGACACTGCTCGAACAGACGGCCACCGAGCTGATCTCCTCGGCCCGTCGCACCGCGGTCGAGGTAACCCTCTCCCAGGGCCGGCGGGCCACCCTGCTGAGCCGTCCGGTGGTCAGCCCGTCCGGGGTGGAGGGCTTCGTCATCGAGGCGGTCCTGTACGGCGACTCGCTGCCCCGGCTCGTCACCCCCGACCAGGCCGGTCCGTCGGTCGGCCTCCCGGAGCCCGCCACGACCACCGCCGTCCCACCGCTCTCCGCGGCGGCGACGGATCACGGGGCCGAGGCGCTGTCCGCCCCCGCGCGCGGCGCAGCCACCAGGCTGCTGCTGCTGGGCGAGCCGGGCGTGGGACAGTACGCCGTCGCGGCCCGCCGCCGCCTGGAGCTGCTGTCCGAGGCCAGCACCCGCATCGGCACCACCCTGAACGTGACCCGCACCGCCTGGGAACTCGCCGAGATGGCCGTCCCGCGGCTGGCCGACTACGTCACCATCGACCTGCCCGAGACCGTCCTGCGGGGTGAGGAGCCCACCGACCCCGGCAGCGAGCTGCACCGCACGGTGGTCCACGGCATCCGCGCCGACTGCCCCTTCTACCCGGTCGGCGAACGGGTCGACCTCAGCCCCACCACGCCCCATCGCCGCTGCCTGGCCAGCGGGCAGGCGGTGCTGGAACCCGATCTGCGCAGGGCCACCGGCTGGATCTCGCAGGACCCCGGGGCGGCCGAGCGCCTCCTCGCGCACCACGTCCACTCCCTCATCACCGTCCCGCTGCTGGCCCGCGGCGTCGTGCTGGGCATCGCCGGCTTCTACCGCGCCCGGAACCCCGCCCCCTACGGGGACGACGACCGCTCGCTGGCCCAGGAGCTGGCCACCCGCGCCGCCATCTGCATCGACAACGCCCGCCGCTACACCCGCGAACACGCCATGGTCCTGGCCCTGCAGCACAGCCTGCTCCCGCGCAGCCTGCCCGAGCAGAGCGCCATCGAGGTCGCCCACCGCTATCTGCCCGCCGAGTCCGGGGTGCGCGGGGACTGGTTCGACGTCATCCCCCTGTCCGGCGCCCGGGTCGCCCTGGTCGTCGGCGATGTCGTCGGCCGCGGACTGCACGCCGCCGCCACCATGGGCCGCCTGCGCACCGCCGTGCACAACTTCGCCGAACTGGACCTCGCGCCCGACGAGCTCCTCACCCACCTGGACAACCTCGTGGGGCGCCTGGACCGGGACGAGGACGGCGTGGAGCCCGCCACCGGCAACGACGGCATCATCGGCGCGTCCTGCCTGTACGCCGTCTACGACCCGACCTCGCAGCGCTGCACCCTGGCCCGCGCCGGTCACCCGCCACCCGCGGTGGTCCACCCGGACGGCACGGTCACCGTCCCCGACCTCCCCGCCGGGCCCCCGCTCGGCCTGGGCGGCCTGCCGTTCGAAACCGCCGAGCTGCACCTGCCCGAAGGCAGCCAGCTGGTCCTCTACTCCGACGGACTCCTCGAAGACCACCGCCGTGACCCCGACGCGGCCCTCGACCGCCTGCGCACCGCCCTGGCGCAAGCGAACCGCTCACCCGAGGACACCTGTCGCACGGTCGTGGACGCCGTGGTACCCGAGCACCCGGCCGACGACGTCACGCTGCTCGTCGCCCGCACCCACGCCCTCGACCCCGGCCGGATCGCCACCTGGGACCTGCCCGCCGACCCGGCCCGCGTCGGCGACATCCGCGCCGCCGCCGCCCGCCGCCTGAGCGACTGGGGGCTGGAGGAGGTCGCCTTCGTCACCGAACTGCTGCTCAGCGAGCTGGTCACCAACGCCATCCGGTACGGCACCGAGCCCATCCGGATCCGTCTGATCCACGACCGCGCCCTGATCTGCGAGGTCTCCGACGGCAGCAGCACCGCCCCCCACCTGCGCCACGCGGCCACCACCGACGAGGGCGGCCGCGGCCTGTTCCTCGTCGCCCAGCTCACCCAGGCCTGGGGCACCCGCTACACGGCCAGGGGCAAGGTCATCTGGGCCGAATGCGCCCTGGAGGCGTCCGACGGCGTCCCCGACCTCTTCGAGAGCCACTTCTTCGAGAACCAGTTCGCCGACATTCCCGAGATCGAATGACCAGCCCTCCGGACGTCAACGGCCACCGTGGCGTGTCACCACCACGGCGGCCGGGCTCAGCTGGTAGGAACGGTGGTCCATGCACGACACCCCCGACCCCCCGGCGGGCCCACCCGCGCGCTGCGGCCCACTCGTTCGCATCCGCGGTCTCGGCAAGCGGTTCGGCGGCACTCCCGCGCTGGCCGGGATCGACCTCGACATCCATCGCGGCAGCGTCCTGGCCCTGCTCGGTCCGAACGGCGCCGGCAAGTCCACCCTCATCCGGACGCTCGCCGGGATCCACCACGCGGACCAGGGCGAGGTGACGGTGGCCGGGCACCCGCTCGGCACCGAGGCCGCCGCCCGCCGCATGGCCTTCATCCACCAGGACCTCGGTCTCGTCGAGTGGATGACGGTCGCCGAGAACATCGCCCTGGTCGCCGGCTACCCGCGCCGTCACGGCCTGGTCTCCTGGCGGCGGACCCGGGAGCGCTGCGCCGACGCCCTCGCCCTGATCGCCGGGCACCTCGACGCCGACGCGCGAATCGCCGACCTCGCCCCCGCCGAGCGCTCGCTGGTCGCCATCGCCCGCGCGCTGGCGACGCGGGCGGAGCTCCTCGTCCTGGACGAGCCGACCGCCAGCCTCCCCGCCGCGGACTGCGCCCGGCTCTTCGCCGTCCTGCGCACCCTGCGCGACCGAGGGCACGGCATCGTCTACGTCACCCACCGGCTCGACGAGGTCTACCGGGTCGCCGACACCTTCGCCGTCCTGCGCGACGGCCGTCTGATCAGCTCCGGTCCGCTCGCCGGCCAAAGCCGCCGGCGCCTGGTCCACGACATCGTGGGCCGCGAACCGGTCGGCCACCGGGCCGCCCCGGTCGCCTCCGTCGAGGGCCCGGTGGTGCTGAGCCTCGACGCGGTGCGGACCACGAACGCCGGGCCGGTCAGCCTCAGGCTGCGCGCCGGCGAGATCCTCGGCATGGTGGGCCTCACCGGCGCCGGCCACCTCGACCTGGGCCGCGCCCTCGCCGGATCCCGTCCGATCCTCGGCGGGCGGGCCCTGCTCGACGGCCGACCGTACACCCCGCACACGGTGGCCGGTGCCGTCGACTCCGGCGTCGGCCTGGTCACCGGCAACCGTCTGGAGGAGGGCTGCGCCGAGGAGCTGACGGTCCGTGAGAACTTTCTGGCGAACCCCCGGGCGGGCGGCCGGTCGGCAGTGCACTGGATCAGCCCCCGGCGCGAGCGGGCCCAGGCCGCCGCCCTGATCGAGCGGTTCGCGGTGCACCCCCGCGACAGCGAGGCGCCGATCGCCACACTGTCCGGCGGGAACCAGCAGAAGATCATGGTCGGCCGGTGGCTCCGGGTGCACCGGCGGCTGTTGATCCTCGAAGAGCCGACCGCCGGCGTCGACGTCGGTGCCAAGGCCGAGCTCTACCGCCTGCTCTACCAGGCGCTTGCCGACGGCCTCGCGGTCCTGCTCGTCTCCACCGACTTCGAGGAGGTCGCCACCGTGTGCCACCGTGCCCTGGTGTTCGTCCGCGGGACGGTGACCGCCGAGCTGACCGGTGCGGCTCTCACCGTCAGCGAACTCACCTCAGCCGCCTCGGCCATGCCTGCCGTCACCGACGGTGACGGCACCGGGCGTGCGACAGGCCGATGACCGTGCCCTCCTTCCGCCGATCCCCGCACGGCCGCCGGCACGGACACCTGATCGGCAGCTACGGCCTGCCGGCCCTCGCCGCTCTGCTGTTCCTGGTCTTCTCCGTCGCGCTGCCGAACACCTTCCCCACCCTCGACAACGTCTCCTCGATCCTGTCCAACCAGTCGATCCCCGCCATCCTCGCACTCGGTGCGACGATCCCCGTCGCCACCGGCAAATTCGACCTGTCCATCGGCTACGGCCTCGGCCTCGCGCACGTCGCGGTGCTGCGGCTCATCGTCGACGGCGGCTGGCCCTGGCCGCTCGCCTGCCTGGCCGTGGTCCTGGGCGGAGCGGCCTTCGGGGCCCTCAACGGCGTCATCGTCGAGTTCGGGCGGATCGACTCCTTCATCGCCACGCTCGGCACCGGCAGCATCCTGTACGCCTTCACCGGCTGGATCACGGGCGGCGCCCGGGTCCTCCCCGGCACAGGCGGTCTGCCGGTCGCCTTCACCGACCTCTACGACTCCACGTTCCTCGGACTGCCGGTGTCCGCCTCCTACGTGCTCGCGCTCGCGGCCGTCCTGTGGCTGCTGCAGGAGCGGCTGCCGCTCGGCCGGTACCTGTACGTCATCGGCTCCAACCCGCGCGCCGCCGAACTCGTCGGAATCCCCACCCGCCGCTACAGCGTCTACGCCTTCGCCGGATCGGGCCTGGTCGTCGGTTTCGCGGGGGTCCTGCTCGCCGCGCAGCAGCAGATCGGCAACCCCAGCGTCGGCCTGGAGTACCTGTTGCCCGCGTTCGTCGGCGCGCTGCTCGGCTCCACCGCCGTCAAACCCGGACGCGCCAACAGCCTGGGCACCGTGGTCGCCGTCGCCGTCCTCGCCATCGGCCTGGCCGGCATCGGGCAACTCGGCGCCGACTTCTGGGCCGTGCCGCTGTTCAACGGTGCGACACTGCTCCTCGCCGTCGGCCTGGCCGGCTACTCCGCACGCCGCCGGCTGCGCGCCGGTGGCGCAGAGACCCGCGGTTCGCTCACGCCGCCGTCGACGGACGTGGCCTCCTCCCGGGACACGCCGTGAAGCGCGGTGCCGCGACCGTGCTGGCGGCAGTCGTGCTGGCAATGGCGGGCACCGCCCTGGACGGCTGCGAGCGCGGCGTGTCGACCGGGACCGGGGCCCCCGTCGCAGGGCCGTCGAGGGCCGGCTGCCCGGCCACCCTCGCCAGGGCGAAGGCGGACGTCCAGCAGGCCGAGCAGGCCGACACCCCCTGGAACGGCCCCACCAGCGGCCCGAGCGCGGTTCCCGGCAGGACCATCGTCTACGTCGCCCAGACCATGACCAACCCCGGCGTGGCGGGCGTCGCCAGGGGCGTCATCGAAGCCGCGACAGTCATCGGCTGGAGCGTGCGGGTGATCGACGGACAGGGCACGCCCGCCGGCATCCAGGCGGCGCTCGGCCAGGCGGTGAACCTCCGACCCTCGGGCATCGTCATCGGTGGCTTCGACCCGGGCCTGACCTCGCAACAGGTCGCGCAGGCCGGCACGGCACACATCCCGCTCATCGGCTGGCACGCGGTCGAGGCCCCCGGGCCGAGCACGAACCCCCCGCTCTTCAGCAACATCACCACCAGCGTCGGGGACGTCGCGCGGCTCAGCGCGGACTGGGTCATCGCGGAGTCCGACGGCAACGCCGGAGTCGTCGTCTTCACCGACGACTCGATCCCGTTCGCCAAGAACAAGTCCCAACTGATCAAGGGCGGACTCGCCACCTGCCCCGGCGTGAGCCTTCTGGCGTCCGCGAACATCCCCATCCCGGACGCGACCGTCCGCACCCCCCAGGAGGTCTCCGCCCTCCTCGCCCGCTTCCAGGGCCAGTGGACGCACTCCGTCGCCATCAACGACCTGTACTTCGCCGACGCCGCGCCCGCCCTGCGCGCGGCCGGCAGGCCCGGCAACGGCACCCCGTACAACATCGGCGCGGGCGACGGCGACCCCTCGGCCTTCCAGCGCATCGACAGCAGACAGTTCCAGGCCGCCACCATCCCCGAGCCCCTCACCGCGCAGGGCTGGCAGATCGTCGACGAGTTCAACCGCGCCTTCTCCCACCAGCCCGCCAGCGGCTACGTCGCCCCGGTCCACATCACCACGGCCGCCAACAGCGGCGGAGCAACCTCCTGGGACCCACCGGGCTACCGCCAGGCGTACCGGACGATCTGGGGCAGGTAGCGAGCGAGGGCGGTGCCGACGGAGCCCACGTGACCAGTGCGCGCCGGCGCCGCCGTCCCGTGCTGTCGCCGCCGCGGAGCCCGCCCTTCA
Organism: Streptomyces sp. LS1784; assembly: GCF_020103755.1. GTDB lineage: Bacteria > Actinomycetota > Actinomycetes > Streptomycetales > Streptomycetaceae > Kitasatospora. The sequence goes on from NZ_JAHSQD010000047.1 coordinate 21,464, forward strand.
ACTCGCCCCGGGCGGGCCCGGTGTGTGGGCCGGCTCCTTCCCGTCGGGGAGCCGTTGCGCGATGAGCACGGCGATGTCGTCGTCGAGGGCGGCGTCGCTGTACGCGATCAGGTCCCGGTGCAGGCTGTTCAGAAGCTCGCGTGGCGGCAGGGCGGTCCAGTCGCGGACACGCTGGGTGAGCGGGTAGAAGGTTCCGGTGTGGTCGCGGGTCTCGGTCACGCCGTCGGTGTACAGCAGCAGTTGGTCGCCCGGACGGAAGGGCTCCACGTCGACGTGGTAGTCGCCGCCGAGCAGCACACCGAGGTTGAGGGGCGGTGACGGATCACGCGGGGCCAGTTCGCTGACCCGGCCCTGGTCGATGAGCAGGGGCGGGGGGTGGCCGCAGTTGACGATGCGGACCACGGGCTCGTCCTCCGGAATCTCGGCGAGCACAGTGGTGATGAAGCGTTCCTCGCTGCCGGGGAGCTGGGCGGCTCGGCGGCTCATGCTCCTCTCCAGTCTGCGCGCTATCGCGGGCAGATCGGGCTCGTCGTACGCGGCCTCGCGGAAGGCGGCCAGCATCGCCGCGGCCGTCTCCACCGCGAGCAGGCCCTTGCCCCGGACGTCGCCGATCAGCAGGCGCACACCGTGCGCGGTGCTCATCGCCTCGAAGAGGTCGCCGCCGATCCGGGCCTCCGCAGCCGCCGACAGGTACAGGGTTTCGATGCTGATGCGGCCCAGGAGGTGGGGGACCGGACGCAGCAGCACGCGCTGCGCCGTCTCGGCCACCGAGCGCACGGTGGCCAGGGTGCGTTCCCGGCGCGTTCGGTGGGCGGCCAGAAGGGCGCCCAGCACCCCGACCAGTGCCGTGGAGAAGTAGGTGGCCACGTAGTGGCGGTCCCACAGATAGCCCACGGCGCGGTCCGCACAGCACGGAGTGCCCGCCAGGACGCCTTCGAAGATCACGGCGAAGACCGTGATGGCGGCGACGAAGGCGGGACCGTGGGCGTAGGCGGCGACGACGGGCAGGGCGATGAGCAGAAAGCTCACCGGCCACTGCACGGGAGTGATCGGTTCCAGCGCGAGGATGACCGCGACATAAATGGCCGGCAGCCAGCGTATCCATGCCGGCGGGGCGGGCGCCCGGGGCTCCGTCCCGCCCGGCTCCGTCGCACGGTGCCGGTCGGCCCCGCCGCGGCCCGGGAGCTTCACCGCGCGCTCCGGTGGCGGTGCGCCCGGTCGAACGGGAAGCCACGGCGAACCGGCCGGGCGCGGGCGGCCGAGGCGGACCGCCGCGGTCCCACGAACGGCTGGTCCGTCAGCATGCCGGAGAGCATCCGCCCGGACGGCTGCGGGGGTCCGGCAGCCGCGGAGGCCGCCGCGACGTGCAGCGGTGTGACCCCGAACTCCCGGTGGCGGGCGTCATCCGGTTCGTGATCCGCCTGTACCCACATACAACAATCATCACGGCATACCAGCCACTGCCGCCCGCCGACGGAGTCGTGCACGCGACCGCGTGGCGCGGCACCCCCGACACGTGGCGGCCGCGACCGAGGGAGTGGCACCACGCCCCCGCGCGACCCCGACCGGCCCTGCCGGGGACGGTGATCTGCCCGCGGTCCACGCTCGCAGGACATCGGACATCCAGGTTCACCTCGGAGGTCGACGAGCGCCCTGCGGGGCCGCGCACGGCGGACCCGCAGGGCCGCGAAGGAGGAAGCGGAGGGCTCAGCCCGTCAGTCGCGCGTAGTGTCGCCGGGTGCGTTCGGCAGCCCCGGAGGGTGCGGCGGCCATCAGGTCGGCCACCGTCTGCCCGGAGAGCTCGCGCCGCCAGGCCAGTTCGGCCCTGCGCATCGCGGTGGCCACCCCGCACGGGCGCCGGAAGTCGTCGCCGGCGGCGGCCGCCCCCTCCGTGCGCTGCCGGATCTCGGAGCAGCGGAAGAGGTCGTCAGGGCCCTCGATGGCCGCGACCACGTCCATCAGGGTGATCCGCTCCGGCGGGCGGCCCAGCCGGAAGCCGCCCCGGGCGCCGGGGGCGGAGCTGAGGATGCCGGCCCGGACGAGCGCCTGTAGGCGCTTGGTCAGGTAGGCGGGCGGGAGATCGAACCAGGCCGCCAGCCGTGCGGTCGGCACCGGTCGGCCGTCGTCCAGCCAGGCCAGCGTGAGGCAGCAGTGCAGGCCCCACTCGACTCCCTCGCCCATGCGCATAACCGGGACACTACACGTCCAGGTTTCCGCGCGGAAGGTCCACGGGCCGACCGCCGGAGCGATCAGCCCGTGCAGTCCGGGCACAGCCCCCGGTAGGTGACCTCCGCCTGCGACACGGCGAACCCGAAGCGCTGCTCGGCCGGGAGGTCGGCCAGCGGGTTGCCCTGCGGGTGGACGTCGCGAATGGCGCCGCAGCCGGTGCAGATCAGGTGCTGGTGCGGGCGGTGCGCATTCGGGTCGTAACGCTTGGCGCGCCCGTCGGTGGACACCTCGACCACCTCGCCCAGGGTGACCAGTTCGCCGAGGGTGTTGTAGACCGTCGCCCGGGAGATCTCCGGAAGGCGCTCCGCCGCCCGGGCGTGCACCTCGTCGGCGGTCAGGTGCACGTGCTCGCCGTCCAGGACCTCGGCCACGACACGCCGCTGGGACGTGAGGCGCCAGCCGCGCCCGCGCAGCCGCTCCAGCAGGTCACTCATATCGGTTCACCTATTCAGGTCAAGGGGAGGATCGGAGTTTACCAATTCACCTCCGGCGTCCTCCGGATCCCGATCGGATATGTCCTTGGTGTCTTTCTTGACTTGGATTCCGTCCATCGTAGGATCGGCTCCGGCGCTAGCCTGGGTAGCAGCAGCACGTGACTCCCGTCGCTGCCGTACACAGTGACGGGCAATGGCAACACGTGGCGCGCTAGGACCAGACAGCAGCAGTAGGTGCCGTAGGTAGCAGAGAAGACACCGTGATCCGCCTTGTGAGGGAAGGATTCCCATGTCTGACATCCACGATGCAACCGGCGTAGAGGCGAAGGCGGAGGGCTGCCCGGTGAACCACGGGCGCGCGCCGCACCCCACCCAGGGCGGCGGAAACCGCCAGTGGTGGCCGGAACGGCTCAATCTGAAGATCCTTGCGAAGAACCCGGCCGTCGCCAATCCGCTCGGTGCGGACTTCGACTACGCCGAGGCCTTCGAGACCCTCGACCTCCCGGCCGTCAAGCGGGACATCCAGGAGGTCCTCTCGACCTCGAAGGAATGGTGGCCGGCCGACTTCGGCTACTACGGCCCCTTCATCATCCGGATGGCCTGGCACAGCGCCGGCACCTACCGGATCAGCGACGGCCGCGGCGGCGCCGGCGGTGGCCAGCAGCGCTTCGCCCCGCTGAACAGCTGGCCCGACAACGCCAGCCTGGACAAGGCCCGCCGTCTGCTGTGGCCGGTGAAGAAGAAGTACGGGCGCGCCCTGTCCTGGGCCGACCTGATCATCCTGTCCGGCAACGTGGCCCTGGAGGGCATGGGCTTCCGGACCTTCGGCTTCGGCGGCGGCCGGGTCGACGAATGGGAGCCCGACGAGGACGTCTACTGGGGCCCCGAGACCACCTGGCTCGGCGACGAGCGCTACACCGGCGACCGCGAGCTGGAGAACCCGCTGGCCGCCGTCCAGATGGGCCTGATCTACGTCAACCCCGAAGGCCCCAACGGCAACCCGGACCCGATCGCCGCCGCCCGCGACATCCGCGAGACCTTCTACCGGATGGCGATGAACGACGAGGAGACCGTCGCGCTGATCGCCGGCGGCCACACCTTCGGCAAGACCCACGGCGCCGGCCCGGCCGACAACGTCGGCCCGGCCCCCGAGGACGCCCCGATCGAACAGCAGGGCCTCGGCTGGAAGAGCGCCTTCGGCACCGGCGTCGGCGGCGACGCGATCACCAGCGGTCTGGAGGGCACCTGGACGCCCACCCCGATCACCTGGGACAACAGCTTCTTCGAGACGCTGTTCGGCTACGAGTGGGAGCTCACCAAGAGCCCGGCCGGCGCGTGGCAGTACAAGCCCAAGGACGGCGCCGGCGAGGGCACCGTGCCGGACGCGCACGACGCGGGCAAGCGGCACGTGCCGATCATGCTCACCACCGACCTGTCGCTGCGCTTCGACCCGGTCTACGAGCCGATCTCCCGGCGGTTCCTGGAGAACCCGGAGGAGTTCGCCGACGCCTTCGCCCGCGCCTGGTACAAGCTGACCCACCGCGACATGGGCCCGGTGGTCCGCTACCTCGGCCCCGAGGTCCCCAGCGAGCACCTGCTCTGGCAGGACCCGCTGCCGGAGGCCACGTACCAGCAGATCGGCGCGGCCGACGTCGCCGACCTCAAGCGGCGGATCGCCGCCACCGGCGTGCCGGTGTCCGAGCTGGTCTCCACCGCCTGGGCGGCCGCCTCCTCCTACCGCTCCAGCGACAAGCGCGGCGGCGCCAACGGCGGCCGCATCCGGCTCCAGCCGCAGGCCGGCTGGGAGGTCAACGAGCCCGACCGGCTGGCCTCCGTGCTGCGCGCCCTGGAAGGCGTGCAGCAGGAGTTCAACGCACAGGCGGGCGACAAGCAGGTCTCGATCGCGGACCTGGTGGTGCTGGCCGGCGGCGTCGGCATCGAGCAGGCCGCCAAGGCGGCCGGGGTGGCCGTCGAGGTGCCGTTCGCGCCCGGCCGGGTGGACGCGCCGCAGGAGCTGACCGACACCGAGTCCTTCGCCGCGATGGAGCCCAAGGCGGACGGCTTCCGCAACTGGGTCGGCAAGGGCAACCGGCTGCCGGCCGAGTACCTGCTGCTCGACAAGGCCAACCTGCTGGGCCTCAGCGCGCCCGAACTGACCGTGCTGGTCGGCGGCCTGCGCGTGCTGGGCACCAACTACGGCGGGTCCACGCACGGGGTGCTCACCGGGACCCCGGGCGTGCTGACGAACGACTACTTCGTCAACCTGCTGGACCTGGACACCAGTTGGAAGGCCACCTCGGAGGACGCGCACACCTTCGAGGGCCGGGACGACTCGGGCCGGGCCCGGTGGACCGGCACCCGCGCCGACCTGGTCTTCGGCTCGAACGCCGAACTGCGGGCCGTCGCCGAGGTGTACGCGAGCGACGACGCCAAGGAGAGGTTCGTCGAGGACTTCGTCGCGGCCTGGGTCAAGGTCATGAACGCGGACCGCTTCGACCTCGTCTGATCCGTACCCGCGGATGACGCGGCGGGAGCCCGGGGCCTGCCCCAGGGCTCCCGCCGCGTGTCACCGGCCCACGGCCGGGTCGGCCACCGACCCCACGCTGACCAGCCCGGTCTCGTACGCCGCGACCACCACCTGGGCCCGGTCCCGCAGGCCCAGCTTGCCGAGGATCCGGGCCACGTGCGTCTTCACCGTCGCCTCGGACAACCGCAGCCGGGCGGCGAGTTCGGCGTTGCTGAGGCCGCGGGCGAGCAGTGCCATCACCTCCAGCTCGCGCGGGGTGAGGGTGCCCAGTTCCCGGTGCGGTGCGACGGCGGAGGCCGGATCGTCCGGGCGGGCGAAGCGCTCGACCAGCCGACGGGTGATCGCGGGGGCGAGCAGCGCGTCCCCGGTGCGGACCAGCCGGACGGCGGCGGCCAGGTGCTCCGGGGTGACGTCCTTCAGCAGGAAGCCGCTGGCCCCGGCGGCCATCGCCGCGTAGACGTAGTGGTCCAGGTCGAAGGTGGTCAGCATGATGATCCGCGGCGGCTCCTGCGCGCGGTCCGCCAGGATCCGGCGGGCGGCCTCCAGCCCGTCCAGGCCGGGCATCCGGATGTCCATCAGCACCACGTCCGGCCTGCTGCGCCGGACGGCGGAGACGGCCTGCTCGCCGTCCTCGGCCTCCGCCACGACCTCGATGCCCTCCGACTCCAGGATCAGCCGGAACCCGGTGCGGACCAGGGCCTGGTCGTCGGCGACCACCACCCGCAGCGGCTGCTCGCTCATGAACTCTCCAGGGGGATCAGGGCCGTGACGCGGTAACCGCCGCGCGGCCGGGGGCCGGTGTGCAGGGTGCCGCCGTAGACGGCGAGGCGTTCGCGCAGGCCGAGCAGGCCGCGTCCGTTGCCGGTCGCGGCGGCGCCGGTGGGGCGGCCACCGGTGTCGGTGACCTCCACCCGCAGCTGTCCGGGGGCGTACTCGACGGTGACCGCGGCGTCCGCGCCGCCCGCGTGCTTGACGGTGTTGGTGAGCGCCTCCTGGACGACCCGGTAGGCGGCCAGCTCGACCCCGGGCGGGACGGGCCGGCGCTCGCCGCGGACGCTCAGTTCGACCGGTAGCCCGGCCTGACGGACGCCCTGGACCAGCGCGTCCAGACGGCCGAGGCCCGGCTGCGGACTGAGGTCGGCCTCGGCGGCCGGAGCGTCGCCGGTCTCCGAGTCGATGGTCAGCAGGCCCATCACGTGCCGAAGTTCGGTCATCGCCGCGCGGCCGCCGGACTCCACCGCGGCCATCGCCGTACGGGCCTTGTCCGGGGCGGTGTCCAGGATCTTGCGGGCGGCCCCGGCCTGGATCGTCATCATGCTCACGTTGTGGGTGACGACATCGTGCAACTCCCGGGCGATGCGCGCCCGTTCCAGCTCGACCGCGCGCTGCAGCGCGGCCAGCTGCTCGCGCTCCAGGACGGAGAGCCGCTCGCGCCCCTCGTCCACCCGGCGGCGCCACATCCGCAGTTCGTAGGCGACCGCGAACACCGGCACCATGACCAGGACGGCGATCACCCCGTTGGGGAAGTGCGGCAGCTTGGCCGCGGCGAAGAGCACCACGAGCGCGACGGTCGCGGCCGGCAGGCTCAGCAGCAGGGCCGTCCCGCGGCGCCCGTACGCGGCCGCGCTGTACGCGGCGACCATCACCGCCACGCCCGCCGAGTACGCGATGTCCTCCGACTGGTGCCGGACCAGCAGGGCGCCCGGCAGCACCGTCCACAGCACCGCCAGGGGGAAGCGGCGGCGCAGCACCAGCGGCAGCGGAACGAGCGGCACCACCAGCAGCAGCCAGGACAGGGCCGTCTCGTGCGGGCCGCCCGCGATGGTGGCGTAGCGCCCACTGGTGAGGGCGAGGAAGAGGGCGAGGGCCACGTCGAAGGCCCGGCCGCGCCGGGTCGGCCGGGGCGGGGGAGCCGCGCCCGGGCTGCCGCTCAGCCGGGCCGCCGCCGCGCGCAGCCGGTGCA
>NZ_JAHSQD010000470.1 GCF_020103755.1 Streptomyces sp. LS1784
GGACGGGCAGCGAGCCGCCGAGGTCCAGGCGGCGCAGCAGCAGCTCCACGGCCGCCGCGCCGACGGCCCGCTTCGGCGGCGCGACGGCGGTCAGCGGCGGCGCGGCGAGGGCCGCGAACACGTCGTCGTACGCGATCAGCGCCACGTCGTCCGGTACCTGGAGGCCCCGGGCCCGCAGCAGCGGCGGCAGTTGGATGGCGTCCTGGTCGTTGTGGACCAGGACGGCCCGCACGCCCCGGGCGGCGGCCTCGACGATCCGCTCGGCAACGGCCTCGGAGTCGACGCCTGGGCGGCGGATGTCGATCACCGGTTGCGGTTCCAGCCCCAGCAGCGCCGTCCCCTCGGCGTAGCCGGCCCGGACCTGGTGCGCCGTCCAGGTGTCCTCGCGGGCGACCAACAGCACCGCGCCGTGCCCGAGCGAGACCAGGTGGCGCAGGGCGAGCAGGACGCCGTGCCGGTGGTCCGAGCCGACGGAGTCCAGCAGCGCTCCCTCGCCGTCGGCGGGGGCACGGCGCTCGACGAGCACGGCGGGCACCGGGAGCCCGCCGGTCCACAGGCCGTCCTCGCCGCCGGCCGGACGCCAGTTGGGGGTCAGGAGCAGGCCGTCCACCCCGGAGTCGAGCAGCTGCCCGACCTGGGCGCGGTCGTCGGCCGACTCGTACGGGGCGATGGCGAGCACCAGGCGCGCGCCGGCGTCCGCGGCGGCCGCGCGGGCGCCGCCGACCACCTCGTCGAAGTACGAACCGACGGTGGGGACGAGCATGCCCAGGACCCGGTCGGTGCCCTCGACCGCGGCGGACTTGACGCGCGGCAGCGAGACGGCGCCGTGCGAGCGGCTCAGCAGCCCGTCGTCGGCGAGCACCGCGACGTCGCGGCGGACGGTGACGGCCGAGAGGCCCATCCGGACGGCGAGGTCCACCACACGTACCGTCCCGAGGTCGCGTACGACCTCTAGGATCTGGGACCGGCGCTCCTCGGCCGTGATGGTCATGGCTTCCCTCCTGAGTGCCCCGGCGCCGCGCGGCAACTGATCAATCCGCATCATTCAATCGAAATCCGATCGAACGAACACAGATCTGCTGAGTCGATCAGAACCACCGTACCGGTCACCCGGTCGTCCGGTCAGGTCCTCCCGCGTTCCCGGCCTGCGAACGGAACACCCCACCCGGGCCACCCGGGCCGCTCGCTCGCCGGGCGTCCGGCACCGCCGCGCAGTCGGCCGCTCCCCCGCTCACCGTGCCCGCGCGGGCGGCGCCCCGGTACTCCCCCGCAGGACGACCTGGGTCGGCAGGGCCAGCCGGACGCACCGCCGCCCGCCTTCGGACTCGAGCGCCAGGGTGACGGCGCCCGCGCCGAGCCGTTCCAGCGGCATCCGCACCGTCGAGAGCGCCGGAGCCACGTCCGCGGCGAACGGGATGTCGTCGAAACCCGCCACCGACATCCGACCGGGCACGTCGACTCCGCGCGAGCGGAGTTCGCCGAGCGCGCCGATCGCGCAGACGTCGGACAGCGCCAGCACGGCGGTGGGCCACTCGGCCTGCGGGCGGTCGAGCAGCCGCCGCACCGCCTCGCGGCCCCCGGCGCGGGTGAACTCCACGTGCTGGACGGCCCCTTCGGCCGGCTCGATGCCCGCCTCGGCGAGGGCCTCGCGCACCCCGGCGAGCCGGTCCATCGAGACCTGCAGCCGCTCCGGCCCCGTGATCACCGCGAACTCCCGGTGCCCCAGGCCCAGGAGGGCCCGGGTCAGGTCGGCCGCACCCCCGCGGTTGTCCGGCAGGACGGCGTCGTAGCCGGGGCCGTGGTCGGTGACGGTCGCGATCCGCCCGCCGTCCGCCCGGTAGTCGGCGAGCGCCGCGTCGACGGCCCGCACGGCGGCCGGGTCGGTGTGGGCGGAGCCGGCCAGGACGATGGCCCGCACGCGCTGGCCGTGCAGCATGCGGATGCCCCGCACCTGCGTCTCCGGCTCCCCGTCCGTGTTGATCACCAGCGGGAGCAGCCCGGCCTGCCCGGCAGCGTCGGAGACCCCGCGGGCGATGGCCGCGAAGTACGGGTCCGCCACGTCGTGCAACAGCACGCCGACGTTGGCCGTGGCGGCACGGGCGAGTGCCTGGGCGGGGGCGTTCGGCAGGTACCCGAGGGCGTCGGCACTGGCCCGGACCTTCGCGGCCAGCTCCTCGCCGACCGTCCGGGCCGAGCCGTTGAGCGCGCGGGAGGCCGTCGCGAGCGAGACTCCGGCGTGACGGGCGACCTCACTGAGGGTGACACCCATCTGCCGTTCCCCACTTCCGTTTGGCACCTGCGTTGACGCGCACAGCATATCTCCATAACCTCTCGGAAAGCGCTTTCCCACTGACCGCACGGGACCACACAGGACCGCGGAGGACCACGCATGACTCAGAGAGTGATCGGCGTCGTGATGAACGGCGTCACCGGCCGGATGGGCTACCGCCAGCACCTGGTGCGCTCGATCCTGGCCATCCGCGAGCAGGGCGGGCTCGCCCTGGAGGGCGACGACACGCTGTGGCCCGAGCCGATCCTGGTCGGCCGCAGCGCGCAGAAGCTCAAGGAGCTGGCGGACCGCCACGGCCTGACGCACTGGACGACCTCGCTGGACGAGGCACTGGCCCACCCGCTCGCCGAGATCTACTTCGACGCCCAGGTCACCCAGGCCCGCGAGCAGGCCCTGCGCACCGCCATCGCGGCCGGCAAGCACGTCTACACCGAGAAGCCGACTGCCGAGTCCCTCGACGCCGCCCTGGAGCTGGCACGACTGGCCCGGGAGGCCGGGGTGTGCAACGGCGCGGTGCAGGACAAGCTGTTCCTGCCCGGCCTGCTCAAGCTCAAGCGGCTGGTGGACGGCGGCTTCTTCGGCCGCATCCTGTCGGTGCGCGGCGAGTTCGGCTACTGGGTGTTCGAGGGCGACTGGCAGGACGCGCAGCGCCCCTCCTGGAACTACCGCGCCCAGGACGGCGGCGGCATGATCCTGGACATGTTCCCGCACTGGCGCTACGTGCTGGACCAGATCATCGCGCCCGTCCGCTCGGTGTACGCGCACACCGCCACCCACATTCCCGAGCGGGTCGACGAACAGGGCCGCGCCTACCCGGCGACGGCGGACGACGCCGCCTACGGCATCTTCGAGCTGGAGGGCGGGATCACCGCCCAGATCAACTCCTCCTGGGCCGTCCGGGTCGACCGCGACGAGCTGGTGGAGTTCCAGGTCGACGGCACCGAGGGCAGCGCGGTCGCCGGGCTGCGCAACTGCCGGATCCAGCACCGGGCCACCACCCCGAAGCCGGTGTGGAACCCGGACCTGCCGGCCACCGAGCGCTTCCGCGAGCAGTGGCAGCAGGTCCCGGACAACGGCGAGTTCGACAACGGCTTCAAGGCGCAGTGGGAGCTCTTCCTGCGGCACGTCGTCACCGGCTCCCCGTACACCTGGGACCTGCTGGAGGGCGCCAAGGGCGTCCAGCTGGCCGAACTCGGCCTGCGCTCCGCCCGCGAGGGCCGCCGCCTGGACGTCCCCGGACTGGAGAACCGATGACCGAGCTGAACCTTCCCGGCCTCGGCCGCTACCGGCTGAGCATCCCCGAGCCGCTGGAGATCCCGGCCCACCCGCCGAAGAACCGCACGGCCTTCGCCGCCGCGCACGTCGTCGCCGACCCGCTCGGCGGCAACGCCCCCGGCGCACCGGCGGCCGTCGACTGGGACGCCACCCTCGCCTTCCGCCGCCACCTGTGGTCCCTCGGCCTCGGCATCGCCGACGCCATGGACACCGCCCAGCGCGGCATGGGCCTGGACTGGCCCGCCACCCGGGAACTGATCGTCCGCTCCGGCGCGGAGGCCCGCGCCTTCAGGGAGGCAGCGCGAAGCGCTTCGGACGAGGGTGGTGGCGGGCGCCGGGAGGGAGGCCGCCTCGCCTGCGGCGTCGGCACGGACCAGCTCACCGGCCCGGCCGCGGGCCTCGCCGGGATCACGGCCGCCTACGAGGAGCAGCTCGCGGTGGTCGAGGAGGCCGGCGCGCAGCCCGTCCTGATGGCCAGCCGCGCGCTGGCCGCGCAGGCCCGCGGGCCGGAGGACTACCTCCAGGTCTACGGCCGGCTGATCGCCCAGGCCGGTCGGCCGGTGATCCTGCACTGGCTCGGCGAGATGTTCGACCCGGCGCTGGCCGGCTACTGGGGCGCCACCGACCTGGACGCGGCCACCGAGACGGTGCTCGCGCTGATCCGCGAGCACCACGCCGGCATCGACGGCATCAAGGTCTCCCTGCTCGACGCCGACCGGGAGATCGCCCTGCGCCGCGCCCTGCCCGAGGGCGTCCGGCTCTACACCGGCGACGACTTCAACTACCCGCAGCTCATCCGCGGCGACGAACTCGGCCACAGCCACGCACTGCTGGGCATCTTCGACCCGATCGCCACCCGCGCCGCGGCCGCGCTGCACGCCCTGGACGCCGGGGACCTCGACCGGTACGACGCCCTGCTCGCCCCCACCCTCCCGCTGGCCCGCCACCTGTTCGCGGCGCCGACCTACCACTACAAGACGGGCGTCGTCTTCCTCGCCTGGCTGGCCGGCCACCAGAGCCACTTCACCATGGTCGGCGGGGCGCAGAGCGGCCGTTCCGTCGTCCACCTGGTGGAGCTGTTCCGCCTGGCGGACGCCGCCGGGGTCCTGCCCGACCCGGAGCTGGCGGCGCACCGGATGCGGCAGTTCCTCACAGTGGCGGGGGTGGAGGCGTGAACCGGCTCTCGCTGAACCAGATCACCACCAAGGGCTGGAGCCTGCCGGAGGCGGTGCGCGGCTGTGTGGAGGCCGGAGTCCCGGCGATCGGGCTCTGGCGCGACAAGGTCGAGGAGGTCGGTGTCGCGCGCGCGGCCGAGCTGGTCCGCGAGGCGGGACTGGCCGTCAGCAGCCTGTGCCGGGGCGGCTTCCTCACCGCCGAGGGGCCGGAGGCCCACCGGGCGGCGCTCGCCGACAACCTCCGTGCCCTGGAGGAGGCGGCCGAACTCGGCACCGACACCCTGGTGATGGTCGTCGGCGGGGTCCCCGCGGGCAGCCGCGACCTGGCCGGGGCGCGGGAACGGGTCACCGACCGGCTGGCCGAACTCGCTCCGTACGCCGGTGACCTGGGTGTGCGGCTGGCGATCGAGCCGTTGCACCCGATGTTCTGCGCCGACCGTGCCGTGGTCTCCACCCTCGGCCAGGCCCTCGACCTGGCCGAGCGCCACCCCGTCGAGCAGGTCGGCGTCGTCGTCGACAGCTACCACGTGTGGTGGGACCCGGACCTCGCCGCGCAGGTCGCCCGTGCGGGCGCCCGGATCGCCTCGTACCAGGTCTGCGACTGGACGCTGCCGCTGCCCGCCGACGTCCTGCTCGGCCGGGGCCACGTGGGAGACGGCCACATCGACTTCGGCGCACTGACGGACATGGTCACGGCCGCCGGCTACACCGGCTGGATCGAGACCGAGATCTTCAACCAGGAGATCTGGGACACCCCCGGGGAACAGACCCTCGCGACGGTGGTCGAGCGCTACCGTGCCCACGTGGTGAGCGCATGAGAGTCGTCCTCGCTCCGGACTCCTTCAAGGGGACGGTCACGGCGACGGACGCCGCCCGGGCGCTGGCCGACGGCTGGCGCTCGGTGCGGCCGGACGACGAGCTGATCGCGCGTCCGATGGCCGACGGCGGCGAGGGCACCCTCGCCGCCGTCGCGGCCGCCCTGCCCGGCACCACCGAGCACGACGTCCCCGGCTGCACCGGCCCCGACGGGCGGCCGGTCACCGGGCGGTACGCCCTCCTCCCCGACGGCACCGCGCTGGTGGAACTCGCCGTCGCCAGCGGGCTGCCCCTGATGTCCCGCCCCGCACCGCTCACCGCGACCACGAGGGGCACCGGCGAGACCGTCGCGGCGGCCCTCGACACGGGCGCACGCCGGCTGACGGTCGCCCTCGGCGGCTCCGCCTCCACGGACGGCGGCACCGGCCTGCTCGCGGCGCTCGGCCTGCGGCTGACCGACGCGGAGGGCCGGGACCTCGCCGACGGCGGCGGGGCGCTCCTGCGGGCCCACCGGGTCGATGCCACGGGCCTGCGCCCGGCGCCGCCCGACGGGGTGGTGCTCCTCACCGACGTCACCAATCCGCTGCTCGGCCCGGACGGCGCCGCCGCCGTCTACGGACCGCAGAAGGGCGCGGACCCGAGCGGGATCGCCCTGCTCGACCAGGGGCTGTCCAGGCTCGCCGCGCTCCTCGGTGCGGACCCGGACCAGCCCGGCTCCGGCGCGGCGGGCGGCACCGCCTACGGCCTCACGGCCGCGTGGGGCGCCGTCATCCGCCCCGGCGCCGCCGCCGTCGCCGACCTCCTCCACCTCGACCAGGACATCGCCACGGCGGATCTGGTGATCACCGGTGAGGGCAGGTACGACGCGACCAGCCTGCGCGGCAAGGCCGTTGGCGAGGTCCTCGCCCGGGCCGCCCGCGCCGGCGTCCCCGCCCGGATCGTCGCGGGCGAGTCGGCCGACGACCGGGCCCTGACCCTCAGCGCACTCGCGGGCGACCCGGCCTCCGCCCGGGAGCACGCCCGGAAGTGGCTGGTCCGCGCCGGC
>NZ_JAHSQD010000471.1 GCF_020103755.1 Streptomyces sp. LS1784
CGGACCGCTCTGGCGGCCGGGCGGCACCTGGCGCTGCTGGCGCGGCGTCGGGGCGGCCCCGCGCTGCTGCTTGCCCTGGCCGGAACCGGTTCGGCCGGAGCCGCGGCGGTCGCCCGAGTTGGTGACGTCCACCGGGAGCATGACCAGCGCAGTGGTGCCGCCGGAGTCGCTGGGGCGCAGCTGGATCCGGATGCCGTGGCGCAGCGACAGGCGGCCGACCACGAAGAGGCCCATGCGGCGGGAGACCGAGACGTCCACCGTCGGCGGGTTGGCGAGGCGCTCGTTGATCTCGGCGAGGTCGTCGGGGCTCAGGCCGATGCCGGTGTCGTGGATCTCGACCAGGACGCGGCCGTCCGGCAGCGCGTGGCCGGTGACCCGGACGCGGGTCTGCGGGCTGGAGAACGAGGTGGCGTTCTCCAGCAGCTCGGCGAGCAGGTGGACGAGGTCGTTGACGACGCGGCCGGCGACCTCGGCCGACGGCACGGCGGCGAGCTCGATGCGCTCGTACTGCTCCACCTCGGAGGCGGCGGCGCGGAGCACGTCGACCAGCGGGACGGGACGCGTCCAGCGGCGGCCCGGGTCCTCGCCCGCGAGGACGAGGAGGTTTTCGCCGTTGCGGCGCATGCGGGTCGCGAGGTGGTCCAGCTTGAAGAGGTTGGCCAGCTGGTCCGGGTCCGCCTCGCGGCTCTCCAGCTCGGAGATGAGCGACAGCTGGCGCTGGATGAGGCCCTGGCTGCGGCGCGAGAGGTTGGTGAACATCGCGTTGATGTTGCCGCGCAGGAGGGCCTGCTCGGCGGCGAGGCGGACGGCCTCGCTGTGCACCATGTCGAACGCGTGGGCCACGTGGCCGATCTCGTCGGTGGAGTCGACGGCGACCGGCTCGACCGTGATGTCGACGTCGTGCGGGTCGGCCTCGGAGAGGGTCTTGACCAGCTCGGGCAGACGGCGCTCGGCGACGTCCTCGGCCGCGGCCTGGAGACGGGTCAGCGAGCGCACCATCGAGCGGGCGATCAGACCGGCGCCACCGAGGGCGACGAGCAGCACCAGGGCGATCGCGACACCGATGATCAGGGCGTCGGCGTCGGCCTGGGCCTGGAGGTCCTCGGCCTTGCCGTCCAGGTTCTCGATGAGCTTGGACTCGATCCGGCGCTCGGCGGTGATCTTGGCGCTGGCCTTCTCGAACCAGTCCTTGTAGGTGACCGCCTCGGTCTGGCGGATGCCGCTCTGGGTGAGGATCGTGGAGGCGTAGCGGTCGGCGTCGGCGACCACCGAGTTGTAGCTCAACTGGCTGCGCAGGTTGTCCAGGTCGTGCGCGGTGTAGATGTTGTTGAAGCTTGCGATCGCGTTGTCGTACGAGCTGCGCAGGCGGATACCGAAGGACTCGTCGCTGGGGCTGAGGTCGGGGGTCTTCGGGTTGGCGAGCGCGGCGCTGATCAGGGCCCGCTGCTGCGAGGTCGCGTTCTTCGCCAGCGAGAACTGCTGGAGCGCGCGGGTGGAGACGACCAGGTCCTTGTTGTTCGACGCGAGCGCGATGTCCTGGGTGATGGACAGCAGGTCGCGGATGATCACGTCGTAGGCGGTGATCGTCGACTGGATGTTCTGGTTGTTCTGGTACGGCAGGCTGCGGGTGTCCGCGATCGAGTTCAGGTCCTTGCGGATCTGGAGCAACAGCGCCTTTCCGCCGGACAGTTCGAGGTTCTCGAACTTGTCGGAGGACGCGGTGAAGGTGCGGCTCAGGTCGTCGGTGGACTTGCGGGCCGCGACGATGTCGTCGTCCAGCGGGGCGGCCGGGTCGTGGGTGATCGGGCCGGCGCTGATGTCGCGCTCGGTCTGGAGCGCGTCCGCGAGGTTGGTCGCCTTCTTGGCCAGGTCGGACAGGTTGGCCATCTGGGCGAGTTGCTGCGAGTTCTCCATCGAGCTCTGGATGCGCAGGCCACCGAGGACCAGCGAGACCAGCACAGGGAGGGCGAGCAGCGCGATCAGACGGGTGCGGATGCGCCAGTTGCGCATCGCGAGCCGGTTCAGACCGGTGGCGCGGCGCCGGGTCAGGGACGTGCGGAGCTTGTCCCGGGTGGACTTCCGCTCCTGGCCGTCCTCCTCCGGGCGGCCGTTGGCCTCGGGTGTCACCGGCTCGGCCGGGCCGCCGGGGGCCGCCGCCTGTTGGGGGGCTGCCACAGGCTCGCGCGACTCCGGGTTACCCGCGGCGCCGCTACCCCTTTTGAAACGTCCCTGCACTGGCGTCGCAACCTCTGGACCGGGCGTCCCGCCGCGTCGCCACGGCCTGGACGGTGTCGAGTTTCCATCCGCACCCCGGCCGGTCCGGGAGAGCGGGCACCGGGGTGGACCACTCCCTACCCACGGTCCGTCGCATTCCAGCACAGCCGGGGAATCCCAACAAGGGCCGCAGGAACCAGGCGCCCGGCGCTACCGACCGCTTGCACAATCTCACGGACTGTGCGGTAACCGGACCGGAATACCGCCTTTTTCGGACACTTGCCGGATGCATGCCAAGCGGACCCGGGGTCGGGAAGAGTCGCAGACCTTCTGGAATGCCCTTTATCGGTGGAATGTCGGAAAATTCCGCTGCGGCGATATGTCGGATATCTGCGTTTTGCTCGGCATTTTGTGAGCAATATCACAGTCTAATGTGTAGCTTTGGTCACGGTCTCTGTGGAAAGAGATCTCGTAACCTGGCTGTCTCCGGAGCACGGCCCCGATCAGCCTGCCCAGAACCCCTCCGAATCAATCGGAATCCATCAGGCCGTGCCGATCGGCCCGGCCATGACCACGAGGTGCTCTCGATGTCCCAGGCGAAGAAGGCCACCCAGTCCACGCTGCCCAGCCGAGCCACGGCGAACCCGCGCCGGACGACGCTGGCCTCGGTCGAGGACTTCAGCAAGATCCCGGGTGCCCGCAAGCCCGAGGATGTCGTGACCTACGGCACCGAGCTGCCGGCCGTCACCGCCAACCCGCGCCGCACCCAGCTGATGGTCGCCCCGGTCGTCGTCGTGCGGGACTGACCCCGCAGCGTTCCGCCGAGGGCGCCGTCGTCACAGCAGTGGCGGCGGCGCCCTCGGCGTACCCGCCCGCTCGCGGGTTCCGCCCCGATCATCCCGAACAGGGACAAAGCGGTCAGCCGGGGCCCCACGCGATAGCCTGGAGGCCGATTGACGGGGCCGCGCCCACCGTGGGCGGGGCGCCCACCAGCGCCCGGGCGCGCCCCGGGCGGCCGACGAAGCGAGGGGTAGCCCAGCCGTGCGCATTGCCAGGTTTTCCGTCCGGGAAGGGAGCCCTGCCGCCGGCAGCGTCTCCTTCGGCGTGGTGGAGGGCGACCCTTCCCAGCCCGACTCGCTGGTCGTCCACGCCCTGGCCGGCCACCCGTTCGGCCAGCCCCAGCCCACCGGCGAGAGCTTCCGTTTCCAGGACGTCCGGCTGCTCAGCCCGATGCTCCCGAACAAGATCGTGGCGGTCGGCCGCAACTACGCGGCGCACGCGGCGGAGCTGGGCAACGGCGTCCCGGACGTCCCGCTCACCTTCTTCAAGCCGTCCACCTCGGTGATCGGTCCGACCGAGAACATCGCCTACCCGCCGTTCTCCTCGGACGTCCACCACGAGGCCGAACTCGCCGTGGTGATCGGCCGGATGTGCCGCGAGGTGCCGCTGGACCGGGTGCCCGAGGTGATCCTCGGCTACACCTGCGCCAACGACGTCACCGCCCGGGACGTCCAGCAGCGCGAGGGCCAGTGGGCCCGGGCCAAGGGCTTCGACACGGCCTGCCCGCTGGGCCCGTGGATCGAGACCGACCTCGACCCGAGCGACCTCGCGGTCACCTGCACGGTCAACGGCGAGCTCCGCCAGAGCGGCCGCACCTCCCTGATGGTCCGCTCGGTCGCCGAGCTGATCGTCCACATCTCCGAGGCCATGACGCTGCTGCCCGGCGACGTCATCCTCACCGGCACGCCCGCAGGGGTGGGCCCCCTCAACGTCGGCGACGAGGTCGCCGTCTCCATCGAAGGCATCGGCACTCTCACCAACAAGGTGATCAAGCGTGGCTAACACTGACCCGGCCGTCCGGGTTCGCTTCTGTCCGTCCCCGACCGGCAACCCCCACGTGGGGATGGTCCGCACGGCCCTCTTCAACTGGGCCTACGCCCGCCACAACGGCGGCACGCTGGTCTTCCGGATCGAGGACACCGACTCCGCCCGCGACTCCGAGGAGTCGTACAACCAGCTGCTCGACGCCATGCGCTGGCTCGGCCTCGACTGGGACGAGGGCCCCGAGGTCGGCGGCCCGGACGCGCCGTACCGCCAGTCGCAGCGGATGGACATCTACGCGGACGTCGCCCGCCGCCTGTACGAGGCCGGCCACGCCTACCACTGCTACTGCTCCACCGAGGAGCTGGACGCCCGCCGCGAGGCCGCCCGCGCGGCCGGCAAGCCCTCCGGCTACGACGGGCACTGCCGCGACCTGACCGACGAGCAGGTCGCCGTCTACAAGCTGGAGAAGCGCGAGCCGATCCTGCGCTTCCGGATGCCCGACAAGACCATCAGCTTCGACGACCTGGTGCGCGGCACGCTCACCTTCGAGCCGGAGAACGTGCCGGACTACGGCATCGTCCGGGCCAACGGTGCCCCGCTGTACACCCTGGTCAACCCGGTGGACGACGCCCTGATGGGCATCACCCACGTGCTGCGCGGCGAGGACCTGCTGTCCTCCACCCCGCGGCAGGTCGCGCTGTACGCCGCGCTCGCCGAGATCGGCGTCGGCAACGGCACTACCCCGCGCTTCGGCCACCTGCCGTACGTGATGGGCGAGGGCAACAAGAAGCTCTCCAAGCGCGACCCCCAGTCCTCGCTCAACATGTACCGCGAGCGCGGCTTCATCCGCGAGGGCCTGCTCAACTACCTGTCCCTGCTCGGCTGGTCGCTGGCCGAGGACCGCGACCTGTTCGACATGGACGAGATGGTCGCCGCCTTCGACGTCACCAAGGTGAACGCCAACCCGGCCCGCTTCGACCTGAAGAAGTGCGAGGCGATCAACGCCGAGCACGTCCGCCGGCTGGCCCCGGAGGACTTCGTCCGCCGCCTGGTGCCCTTCCTCCAGGGCGCCGAGCTGCTGCCGGCCGAGCCCACCGCCGAGCAGCTGGACCTGCTCGCCAAGGTGGCGCCGCTCACCCAGGAGCGGATGGTCGTGCTGAGCGAGATCGTGAACATGGCCGGCTTCCTGTTCGTGGCGCCGGAGAAGTTCGCCCTCGACCCGGACGACGCCGCCAAGGTGCTCACCGCGGACGCCCGCCCGGTGCTGGAGGCCAGCATCAAGGCGCTGGAGGAGCTCGCGGACTTCACCCCGGAGCCGATCCAGGCGGCGCTGCGCGAGGCGCTGGTGGACGGCCTGGGCATCAAGCCCAAGTTCGCCTTCACGCCGCTGCGGGTGGCCGTCACGGGCCGCCGGGTCTCCCCGCCGCTGTTCGAGTCCATGGAGCTGCTGGGACGCCCGGAGACGCTGCGCCGGCTGCGTGCCGCCCTGGAGGCCCTGCCGGCCGCCTGAGCGGGCCGCTGAGCAGGCCGCGGGCCCGGCTTCGTGCCGGGCCCGCGGCGTACCCGGAGGTCATCCGCGGGCCCCCCGGCGGCTGCCTGGGGTTATCGATTTTGGAGCCAGGGCCGACGTCGGGTAATGTTCTTTCTGCGCCGCCCGGGAGGGAACGGACGAGGGAGCGAAAGCCCCTCGGAAGGGACCGACCGAGAGGCGCAACGCCTGAGAAGGGCCCGCAAGGGTTCAACTCTGGTGGGGTATGGTGTAATTGGCAGCACGACTGATTCTGGTTCAGTTAGTCTAGGTTCGAGTCCTGGTACCCCAGCGCAGTACGCGAGTACGGCACACAAAAGAAGATCAAGCCCCCGTTGTGTAGCGGCCTAGCACGCTGCCCTCTCACGGCAGTAGCGCCGGTTCGAATCCGGTCGGGGGTACTGATCCCGCAAGGGATCACCTGGAAAGCCCCCGTTGTGTAGCGGCCTAGCACGCTGCCCTCTCACGGCAGTAGCGCCGGTTCGAATCCGGTCGGGGGTACTGATCCCGCAAGGGATCGCCAGGAAGCCCCCGTTGTGTAGCGGCCTAGCACGCTGCCCTCTCACGGCAGTAGCGCCGGTTCGAATCCGGTCGGGGGTACTTCAGAGCAGGAAGCCGATGGGCTCGCCCATCGGCCCTTGCTTTGTGTTGGGGTATGGTGTAATTGGCAGCACGAGTGATTCTGGTTCATTTAGTCTAGGTTCGAGTCCTGGTACCCCAGCCAGAAATTGGAAAGACCCCGGTTCCGGGGTCTTTTTGTTTTCCCTCGGAAATGCATCGAAGGGCCTCGCCGGGTTGCCGGCGGGGCCCTTCCGGCGTTCGGCCGTGTTCCGTCAGCTGCGGCGGAGGGCTTCGGTGAGTCGGTTGGCGGCTTCGATGACGGCCTGGGCGTGGAGGCGGCCGGGGTGGCGGGTGAGGCGTTCGATGGGGCCGGAGACGGAGACGGCGGCGACGACGCGGTTGGAGGGGCCGCGGACGGGGGCGGAGACGGAGGCGACGCCGGGTTCG
>NZ_JAHSQD010000472.1 GCF_020103755.1 Streptomyces sp. LS1784
CGCTCGCCGCGGGGGCCGCCGCCCTGGTCGCGGGCGGGGCGGCCGCCCTGTGGGCCACCCGCCGCCGTCGCGCCGCGCACGCCCGTCGTCACTGACCACACCGGTGCCGTCACTGACGGCACCCGGAACGGCGGGAGTGTCGCCCCCGGCACTCCCGCACCGTGACCGTGCCAATGCGGACGGTTGGTTCACATGCGCGTTACACGAGAGGAACAACCGGGAAACGGCGGCTTGCAACGCTACGCGGGCACCCACCACCCAGCAATGCGAGGGACAAGCCGTGGCAATCAAGGCCGAGTACATCTGGATCGACGGCACCAAGCCGACCGCGAAGCTCCGTTCCAAGACTCGCGTCCTGCCCAACGCTGACAAGATCCCCACCTGGGGCTTCGACGGTTCCTCGACCAGCCAGGCCGAGGGCCACGCCTCGGACCGCGTGCTGGACCCGGTGCGGGTCGTGCCGGACCCGATCCGCGGTGGTGACCACATCCTGGTCCTCTGCGAGGTCCTGGAGACGGACGGCACCCCGCACGTCTCCAACACCCGCGCCCTGCTGCGCGAGGTCGCGGAGAAGTACGCCGCGCAGGAGTCCATCTTCGGCATCGAGCAGGAGTACACCTTCTTCAAGGGCTCCCGCCCGCTCGGCTTCCCGGAGGGCGGCTACCCGGCCCCGCAGGGCGGCTACTACTGCGGCGTCGGCGCCGAGGAGGTCTTCGGCCGCGAGATCGTCGAGCTGCACCTGGACCGCTGCATCGGCGCCGGCCTGGCCATCTGCGGCATCAACGCCGAGGTCATGCCCGGCCAGTGGGAGTTCCAGATCGGCCCGGTCGACGCGCTGACCGTCTCGGACGACATGTGGATCGCCCGCTACCTGCTCTACCGCACCGCCGAGGAGTTCGGCATCGACGCCACCCTCGACGCCAAGCCGGCCCGCGGCGACTGGAACGGCGCGGGTGCCCACACCAACTTCTCCACCAAGGCGATGCGCGAGGGCTACGACGCCATCATCACCGCCTGCGAGTCGCTCGGCGCCTCCCAGGAGAAGGTGCTGGAGCACGTCAACCAGTACGGTGACGACATCCAGTCCCGCCTCACCGGCAAGCACGAGACCGCCCCGTGGAACGTCTACAGCTACGGCGTCTCCGACCGCGGTGCCTCCGTGCGCATCCCGTGGCAGGTCGAGGTGGACAAGAAGGGCTACATCGAGGACCGCCGCCCGAACGCCAACGTCGACCCCTACGTCGTCACCCGGCTCCTGATCAACACCTGCTGCGAGGCCCTGGAGAAGGCCGGCCAGGTCTGATCCACCGCCGCATCCGGCACACGCACGACGCCCGCAGGCCCCCTCGCACCGGGAGGGGGCCTGCGGGCGTTCCGTCACTCCCGGGCCCCTGCCTCGGCCCCTGCCCTGACCGGCTGTTGCCCGACGTGGTGAACGGCGGGGAGTCTGCCGAGCAGCGCGCCTGCGGGACTTCCCGGACACGGACGCCCGGTACGCGGACGTCCACCCGACCCGGGGTGAACCGCCGGCCCAGGTCCGGGAGAAGATCCACTGGATCCGGCCGGCACCGGGCTGTCGCGGGGGCCCGATCGTGACCTGCAAATCGCTGGTCAAGCGCCCCCGCCGGACCGAGAATTCATGGCATGACCCAGCAGCCCCTGCTCCTCCTCGACGTGGACGGACCGCTCAACCCCTACGCCGCGCCGAAGCGGAGGCCCGAGGGCTACGACACCCACCGTCTGCGCCCCGCCTGGTGGGTGGCGAAGCAGGAGCACCTGGCGGCGGTCCAGGCGCGGCAGGCCACGCGGGCCAAGCACGCCAAGCCGCCCGCCGTCCGGGTCAAGCCGCTGCGGGTCTGGCTCAACCCGTCGCACGGCGAGGAGTTGCTGGCGCTGCCGTACGAACTGGTGTGGGCCACCGGGTGGATGGGCGAGGCGAACACCCACATAGGCCCGCACATCGGCCTGCCCGAACTGCCGTACATCCGCTGGTCCGACCTGTTCGGGGAGGACCCGGACGGGCTGCACTGGAAGACCAGGGACGTGGTCGCCTGGGCCGACGGGCGCCCGTTCGTCTGGGTGGACGACGAACTCGGCCCGCAGGACATCGCGTGGATCGAGGCGAACCACCCGGGCCCGGGCCTGGCGCTCTGGGTCGACCCCCGGATCGGACTGCGGGAGCTGCACTTCGCGGCCCTGCGGGAATGGGCGGAGGACGAGTGACGGGCGTGGCCGCAGCGGGAACGAGCGGAGGACAGGTGGCCGACGTGGCCGGGGCGGGAGCGGGTGGAGGACAGGTGGCCGACGTGGCCGAGGCAGGAGCGGGTGGAGGACGGGTGGCCGGCACGGTCGAAAGACTGCGGCGCTACCCGGTGAAGGGGCTGCTCGGCGAGGAGCTGGACCGGGCCGAGGTGACCGGCCGGGGTCTGGCCGGCGACCGGGAACGGGCGCTGCTCGACCTGGCCACCGGCCGGGTGGCCAGCGCCAAGCGGCCCCGGCTGTGGTCCGGCCTGCTGGGGTACACGGCCAGGACCACGGCGGACGGCGGCGTGGTGATCACCGGTCCGGACGGACGTGGCACGGACGAGCAGGAGCTGTCCGCGGCGCTCGGCCGCGAGGTCGTGCTGATCGCCGAGCGCCCGCCCGGCGCGACCGTCGAGCGGGCCGTGCCGGAGGAGGTGCTGGCCCGCGGTATCGCGGCCGAAACGGACTTCACCGTCAACGAGTTGGGCCGCGCCGCACCGGACGGCGGCTTCTTCGACTTCGCGCCGCTGCATCTGATCACCACCGCGACGCTGCGCGCCACCGGCAGCGCGGCCGAGCGCTACCGGCCCAACCTGGTGGTCCGCACCGAAGGCGAGGGGTACGCCGAGAACGCCTGGGTGGGACGGGAGTTGGCGATCGGGCCGACGCTGCGCCTGCGGGTCCTCGCGCCCACCCCGCGCTGCGCCGTCCCCACCCTGCGGCACGGGGCGCTGCCCCGCCGCCCCGAGGCGCTGCGCATCCCGGCCGGGCAGAACCGGGTGGTGCCGCTGGAGGGCATGCCGGCGCTGCCCTGCGCGGGGGTGTACGCCCAGGTGGTGGTGCCCGGCGCGATCCGGACCGGGGACCGGCTCACGGTGGACTGAGCGCCGGCCGTGCGCCCGGCCGAGCCTGCTCTCACACCGAACCGAGCACGGCCTCAAGGGCGTTGAGGAAGCGGTCGGTGGTCGCCTCGTCCCGGACGGCGATCCGCAGCCACTCCTCGCCCAGGCCCGGGAAGGTGTCCCCGCGCCGGACGGCGAAGCCGTGCTCGCGCAGCCGCTGCCGGACGGCCGCCGCGTCCGGCAGCCGTACCAGGACGAAGGAGGCGGCCGGTTCGCCGTACTGCCGCACCGACGGGAAGGTGGCCAGGCCCTTCACCAAGTGCGCGCGCCGGAGCGCCAGTTCGGCCGCAGCCTGTTCCGCCTCGGCGAGTGCCGCCGGGCCGCTGCACGCCTCGGCGGCGGCCAGTGCCGGGGTGGAGACCGGCCAGAGCGGCTGGGCGGCACCGAGGTCGGCGATCAGCGGTGCGGGCCCGAGCACATAGCCGATCCGCAGTCCGGCCAGGCCCCAGGTCTTGGTGAGGCTGCGCAGGACGACGACCCGGCCGGGCAGGTCCCGGACGGCGGCGAGGGACTCCCGCTCGCCCGGGACGGTGTCCATGAACGCCTCGTCCACCACCAGGGTGCGCCCCGGCCGGGCCAGTGCGGCGACGGCCTCGGCGGGGTGCAGCACGGAGGTCGGGTTGGTCGGGTTGCCGAGGACGACCAGGTCCGCCTCCTCGGGGACGGTACCCAGCCGGAACCCGTCCTCGGGCGAGAGCAGCACCCGGTGCACCCGGTGTCCGGCGTCCCGCAGGGCCGCCTCCGGCTCGGTGAACTGCGGGTGCACCACGACGATGTGACGTGGTGTCAGTACGCGCGCCAGCAGTACGAAGGCCTCGGCCGCGCCCGAGGTGAGCAGCACCTCCCCGAGCGGGCGGGCGTGCCGGGCGGCCACCGCGGCGCGCGCGGCGCTCTGGTCGGGGTAGGCGGCGAGGTCGCCGAGGGTGGCCGCGAGGTGTTCGCGCAGCCAGGCCGGGGGAGTGCCGGTGCGGACGTTGACGGCGAGGTCGACCAGGCCGAGCCCGTCGGCGCGCACCTCGGCGTCGCCGTGGTGGCGCAGGTCGGGTTCGGGGGCGGTCACGCGGGGTCTCCTTGCGGGGCGGTTCGGGTGGTCAGGGCCGGTGGTGGTGGACGCGACGAAGCTCGTACGGGCCGGGTGGCACGGTGGCCACCGGGTCGTCGCCGAAGGTGACCAGTGCGACGGTGTGGCCGTGGGAGGCGAGGGTGACGGCCGCCCCGATGCGGTCGAACGCTCCGCCGAAGGCGTCCAGCGGTGGTTGGGGCCCGCCGTCCGTCACCGCGATCCGCCGGGTTCCCGGCCGGAGTGCGCCGGCCACGGCGTCGATGGCCGCGGGCGCGCCCACGACCGCCGAGGCGCGCCGCAGTTCCGCCCGTACCCGCGGTGCCGGTGGGCACGCGTCGAGGTCGAGCAGCACGAGCCGTCCGCGCACCGCCGCCCGGGCGATCGCGACCGTGGCCTGCGCCGACTTGCGCTTGGTGACCACGAGCCGGCCGCCCGGAGCGCTCGCCAGCGCCGCCGCCTCGGCCACGCTCGCGGTGCCGACGGCCGTATTGACCGTGGTGGAGGGGTTCGGGACCGGCACGTCCGCCAGTACCTCGGCCGGGTGCTCGTCCACCGGCACCCCGGTGAGGCGGTCCGCCGCCCAGCGCACCGCCGGGTGGTCCGCCTTGCCCGCCACGGTGGCCAGCCGGGCGACCGCGGAGCGGGCCAGTCCGGCCCCCTGGAGGGTGTCCGTCAGCAACCGCAGCACCTCGGTCCGTTCGGCGCCGCCGCTCGCTCCGATGCCGACCACCAGGGTGCGCGGGACGATGGTGACCAGTCCGCTCACGTACCGCACCCTTTCGTCCCGAGCTCCGGCGATCCCACCACGCCCGGCCGGAACGGGTCAATCGCGGCGGGTGTGACATCCGACGCCGTTCCCGCCGCTGTTCCCGTCGCCGCCGGTGCGTCCGTGCGCGGCAGCTGTTCGCCTGTTCTTCACCTGTGTTGTGCGGTACACGACACCACGGCGCTCCTACTGTTTTCGGCGCTCCCGCCCAGGAAGCCCCGACATCCGGAGGACCCCATGGTCTTCGCACGACTGCGCGCCCCCGGGACCCTCACCCCCGGCACCCCCGGCACCCCCGGCACCCCCGCGTCCGCCTCCGCGTCCCTCGTGCTGCACACCCTGGAGGGCCTGGCCGGAGTCAACGCCCACGCGGGCAACTCCGCCGGCGCCGCCGACAACGCCGGAATCCGGAACTGACGCCCGTGTACGTCGCGGACTCCCGCAGTTCGAAGGCCCCCACCGGGCCGGCTGCCGCTGCGCCGGCCGCCGGCCCGGTGCGGCGGGGCGCCGTGCCCGGGGCGGTCGTCGCCCTCGGCACCGTCAGCCTGGTCACCGACATCTCCTCCGAGATGGTCGCCGCCGTCCTCCCCCTCTACCTGCTCACCGGCCTCGGCCTCTCCCCGCTCGGCTTCGGCCTGCTCGACGGCATCCAGAACGGCTTCAGCGCGCTGGTCCGGCTGGTCGGCGGCCACCTCTCCGACCGCCGCGGCCGCGACGGAGCCGCCCGCCACAAGGCCGTCGCGGCCGTCGGGTACGGGCTGTCCGCGCTGTGCCGCCCGCTGCTGCTGTTCGTCCACACCGTGCCGCTGATCGGCGCCGTGATCGCCGTCGACCGCACCGGCAAGGGCCTGCGCACCGCGCCCCGGGACGCGATGATCTCGCTCGCCACCGAACCCGCCCACCGTGGCCGGGCGTTCGGCGTGCACCGGGCGATGGACACGGCCGGCGCCCTGCTCGGCCCGCTCACCGCCTTCCTGGTGCTGCGGCTGGCCGGCGGCCCGCTGCTCGCCGACGGCGGCGAACGGCACGGCTACGACGCGGTGTTCACGGTCAGCTCGTGCGTCGCGACGCTCGGCGTGCTGATCCTGCTGCTGTTCGTGCCGAACCGGCAGCAGCGTGACGACTTGTCGACTTCCGCGCCCTCGCTGCGCGACAGCCTCACCCTGCTGCGGCTGCCGGGGCTGCGCCGGTTGACGTTCTGCTCCGTCCTGCTCGGCCTCACCACCGTCAGCGACTCCTTCCTCTACCTGCTCGTCCAGCGCCGGCTGGACCTGCCCGTCGGCCTGTTCCCACTGCTGCCGCTGGGCACCGCCGCCGCCTTCCTGCTGCTCGCCGTCCCGCTCGGCGCGCTCGCCGACCGGATCGGCCGCCACCGGCTCTTCCTCGCCGGGCACGGGGTGCTGCTGCTCGGGTACGGGCTGCTGCTCTCGCCGCTGCGCGGGCTGCCGGCGGTGCTCTGCGTGCTGGTGCTGCACGGCACCTTCTACGCGGCCACCGACGGCGTGCTCGCCGCCGCGGCCGCCGACGCCGTACCGGCCGAGCAGCGCGGCGCCGGGCTCGCCCTGGTCGGCACCGGGCAGGCGCTGG
>NZ_JAHSQD010000473.1 GCF_020103755.1 Streptomyces sp. LS1784
CACGGCCGCGTTCGGCGGCCTGCTGCCCGGGCCCGGCACGGTGGCGGTCGGCGCGTCGCCGGGCGGGTCGCCGAGCGCCGCCGCCCCGATCACCGGGCCGGAGTTCCTGGGGATGCTCACCGAGCTGCTGCCGCAGGGGGCGGTGCAGGTGGGCGAGGCCAGGGGCACCGAGAGCGACACCCCGCAGCTGCGGCTGGTCCTGGACGACGGGAACGGCCCGGCCCAGTACCTGTTCTGGATCACGCGGTCCTACGGTGCCGACAGGACCTGCCCGCCCTCGCCGATCGGTGGTGACGCCTGCACCGAGACGGCCCTCCCGGACGGAGGCCACCTGCGCCTCTACCAGGCCGCCACCCGGGACGGGGAACCGACCGGCTCGAAGGTGTGGTCCGCCCTGCTGACCGGGCCCGGCTACCAGATGCTGCTCCAGGAGTGGAACCGCGAGCCGCTGGAGCAGGGCGCGCCGATCACCCGGACCGACCCGCCGCTGACGCCGGAGCAACTCGCCGCGGTGGTGAAGGACCCGCGCTGGCGGAAGGTCCTGGAGGCACTGCCTGGGAGCCTGGTGATGGTGACCGTCCCGCCGGGCACGACCATCGGGATCGGCGGGGGCTTCCCGTCGGGGGGGAATGGTACCCGCGGACGGCCCCAACGCCCGCTCCCTGAGCGCGGCTCAGCCGGCGGCGGGCCGGTTGCGCTCGTACACCAGGCGCAGGCCGATCAGGGTCAGCCAGGGCTCGTGCACGTCGATGGTGGTGGCCTCGCCGAGGACCAGGGGCGCGAGGCCGCCGGTGGCGATCACCTGGACGTCGTCCGGGTCCTTGGCCAGCTCCCGGGCCATCCGCTCGACCAGGCCGTCGACCTGGCCGGCGAAGCCGTAGAGGATGCCGGACTGCATGCCCTCGACGGTGTTCTTGCCGATCACGTTGCGCGGGCGGGCCAGCTCGATCTTGCGCAGCTGGGCGCCGCGGACGCCGAGCGCCTCGACCGAGATCTCGATGCCGGGGGCGATCGCGCCGCCGACGTAGTCGCCGCGGGCGTTGACGGCGTCGAAGGTGGTCGCGGTGCCGAAGTCGACCACGATGCACGGGCCGCCGTACAGGTGGTTGGCGGCCAGCGCGTTGACGATCCGGTCGGCGCCGACCTCCTTGGGGTTGTCCATCAGGACGTGCACCCCGGTCTTCACGCCGGGCTCCACGATCACCGCGGGGACGTCGCCGTAGTAGCGGCGGGTCACCTCGCGGAGCTCGTGGAGCACGGCGGGGACGGACGAACAGATCGCCAGGCCCTCCACCGCGGCCTCCCGGACCGCGGTGTGGTTGCCCATCAGCCCTTGCAGCAGCACCGCCAGTTCATCGGCCGTGCGGCGCGGATCGGTGGAGATCCGCCAGTGTTCCACCACGTCCTCGCCGTCGAACAGGCCGAGCGTGGTCTGGGTGTTGCCGACGTCGATGGTGAGGAGCACGGGGACGCTTTCTGCGAGTCGGGACAGGTCTGTTCTCGCCCTGACGGTCAGGCGCGCAGGTCCAGGCCGATGTCCAGGATCGGCGAGGAGTGGGTGAGCGCGCCCACGGCCAGGTAGTCGACACCAGTCTGGGCGACCTCGCGCGCGCTGGCCAGGGTCAGTCCGCCGGAGGCCTCCAGCTTCGCCCGGCCCGCCACCAGCGCGACGGCCTCCTTCAGCTGCCCGACGGTGAAGTTGTCCAGCAGGATCAGGTCCGCCCCGGCCTCCAGCACCGGCGGGATCTGCTCCAGGGTGTCCACCTCGATCTCGACCGGCAGCTCCGGGTACGCGGCCCGGACGGCCCGGAAGGCCTCGACCACGCCGCCGGCCGCGACCACGTGGTTGTCCTTCACCAGCGCGGCGTCGGAGAGCGCCATCCGGTGGTTGGCGCCGCCGCCGCAGCGCACCGCGAACTTCTCCAGGGCGCGCAGGCCCGGGGTGGTCTTGCGGGTGTCACGGACCACCGCGCCGGTGCCCTCCAGGGCGTCCGCCCAGGCGCGGGTCGCGGTGGCGATGCCGGACAGGTGGCAGAGCAGGTTGAGCGCGCTGCGCTCCGCGGTCAGCAGGTCGCGGGTGCGGGAGCGGACCGAGAGCAGCACCTGGCCGGCCTCCACCCGGTCGCCGTCCTCGACGTGCCGCTCGACCTCGAACTCCTCCTCGCAGACCAGCGAGACGACCGCCTCGGCGACCCGCAGGCCGGCCACCACGCCGGCCTGGCGGGCGGTGAAGTCGGCGGTCGCGACGGCCTCGGCGGGCACGGTCGCCACCGAGGTGACGTCCTCGCCGCCGGCCAGGTCCTCGGCCAGCGCCAGGGTGGCGATGTCCTCGACCTCGACCGGGTCCAGCCCGGCCTGCTCCAGCAGCTCGGCCAGCTGCGGGTCCAGGCCGGTCTCGTAGCCCTCGCCGTCCCCGCAGGCGCAGCCGTCGCCGCAGCCGCCGGCCATCGGGAGTTCCTCGTGGGAGTGGGTCATGGTTCTACTGCTCCTCAGGGGTGCTGACCGGGCCGCCGGTGGCGGCGAGGGTGGTGATCAGATGGCGTCGCCAGTGGGCGTCGTCGCGCTCGGGGAAGTCCTCGCGCCAGTGGCAGCCGCGGGTCTCCGCGCGCTGCGCGGCGGCCGCGACCAGCGCGGTGGCGACCAGCAGCAGGTTGGCGGCCTCCCAGGTCTCCACCCGGGGGTCGGCCGGCTTCTCCTCGGCGACGTGCGCGTAGCCCTGTTCGGCGATCAGGCCGAGCCCGGCCGCGGTGCCGGCCATCGAGGAGGCCGAGCGCAGCACGCCCGCGCCGCGCGACATCAGCCGCTGGATCTCGGCGCGCGCCTCGGAGGGTGGCAGCGGGACCGGGTGCGCGGACCGGGTGGCCTCGACGTCCACGGTGCGCTCGGGCAGCTCGCCGGCCCGGTGCCGGCCACTCAGGTCGGCGGCGATCCGCTCGGCGAAGACCAGGCCCTCCAGCAGCGAGTTGGAGGCCAGCCGGTTGGCGCCGTGCACCCCGGTGCAGGCGACCTCGCCGCAGGCGTACAGGCCGGGGACGCTGGTGCGGCCGTGCCCGTCGGTGCGCACGCCACCGGAGGCGTAGTGCGCGGCCGGGGCGACCGGGATCGGCTCGGTGACCGGGTCGATGCCGTGCGCGCGGCAGGAGGCGAGGATGGTCGGGAAGCGCTGCTCCCACATCTCGGCGCCGAAGTGCCGCCCGTCCAGGAACATGTGGTCGGCGCCCTGCTCCTGCATGCGCCGGGTGATCGCCTTGGCGACGATGTCGCGCGGGGCCAGTTCGGCCAGCTCGTGCTGCCCGACCATGAACCGGACACCATCCGCGTCCACCAGGTGGGCGCCCTCGCCGCGCACGGCCTCGGAGACCAGCGGCTGCTGGCCCTCGGCCTCCGGGCCGAGCCAGAGCACGGTCGGGTGGAACTGGACGAACTCCAGGTCGGTGACGGCGGCGCCGGCCCGCAGCGCGAGCGCCACGCCGTCGCCGGTGGAGACCGCCGGGTTGGTGGTGGCGGAGAAGACTTGGCCCATGCCGCCGGTGGCGAGCACCACCGCGCGGGCCCGGACGGCGCCCACGCCGTCGCGCTGGCCCTCGCCCATCACGTGCAGGGTGAGCCCGGCGGCGTGGCCCGCGGCGTCGGTGAGCAGGTCGAGGACGAGCGCGTGCTCGATCAGCTCGATGCCGGGGTCGGTGTGGACGGCGGCGACCAGGGCGCGCGATATCTCGGCGCCGGTGGCGTCTCCGCCCGCGTGGACGATCCGGTCGCGGTGGTGGCCGCCCTCGCGGGTCAGCAGGATCTCGCCGTCCTCGCCCCGGTCGAACAGGGCGCCGGTGGCGATCAGCCGGCGGACGGCGTCCGGGCCCTCGGTGACCAGGGTGCGCACGGCCTCCTCGTCGCAGAGCCCGGCGCCGGCCACCAGGGTGTCGTCCAGGTGCTGCTCGGGGGTGTCCCCCTCGCCCAGGGCGGCCGCGACGCCGCCCTGGGCCCAGCGGGTGGAGCCGTCGTCCAGCATCGCCTTGGTGACCACCATGACCCGCAGGCCGGCCTTGCGGACGTTGAGCGCGACGGTGAGGCCGGCGACCCCGGAGCCGACCACGACCACGTCGGTGGCGGCGGTCCAGCCGGGGGCCGGGGCGGTGAGGCGGTGCGTGGACATGGGTGGGTGGCTCCTTCAGCGCGAGGCGGCGTCGGCCGCGCCGTTGCCGTCACCGTACGCCCTGTCCCCCCGGAGCAGCCCGGTGCCCTCCTGGGCCTGTGCCGGGTCCCCGCCCAGGCCGGTGATCCGGTTCCGCTCGTCCACGAAGACGATCTTCGGCTCGTAGCCCTTGGCCTCGGCCGTGTCCATCTGCCCGTAGGCGATGAGTATGACCAGGTCGCCGGGGTGGACCAGACGGGCGGCGGCGCCGTTGATGCCGATCACGCCGGAGCCGCGCGGGCCGGCGATGGTGTAGGTCTCCAGCCGGGCGCCGTTGTTGATGTCGACGATGTGGACCAGCTCGCCGGGGAGCAGGTCGGCGGCGTCGAGCAGGTCCTCGTCCACCGTGACGGAGCCGACGTAGTGCAGGTCGGCCTGGGTCACGGTGGCCCGGTGGATCTTGGACTTGAGCATGGTGCGGAGCATGTGGTCACGCCTCCTGTGAGTGCATGCCGGAAAGGGGGTCCTGCTGCCGGTACTCGCTACCGGACGACGGTGCGGAACTACCGGACGATGATGCGGACGTTGTCGATCAGGCGGGTCGGGCCCACCTCCGCGGCGACGGCCAGCACCGCCTCGCCCTGGAAGTCGTCCGCCGCCTCCGAGAAGTCGTGCGGGTCGATCAGGGCGAGGTAGTCCAGGGTGACGCCCTCGGCGCCGTCCAGAACGGCCGAGGCGGCCTCGCGGACGGCCTTCGGGCCCTGCGCGGCGGCGTCCCGGCCGGCGAACAGGGCCTTGGACAGGGCGAGCGCGTGGGCGCGCTCCTGCGCCGACAGGTAGCGGTTGCGCGAGGACAGCGCCAGGCCGTCCTCCTCGCGGACCGTCGGCACGCCGACGATCTCGACGTCGAAGTCCAGGTCGGCGACCATCCGCTGGATGATCGCCAGCTGCTGGGCGTCCTTCTCGCCGAAGAAGGCGAAGTCCGGGTCGGTGATGTGCAGCAGCTTGGCGACCACGGTCAGCACGCCGTCGAAGTGGCCGGGCCGGGTGGCGCCCTCGTAGCGCTCGCCCATCGGGCCGGCCGCCATCCGCACCTGCGGCTCGCCGTTCGGGTAGACCTCCTCGACGGACGGCGCGAAGACCACGTCGGCGCCGTTCTCCTCGGCCAGCCGCAGATCGGCGTCGAGGGTGCGCGGGTAGCGCTCCAGGTCCTCGTTCGGGCCGAACTGGAGCGGGTTGACGAAGACCGTCACCGCGACCCGGCCCTCCCGGCCGACCTGCTTGCGGGCGGCCCGGATCAGCGCGGCGTGGCCCTCGTGCAGCGCGCCCATGGTCATCACGACGGCGTTGTCCACCGGCCGCTCGTCCGGCCAGAACGCGGCCTCGAAGTCGTCCACGGTGTGCGTGACGACGGCCCGGTGGACCTTCGGCGTCCGCTGGGGCTTGCTTCGCTGGGCCTTGCCCGCCATTCCTGCGCTCCTTCGATCATTCGGCTGCGCGACGTGTCGCCGCCTTGTTGCGCTCCGTCCCGTGCGGTAGCGCACCGGGCAGGGCTTGTCGGTCATGAGGCCGCTTCGGCGGCCGAGTGAGAAGCCCCGGTCCAGGCCGGGGAGGAGTCACTCAGCGCGTCTCCTCGTTGAGAGCGTCCAGCACAGCGGCCGCAGCGTCGGTCGAGAGAGTCCCGTTCGCCACCGCCCGCTGGGCGGTGGCACGGGCCATTGCACGATACGCCGCCGGGATGTCCGGGGACACCGTACTGAGCTGTGCCAGATGGCGCCGTACGGTGCCCGCGTCGCCCCGGGCGACCGGGCCGGTGAGGGCCGCGTCGCCGGAGCGCAGGCTGTTGTCCAGGGCGGCTCCCAGCAGCGGGCCGAGCATCCGGCCGGGCTCGGCGACGCCGGCCGTGCGCAGCAGGTCCATCGCCTGCGCGACCAGGGTGACCAGGTGGTTCGCGCCGTGCGCGAGGGCGGTGTGGTAGAGCGGGCGGACCTCCTCGGGCACCCACTCGGGTTCGCCGCCCATCTCCACCACCAGCGCCTCGGCGACCGGCCGCAGCTCCTCGGGAGCGGTCACGCCGAACGGGCAGCCGGCCAGCCGGGCCAGGTCCACCGAGGTGCCGGCGAAGGTCATCGCCGGGTGCAGGGCCAGCGGCAGCGCCCCGGCCCGGGTGGCGGGCTCCAGGATGGCGACGCCGTGCGCGCCGGAGGTGTGCACGACCAGCTGGCCCGGGCGGACGGCGCCGGTGGCGGCCAGTCCGGCCACCAGGTCGGCCAGCGCGTCGTCCGGGACGGTCAGCAGCACCAGGTCGGCGGCGGCCAGTACCTGCGGCGGGGTGACGATCCGCACGCCCGGCAGCAGCGCCTCGGCGCGGCGGCGGGAGGCGGCGGACACCCCGGAGGCGGCGACCACGGT
>NZ_JAHSQD010000474.1 GCF_020103755.1 Streptomyces sp. LS1784
GGGCGCCGGGCAGCGGCGCCCCGGTGCACGCGGTGCGCTGGGCGCCCGACGGCACCGCCACCGCCCTCGCCCCGCTGCCCGGAGACCGGAACGCCATCCCCACCGCCGTCAGCCGCACCGGCACCGTCGTCGGATACACGGGCAGCGCCCAGGGCCCGGACCACGCGGTGTCCTGGGCCCCGGACGGCACGGCCACCGCCCTGCCGCCGCTGCCCGGCGACACCGGCAGCAGGGCCCTCGGGGTCAACGGCTCCGGCACGGCCGTCGGCTACTCCTACCGCCCCGGCACCGACGGCACCATCGAGTCCCGCGCCGTGGCCTGGGGCCCGTACGGCAGCGCCGTCGCCCTCACCGGCACGGCGCCCTACCCGTCGACCCAAGCCGATCTGATCAGCGACACCGGCGCCGTGTTCGGAACCGCCCGCGACGCTCACACCGGCACGGTGTACACCTCCCTCACCTGGAACACCGACGGCTCCGTCTCGGACTTCGCGGGCAAGGAGCCGACGGCCGTGAACAGCACGGGTACGGCGGTCGGCCGGTGGAGTCTGTACCTGGCGCCGCAGGGAGTCGCCGTCAGGTGGCGTCCGAACGGCTCGGGAGAAGCCCTCTCCCCGGTGGGCGGGCCGCCCGCGCCCAACAGCATCGCCACCGCGATCAACGACGGCGGCACCGCCGTCGGCTACTTCTGGGGGCAGCCGGACGCCGACGAGTACCGGTACGCGGCCCGCTGGAACCCGGACGGGACCAGCGCCCGGCTGCCGCGGCCGCAGAACGTCGCGAACACCGCCGCGCTGTTCATCGGCAACAACGGCCTCGTCGCAGGCGTCGCGATCGGCCGGGACCAAGCCGGAGGGCCCCGGCACACGGCCATGGTCTGGAAGCCGTAGCCGCAGCGCCCGGGCCCGTGTGATCGACCGGCTCAGTTCTCACTGACGGCCACAGGCATCGGGGTGGGGCTGCGCGTTCGACCTGCGCAGCCCCGCCCCTGTGCGCTACTTGCCTCCCCTACGGATCTCACCCATCAGCGGCTTCGGCGGATGCGAACGCAGGTAGTCCTCGAACGCCGCCGGAGTCTCGACATACGTCTGCATCTCCGGGGAGAGCGGGAGGTTCTCCTTCGTCACCACCCCTCCCGAGTCCCGGGCGAGGACCGCTGCGCTCACCCCGCCGGCCGCGACCAGAACCCCGCCCAACGTCAACAGGACTGCCCCTGCCCGTCCCATGGCCATCCTGGACCCCCCTTCACTGCCTGCTGCCAAACCGGCCTGCTCTCGGCGTACCGCGGCGCGACCACCGAGCCACGGAGGGTCCGGACGCTCAACGCCACCTCTCAAGAATGCAGGCGGAC
Organism: Streptomyces sp. LS1784; assembly: GCF_020103755.1. Taxonomy (GTDB): domain Bacteria; phylum Actinomycetota; class Actinomycetes; order Streptomycetales; family Streptomycetaceae; genus Kitasatospora. The sequence goes on from NZ_JAHSQD010000474.1 coordinate 1,352, forward strand.
ACGCACCGTGTCAGGGCTACTCGGACAACAGAACGCCCCACCGACTGCCTTCCGTTCACCGGTGATCACCCCAGGCGTCCTTGGCCGTCGGGCCGCGTCCGTCACACCTGGAACCGCACCGGCAGACTCGTCAGCCCCCTCAGCATGGTGCTCGGCCGCCACATGAGGTCTGCCGGGTCGGTGTCGAGGGCGAGGTGGGGGCGACGCCCGATCAGGGCGCGCAGGGCGATGGCGGCTTCGACCCGGGCGAGGGGGGCGCCGAGGCAGTGGTGGATGCCGTGGCCGAAGGCGAGGTGGCCGGCCGGCTTGCGGTGGATGTCGAACCGGTCCGGGTCGGGGAAGTGGCGCGGATCGCGGGAGGCTGCGGCCAGGGAGACGAGGACGCTGTCGCCTGCCGGGACGGTGGTGTCACCGATCCGTACCGGTTCGGTGGCGAAGCGGAAGGCCGCGGACTCCACCGGGCCGTCGTGACGGAGGGTCTCCTCGATCGCGCTGTCGACGAGGCCGGGATCGGCGCGCAGGGCGGTGAGTTGCCCGGGGTGGGCGAGCAGGGAGAGGACCGTACCCGAGATGAGGTTCACGGTGGTCTCGTGGCCCGCGACGAGGAGGAGGAAGGCCATCCCGAGCAGTTCCTCGGCCGAGAGCCCGCCGGCGGTCGGGGTGACGAGCGCGCTGAGCAGGTCCCGGCGCGGGGTGGTCCGGCGTTCCTCGATGAGGGCTGTGAGGTGGCCGGTCATGGCGCCGACCGCGGCGCCGGCGGCCTGCGGGGAGCTGGGCGCGACCAGTTCGGTGGACCAGGCGTGGAAGCTCGCGCGGTCCGCCACCGGTACGCCGAGCAGTTCGCAGATGACGGTCATCGGCAGCGGCAGCGCGTAGGAGGCGACGAGGTCGACGGGGCCTGCGTCGGGCAGCGCGTCGAGCAGGCTGTCGGCGATCTCCTGTATGCGGGGGCGCAGCGCCCGGATCCGGCCGGCCGTGAACTTCCCGGCGACCAGCTCGCGCAGCCGGGTGTGCTGGGGTGGGTCGCTCTGGAGCATGTTGACCCCGAGGGCGTGGCCGCCGTCGTCGGTCCATGAGGAGGAGTGCCGGATGTCGTTGCTCAGCCGGGGATCGGTGAGAGCGGCGCGGGCTTCGTCACGGGCGACGACGAGCCACGCCTCGCCGGATCCGGGGACGAGCACCCGGTGGACCGGCCCTTTCTCGCGCAGTGCCGCGTAGACGGGGTACGGGTTGACGGTGACGTCGAGGCCCGCGGGAGACAGTTCCTGGAGCGTCGGAGCCGGCATGCGCTTCCCCCTGGAAAACGGGGAGGACTCCCCGGTGATGGCCCGACCCTACCAAACCGGGGATACTCCCCCAGTTCGGCTGCGTCGCTGGACGAGCCGGCCGGGCCGACGGGCACCACGGTGGAGCTGCCGTTGACGGGGGCGAGGGGCCGCGGGGGGCTACCGTTCGGCAGCAGCCCGACGGCCCACCCCCCGGTCAGAGACCGAAGTGCTCGATGGCATGCACGGCGACCTCGTCGGGGTCCAGGTGTGTGTTGTCGACGAGAAGGTGCAAGTGGGGCATGTGGGCGAAGTCGTCGAGCGAGTTGAGCCGGTGTCTGGCGTCCATGCCGATCAGGTTGCCGTTGGACCATCCCAGGTCGCGCTTGGATGCCTTTTCTGCGAGGCGGGACTCCCCCGCGTTTCGTTCCAGCCGGACGCTCTGGTCGGCGGTCAGCTCCAGGAACAGCACGCGCGAGCCGCGGTCCCGGAAGGGGGCCGAGTAGCGTTCGACGAGTGCGGCGTCGGCCGGGTCGTCGAAGTCCCAGACGAGCGTGAACACCAGGCCCGGCAGGTCACTGGCGGCGGCCTCGGCGAAGATCTGCTCGCGGAAGGCGTGGTTGAGCCGCTGGAACTGCGGCGAATCGTAGGGGAACAGCCGCAGCAACGGCTCGATGGTCATGTGGTTGTGGAAGAGCTTGAAACCCGTGCGCGCGGCGATGGCAGCGCCCACGGTCATCTTGCCGACCGCGGCCGGGCCGATGACGAAGAGCAGGGTCGGGGCGGTGCTGTCGGACATCGCGACAGGATAGGACCACCACACGATCTTCGTCGACCACCGAGTACGACGCCGACAGCCGGCCGGCGCACGGGTGGCCGGCAGCACGGCACGGCAGTCGGCCACGGCCCGTCAGACGGACGCCGGGAACCGACAACGGGCCGGACCTGAAGCGGTGGGGCGCAGGTACGCCCCTCGGCTCAGCGCGGCCCGGCCCCCGCGGCGCGCAGTCGGTCGAGGGTGCGGTCCAGGTTGGCCTGGGTCGCCGCGGCGGCGCCGTCCGGGTCACCAGCGGCGATCGCCTCGACCAGGGCGTGGTGCGCACGGGCGTCGCTCTCCTGTCCGACGCCGTCGTGGAGGTGGTTGTCGGTCACCACGTGGTCGGCCGCTTCGCGCAGTGCGTCGACGAAGGAGTCGAAGAGGCGGACGAGCACCGGGTTACGCGCGGCCCGTACGACCTGGCGGTGCAGTTCCAGGTCCGTCTCGACGAGCTCGGCCGGACTGACGGCCGCGTCACGGGCCGCCAGCGCCGCCCGTAGCGCGGCGACGTCCGTCTCGGTGCGCCGCTGCGCGGCCAGCCGGCCCGCCTCCACCTCCAGCGCCGCCCGGACCTCGTACACGTGGAAGACTTCCGAGCGTCGCAGTTCCCGGTCGAACTCCGAGACCGGGGAGGCGGCGGCCACGTAGGTGCCCGAGCCCTGCCGGGCGCGCAGCTGGCCGTCGACGATCAGCACCCGGACCGCCTCGCGCGAGGTGGTCCGGCCGACTCCGAGGAGTCGGCTCAGCTCCACCTCACCGGGGAGCTTGCTGCCCACCGGCCACTCGCCCGTGCCGATCAGCCGGCGCAGCTCGGCCGTGGCCTCCTCCACCAGTGAGCGATGGCGTACCGGGCGAACAGTCATGGGGACGACCCTACCGCCCTCCGGGTACTGCTCCCCCGGCCGCCGGCGCGCCTGCCGGCCCGGCCGGATCTCCCTCGGGCCGTTCCGTCCCCGGTTCCGGCTCGGGCAGCCGTTCCGGGGCCGGTTCCGGTAGTACCCGGTCACGCAGGCGCAGCGAGCAACCGAGCACGAGCACCAGCACGCCGAGGACCAGGGCGAGGACGGTCCGCAGGCCGTGCGCGTCGGCCAGGCGGCCGAGCGCCGGCGCGGCGAGTCCGCCGACGGACATGGCGAGTCCGAGGGTCAGCCCGCTGGCGGTGCCGGGCCGGGTGGGCAGGTAGTCCTGGGCGAGCGTCACCTGTGGGGCGAAGGGCAGGAACATGGCCAGTCCGAACGCCACCGCCCCGGTCACGGCGACGCCGACGGAGGGGGCGAAGGCCACGGCGGCCAGTGCGGGAACGGCCAGCAGGTAGCCGGTGCGGATCGGGGTCATCCGTCCGTGCCGGTCGCCCAGCCAGCCGCCGAGCAGGGTGCCGGCCGCCCCGGCCAGGGTGAGCAGGGTCAGTGCGGCGGCGCCGAGTCCCGTCGAGCCGTGGAGGTCGCGCTGGATGTGGAGGGCGAGCATCGAGGTGACCGTCACGTAGGGGACCGACCAGGCGACGGTGGTCGCGACCAGGCGTCCGAATGCCCGCCAGTCGTCGCGGTGGGTGCTCGCCGCCGCGGCCCGGTTGGTCGCCGCAGTCGCCGGCGTGTGGCCCCGGTACCGCTGCCACCGGCCCTGCGCGGCCCACAGCAGGGCCGTCGCCAGCGCCGGGACGGCCAGCAGCCAGCTGCCGTTCAGGCCGTAGGAGCCGACCACGAGGGTGACCAGTGCCGGTGCCAGTGAGGCGCCGAGGGTGCCGCCGACGGAGAACAGGCTCATCGCCCGCTGGGACTGTCCGCCGGCGGCCCGGGCCTGGTTGGTGGCGGGCGGGTGGTAGGCGGCGATGCCGATGCCGGCCAGGGCGGCGCAGAGCCAGGTGAGTGGGTAGCTGTCGGCCATGGCCGCGCCGGTGATCCCGGCCGCGGCGGTGAGGAAGCCGGCCGGGATGAGCCAGCCGCGGTGGCGGCGGTCGACCAGCAGGCCGAACAGCGGCTGGACCACGCTGGACAGGCCGCTCGCGGCCAGGGCGATGCCGGAGACGGCGGTGTAGCTGTAGTGCCGCTGGGACATCAGGAAGGGCAGCAGCGCCGGGACGGCGCCCTGGTAGAGGTCGTTGACGATGTGGGTGCCGGTCAGGAAGGCCAGCTGTCCGCGCTTCATCGCGTCCTGCGCTCGGGCCGTGCCGTCGCCTGCCGGGTTGCCTGCTCCAGCACGGCCGCCTGCCGGGCGGTGTGGTGGTGCCAGGGCCGGGCCCGTTCCAGCTGGGCGCCGAGGGAGAGCAGGAGTCCCTCCTGGTGGAGCCGGGCGGTCAGCATCACGCCGATCGGCAGTCCCTCCGGCGTCCAGTGCAGTGGCAGGCTGATCGACGGCCGGCCGGTGAAGTTCGCCACCGGTGTGCGCGGGGTGACGGCGAGCATCCGGGCGTAGGTCCGCTCCGGGTCGTCCGGATCGGTCAGCGAGCCGACCGGCAGGGGCGGTTGGTTCGTCGTCGGGCTCAGCACCGCGTCGAAGCGGTCGTAGCGGTGGCAGACCGTCCGGGCGACGGCGGTCAGCGAGGTCATCGCCGCGTACAGCCGGACCGTGCTGTGTTCGCCGCCCCGGGCGCGCAGCCAGCGGGTCAGCGGCAGCAGCCGCTCCTCCCGTTCCGGCGGGACGGGCACGGCGGCGGCCAGCACGCTCCACAGCACGGTGAAGTCCGGCAGGTACTCGCCCGGGTCGAACGGCGGGGCCTGCTCCACCCGGTGGCCGAGGTCGGCGAGCAGGTCGCCGGTGCGGCGGCAGGCCAGCTCGGCCTCGGGGTGCCACCCGTCCGTCCGGGGCAGGATCCCGATCCGCAGCCGGCCGGGCTCGCGTTCGCCGCAGGAGCGGAAGTGGCCGGCGGGGACGGCGGGCAGGGTGCTGCCGTCGCCCGGGGTGCTGCCGGCCATGACGTCCAGCAGCAGGGCCGCGTCCAGCACCGTCCTGGCCAGCGGACCGGCCGTGGCCAGCCCGAAGGCGTCCGTTCCGGGGGCGGGCGTCACCCGGCCCCGGCTGGGCTTGAGGCCGACCGCACCGCAGGCGGCGGCCGGGATCCGGACCGAGCCGCCGCCATCGCTGCCCAGGGCCCCGGCGGCCAGTCC
>NZ_JAHSQD010000475.1 GCF_020103755.1 Streptomyces sp. LS1784
CGCGGCCGTCCCGCCCGCGCGCCGGGCCCAGCTGCGGGCCCGCGACCTGGCCACCCCGCTGTCGGCGTGCCTGGTCGCCGCGCCCGGGGACGACCTCGTCGAGGTTCTGGACCGCGCGAGCGCCCCGCCACCGATCCTCGTCCTGGACGACGGCCGGGTCGTCGGCGTGGTCACCACGGAGGATCTCGACCGGATCGCCCGCGCCCGGCAGCCGAGGGCCACGCGCGGACGCTGAACCCGACCACACCGCCCGGCCGGCCGAACGGGCCCGACCGCCACCGCCGCCCTCAGCTCCAGTCGACCGTCAGCCGCCCGTCCCGTTCGCCCACCTCGGTGCCGAAGTCGGCACAAGCGGTGGCGAACCGTTCGCGGATCCACTCCCACTCCTCGCCACGAGCAGAGCGGGTGTGGCAGAACTCCAGGGCCAGCGGCAGTGCCTCCAGCCGGACCGGCGCCAGGTCCGCACCGTCCGGCCCGTCCAGCGTCACCAGGAAGAGCAGCCCGAGGTCGTTGCGCAGCACCGGGTCGACCGCGTAGTCGTCGACGAAGTCGCCCAGGTCGTACAGGACGCGGTCGGCGACGCCGTGGAAGACGTGGGCGGAGTGTCCGGCGACCAGCGTCGCCCCGGCGGCCAGCAGCCGTGGGGCCGCCGCGCGCACGTGCGACGGCGGCCCGGGCGTCATGTTGGGGCCCCAGTGCGGGGTGACCAGCACCGCGTCGGCCTCCCGCGCGGCCCGGGCCACCAGGACGGTCAGCCAGTCGGGCACGCCCGTCCACAGGTCGGCCCAGGCCACTCCGGGACGCCCCGCCCCGGCCGCGTATTCCTTCGGATGGTCGGTGACCCCGACCACCGCCAGCCGCGCCCCGCAGGCCTCCAGCACGGCGAAGTCCCGCGCGGCCGACACGTCCCGCCCCGCGCCGACCGTGCGGACGCCGGCTTGCTCCAGCAGGTCGCAGGAATCGGCGAGGGCCTCGAAGCCGTAGTCCAGGGCGTGGTTGTTGGCCAGTGTCACGCAGTCCACCCCCAGTTCCGCGAGGACGGCGGCGGCCGACGGCGGGGCGCGGAAGAAGAACGGCTTGTCCGGATCCGGCCACCGCTCCCCGCGGCCGGAGACGCAGCACTCCAGGTTGAGCACGACGAGGTCGGCCGCCGCCAGTGCCTTCCGCACCTCCGGGGAGAACAGCGTCCCCGGTGTCGGCGAGCGCCGCAGTTCCTCGGCGACTCCACGCCCGAGCATCGTGTCGCCGGCCAGCGCCACCGTGAGCGTCATCGTCCGCGGCCTCCTCGATTCGTGAGTCCCCGCGTGTAACGCGCCTCGCTCCTCCAGACTCGGCCCGTACTCCGTCGCGGGCAACCTCCTTCCCGGGATGCAACCGTGTGCGGCCGTTCACGGGGCGAGGACGGACATGCCGCCGCGCCGTCGCCGGAGGATCATGAATGCAGCGGACGCACCGGTATCCGCGCCTCCCCGGGTCCGCGGAATCCGCCGGATCCGCTGAGCCTGGCAGCCCGCTGCCGGGCCTCACCTCCTGGAGGTCCCCGTGAACCACTCTCCCGCGTCAGGTCCCGCCGGTCCGATCGTCGTCGGTACGGACGGCTCGGAGCCCGCCCGCAGGGCCGTGCTCTTCGCTCTTCGCGAGGCACAGCTGCGAGGGGTCGGCGTGCGGGCCGTCTGTGCCTTCGGCGGCCGACACGCCGATCCGCCGGACAGGGCCATGACGGGCTGGAACCGCCCGAGCGGCGGGCCGGCGCCGCACCTGCACGACGCCGTCGCCCGCGAGGTGGCGGACTTGGTCGAGGAACTGCGACAGCAGGTCGGCGAGCCGTACGTGGAGGTCGAGGTGCGCTGTGAGCACGGCCGACCCGCCCAGGTCCTACTGGAAGAGAGCGAGGACGCCTGTCTGCTCGTGGTGGGCACCCGTGGCGCCAGCCGCTGGGGCCGACTCGCACTCGGCTCCACCAGCACCGAGATCGTCCACCACGCCCACCTCCCCGTCGTCGTCGTACCGCCCGAGCCCGGGGCCGCAACCAGGTGAACCGTGCGGGGGAAGCGCACAGGAACGCACCACGGACGCGGGGAAGACGTGGAGGCAGGTTCGCCCGGCCCCGCGAACAGCGGGTGGCCCGGGAACGAAGCCGTTCCCGGGCCACCCGCTGTTCACTTCCCTTCACTGTCCGAACCCGTCAGAGCGGGCTCACTCGCTCATCCGGTGGATCCTGCGCCGGCGCACCCTGACGAACAGGGTCAGCAGAGCACCGAGCGCCGCCAGGGCACCACCGACCAGGGAGTACGGCAGCACGGTCGATCCGGTGTCCGGCAGCCCGCCACCACTGTGATCGGGGTGCCGGCCGGGCTGCTGGTGCCCGTCACCGCTGTTGTTGCCGTTGCCAGGCCCGCTGCCGTTGCCGTGGCCGTTGCTGCTATCGGAGCTATGCCCGTTGCCATTGCCGTGCCCGTTGCTGCTATCGGCGCTATGCCCGTTGCCGTTGCCAGGCCCGTTACCGTTGCCATGCCCGTGGCCGTTGCCAGGCCCGTGGCTGTTACCGCCACCGTTACCGTTGCCGGCGCCATGCCCATGGCCGTTGCCGTTCTCGTGACCAGCGTCGTGGCCGGGCTTGTGCTCGTGGCACTTGTCCTTCTCGCACGGCGGCGTGCACCGGGCGACCGCGGACGACGGCGGTGTGGTGATCGGCTTTCCGTCCGGGCCGGGGAAGGACGCGGTCACCGTGTTGGTGGTGTCCTTACTGATCAGGCTGGAGCAGTAGAACGTCTTGGTCTGCCCAGCCGCCAGCTTGAAGGTCCCGGCTGCCGCCACGCAGGCGGCCTCCTGCGGATCGTTCAGCGTGATCCCGCTGATGTCCGTCGTGCCGGTGTTGGTCACCGTGATCCGCCAGAACGCCTGGCACTTGTCGGGGTCGCAGGGCTCCTCGGAGGCGCCGCCCTTGTGCAGCGTCACCTCCTTGCCCCATGGACCGGAACCGCCCTGACCGCAGTTGCCGGACTTGTCGGACTGGCAGACCTCCTTGTTGATGTCCAGCGAGGGAACACCGGGCCGATTGACCACAACGGTGGCCTCGGACGGGGGCGTGGTGATCGGCCGGCCACCCGGAACGGGGAAGGACGCCGTCACCGCATTCACCGTGCGCTGGGTGACGTTCGCCAGGTTGCAGAACACCTGACGCGAAGCACCCGCCGCGAGGTCGAACGTCCCCGCAGCCGTCACGCACGACGGCGACACACTGTCCGCCAAGGTGATCCCCGTGACCGGAACCGTGCTGGTGTTGGTCACCGTGATCCGCCAGTACGCCGTGCCACCCGACGTCACCGTGGCGCTCTTCGCCCACGGACCCGGACCACCGTCAGCGCAGTCGGCAGCGTTGCCAGAGGTGCAGACCTCCTTGTTGATGCTCAGCGAGGGAACGACTGGCGGAGTCACATCCACCGTCGCCTCCGACGGCGGCGTGGTGATCGGCCGGCCACCCGGAACGGGGAAGGACGCCGTCACCGCATTCACCGTGCGCTGGGTGACGTTCGCCAGGTTGCAGAACACCTGACGCGAAGCACCCGCCGCGAGGTCGAACGTCCCCGCAGCCGTCACGCACGACGGCGACACACTGTCCGCCAAGGTGATCCCCGTGACCGGAACCGTGCTGGTGTTGGTCACCGTGATCCGCCAGTACGCCGTGCCACCCGACGTCACCGTGGCGCTCTTCGCCCACGGACCCGGACCACCGTCAGCGCAGTCGGCAGCGTTGCCAGAGGTGCAGACCTCCTTGTTGATCGTCAGCTTCGGCGTGCACCCCGGGCCCGGGGTCACCCGGAAGGTGACGGTGTTGGAGGTGACGGGAGCGCCGCCGTTGGTGACGGCCGAGGCCTGGTCGGAGACGGAGGTGACGGAGCAGTCCGTGGCCACCTTGGTCTCGAAGCAGATCTGCGGGGCGTCGCCGACGAAGGTCACCTGCATCAGCGGCTGGTTCTGCGGGGTGAACGACGACCCGTTGACGAGGACGAGGTTGCCGATCACCTGGATGGGTGCGTCACCGACCGGGACCGAGGAGATGTCCGCCGTCCCGGTGGCCGGGTTGAACGGGAAGGTGCCGATGGTGGTGCCGTCGGCCGCCAGCACGGTCACCGTGGACTGGTCGAAGTTGACGGTCGTCGGATCGATGCTGACGAGGCTGACGGTTCCGTAGGACTTCACGTGTCCGGTCGCCCCGTCGCAGTAGTACGCCGCCGGGTTGATGGTGCTCTGGGCCCTGGTCTTGAGGCAGGGCGAGGCGCCGGTGATCGGGTCGAGGGAGAACAGGAACCCGATGTCGCCGAGGCTGTACTTGCACTGGCCGTCGTAGGCGAAGCCGTACGGGCTGGTGTAGCCGCCGTTCACGTTGGGCGGGCCGTTGACGACGCCGTTGGTGCCGTACTGGGTGCACGGGCCCTGGATGGTCCAGTCGTAGCAGAACTCGGAGCTGTTCAGGGTCGGCGTGTTGCCCTGGTAGAGCCAGAACGGGAACTCGGTCTCCAGGTGCCCGTTGGACGCGGTGATGGTCAGCGGGTTGTGGTAGTTGGCCTCACCGGGGCCGACGTTGGTGCTGACCAGGGCCTGGAGGCCGGGGGGCGCCGCGATCGGGTTGCCCGCGAAGTCGAAGCAGACGGGGGTGCCCATCGCCGGGTTGACCTGCTGGTAGACGCCGCCGACCACGGTGCAGACGCCGGTGGCCGCGCCCGAGGAGTCGTGCATCGCGAAGACGTTGTCGACCCGGGCGGGCCCGCTGCTGGTGGGGGTGACCACGACCTTGGGGGTGGACCAGCCGGTGCAGGCGGCGTTGGTCGACGGGTCGAAGCAGGACATCACCGAGGGTTTCGGGGCCTGCTGGTTGTCGGTGACGTAGACCTTGCCGTTGATGACCGTCATCGTGCCGGCGTAGTCACCGGGGAAGGTGCCCTGGCCCTCGTTGGGGGGCAGACCGATGTTGAAGGTGCCGCAGGACGCGTTGGTGGTGCGGTCGTAGCAGAGGATCTCCCCGGTGCCGGAGACCGCGTAGATCAGCCCGCCGGGCGGCGCCTCGACCACACCGCCGATGACCGTGCCGTCGCCCTCCTGGAGGGGGGTGAAACCACAGCTGGCCTGGGCCTGGAGGTCGATGCAGCCGACGCCGATGAGCCGGGGGACGGTCCGGCTGACGGCCGCGTAGTACAGCTTGGAGCCGGACTGCACGTAGGTCGGGGTGCGGGTGCTGCCGAGGTCCCCTGTGGTCCCGTCGGGAATCGAGGAGTTCAGCGGCTGCGGCCAGGTGGCGGGCGCGCCGGTCGGGGTCGGACAGGGGCCGTTGGTCAGCAGGTCGGTACAGACCACACTGGCCGGGCTCGCCGCCCCGTGGTGGTAGATGTTCCAGGCCTCGGGCGTGGAGACGCCGTTGATCGTGGCGGTGTAGAGGATGGGGATGAAGCCGTCACCGCCGGTGGCGGTGTTGACCGGGGTGAGCGGCGGCGGGATCTGCACCAACTGGCCGGTCGCGGGCGCGGAGAGCTTCGGGTTGCTCGCCTGGACGACATTGGTGGCCGCGCCCGGGTCGGTGGTGGAGAAGGTGGCGCCCCCGTCGGTGGACCACTGCTTGCCGAAGCCCGGCGGCACCTGGAGCGAGCCGGGCACGTAGGCCTGGGTCTGGGGGGTGCTGCCCGGGCCGCCCTGGATCGCGTCGGTGATGGTGGTGGAGACCGGTGCGCTGTCCGGGTTGGTGGCGGAGACCACCCAGCGGATGGTGTCGCCCTGCGCGGCGGTGGTCGTGCTGCCGGTGGCGAGGTCGGTGCCGGTCTTCTCCAGCGTCACCGGCTGCTGCCGGACCTGGCGTCCGCCCTTCCCGCCGCTCTGCCCGGCTCCCTTCCCGGTGCCCTGACGGTCCGTCGGGTGTGCCGCGGCGGGCCGGTCGGCGAGCGTGGTGGTGCGACCGGCGGCGTGGGCGGCGGCCTGGGCCGGAAGGGTGAGCGACGCGACGGCCGCGGCGAAGGCCACCGCCAGGCTGACCGCCCGGCCCGGTGGTCGTCGGGCGGAGCATCCGTCATGACGCGGTCCCCGGGGAGGAGGTGGGGGCGGACAGCGCTTCATCAAACGTCCTTTCGGTCCTGCGCCCACGTGCCGAGGGGATGGCGGGGAAGGGGAATGCCGAGCGAGCGCAGTGCGTTCTGATGATGTTCTGACTATCCGTCCGATTTGTCCTGCATAGCTCAGATTCACTCCCCGGCACCTCAGGAGCACTCTGGCGGACCCGGCGATTGACGCACCCGCCCCGAGATCTGCAGCGGACATCACGAACGGCCTCCCCCCGAATGTGCCGCTGGGCGGCGCCGGCGATCCCGAGGACCTCGCCGAGACGACCGCGTTCCGATGGGGAGCTGCCGGGGTTCGAGCAGGGCCGGACGTGCACGGCGGCCGGCGGGCGCGCGGCGGCCCGGAACGCCGGGGCGGTCAGCGGGCCGCGCGCCGGTGGTGGGCGAGGTCGGCGTGCGGGTCGTCGGCTCCCG
>NZ_JAHSQD010000476.1 GCF_020103755.1 Streptomyces sp. LS1784
CGCCCGAACGGACGGCGGCGGACGGCTCCGTCGCCGGGCGGGCGCCGGCCGGCCGCACCCCGGTCGCGGTGGCCTTCTTCGGCGACGGCGCGCTCAACCAGGGCGTCCTGCTGGAGTCGCTCAACCTCGCCGCGATGTGGCGCCTGCCGGTGCTGTTCGTCTGCGAGGACAACGGCTACGCCACCACCCTGCCCGCCGCCACCGCCGTCGCGGGCAGCGCCACCGGCCGGGCGGCCGCCTTCGGCATCCCCGCCGAGGAGGTGGACGGCATGGACACCGAAGCCGTCCGCGCCGCCGCGCTGCGCGCCGCCGAGCGGGCCCGGAGCGGCGGCGGCCCCGGCTTCCTGGCCTGCCGCACCTACCGCTACGAGGGCCACCACACCATGGAGCGCCGGATGAAGCTGCGCTACCGCTCCGCCGAGGAGATCGGGGCCTGGCGCGAGCGCGACCCGCTCCCCCGGGCCGCTGCCCTGCTCGACCCGGCGACGGTCGCCGGGCTGGACCGGTCGGTGGCCGGACAGCTCGCCGCCGCCGAGGAGTTCGCGCTCGCCTCGGAGCACCCGGACCCGGCGGGCGCACTGGACCACCTGTACGCCGACGGGCTGCGGCCCCGGGCAGGAGTGACACCGTGACCAGGCTCTCGTACACCAGGGCGCTCAACCGGGCGCTGGCCGACGAACTCTCCGCCGATCCGGCGGTCTGCGTGTTCGGCGAGGACATCGGCGCCGGTCTGGCCGGTCCGACGCTCGGCCTGCTGGACCGCTTCGGACCGGGGCGGATCGTCGACACCCCGCTGTCCGAGCAGGCCTTCACCTCGATGGCGGTCGGCGCCGCGCTGGCCGGCCGGCGTCCGGTGCTGGAGTTCCAGATCCCGTCCCTGCTGTTCCTGGTCTTCGAGCAACTCGTCAACCAGGCCCACAAGTTCTCGCTGATGTCCGGCGGTCAGGCCACCGTCCCGCTGACCTGCCTGGTGCCGGGCTCGGGCTCCCGGGACGGCTGGGCCGGGCAGCACTCCGACCACCCGTACAGCCTGTTCGCGCACGCCGGGGTGAAGACGGCGGTGCCCGCCACCCCGACCGACGCCTACGGGCTGCTGCGCTCGGCGATCCGCGACCCGGACCCGGTCGTGGTGTTCGCACCCGCCGCCGCGATGCCCGTGCGCGAGACCGTCACCTGGGAACTCGTCCCCGTCCCGCTCGGCCGGGCCCGGATCCACCGGCCGGGCACCGACGTCACCGTGGTCGCCCTCGGGCACCTGGTGCACGACGCCCTCGCGGTCGCCGAGGAACTGGCGCCGGACCTCTCGGTGGAGGTCCTCGACCCGCGCACGGTGCACCCCTTCGACTGGCCGGCGCTCGCCGAGTCGCTGGAACGCACCGGCCGGCTGGTCGTCCTGGACGATTCCAACCGCAGCTGCGGTTTCGGCGCCGAAGTGCTGGCCACCGCCGCCGAGGAGATGCGCCTGGTCGCCCCGCCCCGCCGGATCACCCGCCCGGACGGCGCCGTCCTGCCCTTCGCCCCGGCCCTCGACCGTGCCGTCCAGCCCGGCCGTGAGCAGCTGCGGCACGCGCTGGACCTCGTGATGAAGCACCGCTGACCACGTGGGCACCCGGCTCCCCGGTGCGTACGACGGCTCAGATCACCTTGGGCAGCACCTCGGCCGACCCGGGCAGTTGGTCCTCGGCCCGCCGGAACCGGTGCAGCGCCGCCCGGCCCTCCGCCCCGCGCACCCGGGCGGCGAGCCGGGCCGGCAGCACCACGGTGGCCAGCCGGCCCTCGCCACGGAACCCCTCGACCGTCCAACTGACCCAGGGGAGCGGATAGTTGGCTGCCGGGCTGAAGAGCACCGGGCGATGCCCCTGGAAGCTCACCGCGTAGGCACCGAAACCGCTCCAGTTGGAGAAGCTGAACCGGCGCGCCCCCGGATCGAAGCCCAGCGGCACGCAGTCGCGCAGCCGTGAGCGGCCGAGGGTGGCCAGGAACCACAGGTTGGCGCGGAGGTTGAGGTGCGCGGTCGGGAACTCCTCGACCGCCGTGCGCAGCGCGCCCGCCAGCACCGCCGGACCGTCCTCGGGCCGGTGCGGCACATGGACCTCGCTCAGCAGGTTGCCCACCAGCGCGGGCGACAGGCCCAGCCGGCGGCGAGCGTTGACCGGCACGGTCAGCATCCGCTCGGCATCGTCCCCGTCCAACTCCCGGAGGGTGCTGAGGAGGTGGGCGCAGAGCACGTCACCGGAGGACAGTCGCCGCCCGGTCGCCGCACCGAACTCCTCGCCCATGCGGGCCACTTCGGCGTCGGTGAAGGCGATCTGGACGATCCGGTTGGCACGCGGCCCGGCCGCCACCTCGCGGGCCAGCAGCTCCGCCTCCTCCGCCGACGGCACCCGGAATCCGGGCCGGCCGCAGTCCTCGGCGGGGAGCACATCGTTCAGCAACTCGTCCTGGTCGTCCACGAGTTCGGCATCCGGCAGCGACTCTCCCCCGACCGCAGCGGACCAGATCCGCAGCAGCAGCATGAAGCTGTGCAGGTCACCGATCGCATGGTGCCAGGAGCAACCGAGCACCGTCCCGCCGTCGGCCGTCCGGGTCACCCGCACGGTGAGCAACGGGAGGCCGCCGGTGCGCGCGGCGGGGGCGTCCAACGGGGTGACCAGTTCGGAGCCCGGCGCCGTCACCCGGCCCATCGCCTCGGCGAGCGTGCCCTCCACACCGTAGACGTCGAACGGCACTCCGCTGTCGTCGCAGACCGCCTCCAGGACGCCCTCGACGGTGCGCAGCCGTCCGGCGAAGACCGGCACCCGCTCCAGCGCGCGGGCCAGGCCGGCGGAGAGCCGGCCGTCGTCCAGCGGGTGCTCGAAGCAGAGCACGACCGAGACGGCGAGGTCGGCGAGCATGGTGTCCATCAGTCCGCACCGCAGCACCCGGCCGGTGGCGTGCCCGGCCCGGACGGTCCGGGATCGTCGCAACTGCGGCCAGACGCTCATGGGTTCCGTTCCGAAGCACTCGACGACCTCCGGCTCCGCGCGATCCACGGGCATGCCGAACGATAGTGGCGCACGGAGGAAGTGGTCCAGTCCAATCCCGCACTCCGGAACCGCTCTCCGGCCGCCGCCGCGACCGCAGCGGCGATAGAATGCGCAGCATGGGAGAGCGCCCCGGCGCACCCACCGCGCCGCCCCTCGTACTGGCCACCGACAGCGACTCGCAGCTGATCGACCCGGCCCGGGCCTACCACCTCGGCCGCGACCCGACCGGCGAGGTCGTCCTGGACGACCCCCGGGTCTCCTGGCACCACGCGATCCTGCGCGCCACCGACGGCCACTGGCTGCTGGAGGACGTCGGCAGCACCAACGGCACCTACGACCACGGTCTGCGGGTCAGCAGCGAGGCCGTCGGCCCGGGTACCCGGCTGCGCTTCGGCGACCCGGCCGACGGCCCCTGCGCGTCCTTCACCGATCCGCCCGCCCGGGCCCCCGTCCCCGCCCCGGATCCCGTGCTCGCGGCGCAGCGGCAACCGTCCCTGGTGGCCCCGCAGCTCTCCGGCACCTTCCGCAGCCCGAGCGCCGTGCTGCGGCTTCCCGGGTACACGGTACGGATCGGCCGCTCGCCCGACAACGACCTGGTCCTGGACGACCTGGTGGTCTCCCGGCACCACGCCGAACTGCGTGAACTGCCCGGCGGCGGCCGCGAGATCGTCGACCTGGACAGCCACAACGGCACCTACCTCAACGGCGAACCGGTCCGGCGGGCACCGCTCGGCCCGGCCGACATCGTCGGCATCGGCCACTGCGCGCTCTGCCTGGCCGACGGCCGGCTGGTCGAGTACACCGACACCGGCGAGGTCTCCCTCGACGTCCGGCACCTGGTGGTCCGGGCCGGCCCCGACCACCGGGTACTGCTGGACGACGTCGGTTTCCCGCTCGCCGAGAAGGCGCTGCTCGCGGTGGCCGGCCCGAGCGGCGCGGGCAAGTCCACCCTGCTCAACGCGCTCACCGGGCTGCGCCCGGCCGACCGGGGCACGGTGCTGTACGACGGCCGCGACCTCTACCGCGACTACGCCGAGCTGCGCCGCCGGATCGGCCTGGTACCGCAGGACGACATCCTGCACACCCAGCTCACCGTCCGCCGTGCCCTCTCCTACGCTGCCGAGCTGCGCTTCCCCGGCGACACCGATCCGCACGAGCGGGAGGCCCGGGTCCGCGCGGTGATCCACGAACTGGGCCTGGACGCCCGGGCCGACCAGGTGATCGCCAGCCTTTCCGGCGGCCAGCGCAAGCGGGTCAGCGTCGCGCTGGAACTGCTCACCAAGCCGTCCCTGCTCTTCCTCGACGAGCCGACCTCCGGCCTGGACCCGGGCATGGAGCGCTCCGTGATGCGGATGCTGCGCGGGCTGGCCGACGACGGCCGGACGGTGGTCGTGGTGACCCACAGCGTGCTGAGTCTGAACGTCTGCGACCGCCTGCTGGTGCTGGCCCCGGGCGGACGGACGGCGTACTACGGGCCGCCCGGCGAGGCGCTGGAGTTCTTCGGCTTCACGGAGTGGCCGGAGGCCTTCGAGGCCTTCGAGAACGAGGACCACGCCGCCTGGCAGCAGCGGTTCCGGGAGTCCCCGCAGTACGCGCGCTACGTCGGGGCGGAGGACGGGCCGGCGCCGTACCCGCGTCCGGATCAGGGCGCTTCCGCGCTCGCACCGGTGGCACCCGCGGTCGGCCGGGAGAAGCCGCAGGGCTGGTTCTCCCAACTGGGCACCCTGGTGCGCCGGTACACCGCGGTGCTCGCCGCCGACCGGCTCTTCCTCACCGTCATGGTGATGCTGCCCTTCGTGATCGGCCTGATGTGCCGGGCGATGGCCGGCTCCCGCCTCTCCCCCGACAACGCCGTCAACTGCCTCCTCACGCTGTGCATCGGAGGACTGCTCACCGGCGCCGCCAACTCGGTGCGCGAGCTGGTCAAGGAGCGTGCGATCTACCGGCGGGAGCGGGCGGTCGGGCTGTCCGGATCGGCCTACCTGGTCTCCAAGGTGGTGGTGCTGGGCACGGTCACGGTGGCCCAGGCCGCGGTGCTGACCGTGGTCGGCCTGGCCGGGGTGGACCTGTCCTTCGCGGTGCCGACCGGGGTGGTGATGCCGCAACTGCCCGAGCTGATCATCGCGGTCGCGCTGCTCGCCTTCTCGGCGATGATGCTCGGCCTGGTGGTCTCGGCGCTGGTGGACAAGGAGGAGGCCACCATGCCGCTGCTGGTGCTCCTCTCGGTGGTGCAGATCGTGTTCAGCGGCCTGATGCTCAAGCTGCACGGCGTCCCGGCGCTGGAGCAGTTCGCCTGGCTGGTCCCGTCCCGCTGGGGCCTGTCGGCGATGGCGCGCACCGTCGAGCTGCACGGCATCTTCCCGAACGCGATCACCGCCGACCCGATGTTCCGCCATCAGCGCTCCGGCTGGCTGACGGGCATGGCGCTGCTGCCCGGGCTCTCGCTGCTGTACGGCCTGGTGGTGCTGGCGCTGCTGCGGCGGCACGAGCCGAGCATCATGCGGCGGTGACCGCCGCCCCCGGTCCGCTGCGCGGGGCCCGGCCGGGCCGCCGCCGGTAGAGTGGGAGGCGACCTGTGGTGCGAGTCGTGCCGCGCGCGACGGGGATCGCGCGGCGGAGGAAAAGTAGCCGCCCATGGACGAGTTCGCGTTCCGCCCCACCCACGTCGCCCCACCGGGCGGGATGTCCTCCCGGGCGACACCCGGCCCGGCCCGACGCCCGGCCCGACGCCCGGCTCGGCGCACTGCTGCCGCTACAGCTGCTCGACCGCCGGGGCCCGCCCCCGCACAGCCCGTCCGCCCCCACCAGACCGGTGGGCCGTGACCTCCGCCGAGCAGTCGGCCGCCGGCCTGCCCGCCGGGCTGGTCGGGCGGCGGGTCGCCGGCTACCGGCTGGAGAAGGAGATCGGGTGCCCCGCCGTTCCGCCGGGAGAACGACCTCGCGCTGCTCCGGGCGCACCTCAACGACCCGCCGCCCTCACCCTCGTCAGGAGGGAGCCGTCCGCCATGAACGCCGTGAGCCAGGTCTTCGCCGTGGTCGCCGCGGCGATCCACCTGATCGTCTGGCCCCTGGAGAGCTTCCTGTACGGGCACCCACGGGTGCGACGCCTGCTGACCGGCGGCACGGCGGACGCCCCGGAGGTCCGGCTGTGGCGCGTCAACGTGGGCTTCTACAACCTGTTCCTGGCGCTCGGCCTGGTCGCCGGCCTGGTCCTGCTGCACAGCGGGTACCCGGGGGCCGGACGGGCCGTGGTGCTCTACATCGCGGCGTTCATGGTCGCGGGTGGGGCCACGCTGTTCGCCTCGGAACCGAAGCTGTGGCGCGGCGCACTCGGTCAGGCCGTCCCGGCGGCCGTCATCCTTCTGGCCGAGGCCTTCTGACGTTCCGGCCACCGATTGTTCCGAGCGCGGCCGCGCCCGCCCTCACCCCGTGCCGGCGCCCCGCGCACCGTCCGCCGGCTCCTCGCCGCGGTGCCGCACGCGGGTGGCG
>NZ_JAHSQD010000477.1 GCF_020103755.1 Streptomyces sp. LS1784
GGCCGCGCCCGCCCGGTGGAGGCCGGGCCGGGCTGGGTGCTGCTGCCGACGGCGGGCGCGGCCTCCGCCACGGCGGCCTTCTTCACGGTCCGTAACCCGGGCGACATCCCGGACGAACTGACCGGTGCCAGTTGGGAGTTCGGTGGCCGGATCACCCCGAAGCGGCACCTGCACCAGGGCGCGGCGGGCCGCTGGGAGCCGGCACCGGCGCTACCGGTGCCGGCCGGCGGCGAGCTGCGGATGACGCCGGAGGACGCGGATCTGGTGATCGCCGACCCGCCGCCGCTGCGGGCCGGCCAGTGGGTGGAGTTCACCCTCACCTTCCGGAACAGCCCGCCGCTGCGGCTCGCCGCACAGGTGCTGCCGGCGGCCGAGCGCCCGCGCTGAACGGTCCGGGGACAGGCCCGGGACCGTCGCTCAGGAAGGGCGGTCCCCGAGGGTCTCCTCGACCGTCCGGCGCGGGGTGGCCGTCCCGGGCGGGCCGTAGCCGGTGCGCAGCACCAGCTGGACGTGGCCCGGCCCGGCGGCCGGGTCGCGCAGCGCCCAGCGGGTGTCCGGCCACTCGATCGCCTGGTGCCAGATGGTGAGCCGGACGCCGTGCAGCGTGGCCAGCAGCCAGACCCGCTCCAGCGCCTGCCCGGTGCGCAGCCAGTCCAGCGGGCCGTCGCCGGGGGTGGTGAGGGTGCACAGCTGGGGCAGCGCCTCGAAGCGCCGGGAGGGCTGCGCGGGGGCCTCCGGCGGGCGGCCGGCGAACTCGCGCATCGGCACCCGGGCGTCGTGGTCCTGCGGGCCGAGCGCGGCCATCGGGATGCCGTCCTCGGCGGTGCCGTCGTCGGGCCGCAGCCAGGCGCGGGACTCGGCCGTGCGGGCCGGGTCGGCGGCGTTGCGGCTCTCGGCCTCGGCGGTGAGCGCCTGCACCCGCCGTACGCCCTCCTCCTCCAGTGCGGCCAGCGCGACGCCCTCCTCGCGGGCGGCATCGATCAGCTCGCCGATCACCGCCTCGGGCACATCCCGCTGGGTGAACGGCTCGCGGCTGGAGTGCCGGGCGGCGATGGCGGGGTAGAGGTCGCGGCCGAAGGGCGCCGATGCGGCGGCCGGGCGGGAGAGGTCGAGCACGGCGAGCAGCTCGGGCTCGGCGGCGTCCGGCAGCAGCCGGACCACCGGTTCCCGGTCCAGCCGGCCGGCCGCCACCCGCAGGTTGAACACGGCCGCGCCGACCGCGACGTGCACCGCGGCGCCGACCGGGTCGGCCAGCGGTACGGAGCGCCCGGTGTCGGCGTACACGGCGAGCCCGCGCCCGTCCGGGGTCGGCACGAAGCGCCAGGGCTGGCTGTTGTGCAGCGACGGCGCCGCGCCGCCGGCGGCGGCGAGCAGGCGCAGGTCGGCTGCGCTGAGCATCTGGGTCACAGCCGGGTCGAACGTCATGGCGATCCACTCCTTCAACCGCGAGGCTTCGGTTTCGATCGCGGGGTTCGCGCAAACGCCCGGGGTCCCGCTGCTTTCGAGGGTGCGCGCCCGGCGTGGGCCGGGGACAGGGCCCTTGGGCCCGTCCCCGGGCCCGTCCGGTGGATCAGGACGGGGGCGGATCCACCGGACGGACCGCCTGTCACCCGTGCGGGACGACCGCGACGGGGGCCTCGGCGTGGTGCAGTACGGCGTGCGCGATCCGGCCGAGCCGGGGGCCGAACTCGATCGGGCGCCGGCCCCGGCCGACCACGACCAGCGCGGCGCCGGTGGAGGCCTCGACCAGGGCGCGGGCGGCACCGACCTGCACGTCCTCGACCACCTCGACCTCCGGGTGCTGCTCGCGGAGGCCGGCCAGGGCGAGCGAGAGCAGCTTGGCCTCCAGCGCCTCCAGCTGGCCGAGCTCGGCCGCCGGGACGACGCCGCCCGCGTAGCCGAACACCGGCGGCAGGTCCCAGCCGTGCACGGCCCGCAGCCGGGCGCCGCGCAGGGCCGCCTCGCGGAAGGCGAAGTCGAGCACCTCCGCCTCCGGGGTGTGGGCGTCGACGCCGACCACCACCTCGGCCGCGCCCTCGCCCGGCGTGCCGGTCTCGCGGACCACGACCAGCGGCACGGTGCTGCGCCCGGCCACCGACATGCTGACCGAGCCGAGCAGCAGCCCGGTGAAGCCGCCGCGGCCGCGCGAGCCGATCACCAGCAGCTCCGCCTCCGCGGCGGCGGCCAGCAGACCGTCCACCGGCGCGTCCAGGACGGCGTCGCTCTCCACGGTCAGGTCCGGGTACAGGCCGCGGATGTCCTCGGCGGCCTCGGCCAGGGTGCGGCGGACGGCCTCGGGCAGGGCGTCCGGCTCGGCGTAGGAGGACACGCCGTCGGTCAGCCACGGCCAGGCGTGCACCAGGCGCAGCGAGGCGCCCCGGCGCACCGCCTCGGCGGCGGCCCAGTGGGCGGCCGCGGTGCTCTGCGGCGAGCCGTCGACCCCGGCCAGCACGGTTGACGTCATGAGTCTTCCTCCACACTGTCGACACGCTGTCGACGCTCGGCGGTTCGGTGCGGGCTGCGGTGCGCTCTGACGCCCCGTCCGCTCCTCCCCCACCCTGTCAGCCCGCCACCGCCCGGCGGCAGAGGCCCCAGGGCCCTGGACGACGGGCCGAAAGGCCCGCCCGACGGAGCCTACGGCCGACCCCGCCGTCCCCACCACCGACACCTGGGCATTACCGTGAACACGGCAATCCCGCTGGTCGGACGGCGCCCGAGCCGGGCCGGACGGCGGGGGCGGCCGTCCGCAGGGCGGATGTGGCACGTCCGGACGGTGGACGGGTCGGTCAGGGCAGCACGACGAGGAGGACAGCGGTGGGCGGAGCGGACGGCAGCGCGGCGGGTGGCGGCGCGCGGATGCCACGGCTGCGCCTGGACGAGCTGCTGGAGGAGCTCCAGTGGCGGATCGACGCGGCGCGCGGCACGCAGAACCGGGTGCACAGCCTGTTGGAGGCGGTGCTGGCGGTCGGTCGCGAGCTGGACCTGTCGCAGGCGCTGCACCGGATCGTGGAGGCCGCCGCCGACCTGGTGGACGCCCGCTACGCCGCGCTCGGGGTGATCGGGCCGGACGGGCACACCCTGTCGCAGTTCCTGACGGTGGGCCTGACGGAGGAGGAGATCGCCGAGATCGGCCCGCCGCCCTCGGGCCGGGGCATCCTGGGCGAGCTGATCCGCGAGCCGCAGCCGCTGCGCTGCCCGGTGCTGTCCGACCACCCGGCCTCGGTCGGCTTCCCGCCGAACCATCCGCCGATGCACACCTTCCTGGGGGTGCCGGTGCGGGTGCACGGCGAGGTGTTCGGCAACCTCTACCTGACCGACAAGCGCGGCGGGCTGGACTTCGACGAGGACGACGAGGCGGTGATCTCCACCCTGGCGGTCGCGGCCGGTGTGGCGATCGACAACGCCCGGCTGTACGAGGAGGCGCAGCTGCGCCAGCGCTGGCTGCGGGCGAGCACCGAGATCACCCGCAGTCTGCTGTCGGGGGCGCCGCGGCTGGAGGTGGTCGAGCTGATCGCCCGCCGGGCCCGGGAGATCTCGGGCTCCGAGCTGGCGGACGTCTCGGTGGCGCTGGCCGGCCCGGAGGAGCGGGCCGAGGAGCTGACCGTCGAGGTCGCACTGGGCGGCACGCCGTCCGCGCGGCTGGGGGTGACGGTGCCGGTGGACGGCACGCTGTCCGGCGCCGCGTACGCCTCCGGCTCGCCGGCCACCAGTGACGAGCTGGCCTGTGACGCCCGCTTCCCGGCCGGCCCGGCGGGTCGCTTCGACGGGCTGGGCGCGGCGGTGGCGGTGCCGCTGGGCACCGGTGCCGGCTACGGGCGGGGCGTGCTGCTGCTGGCCCGGGCGCAGGGGCAGCCGGCCTTCGGGCCGGAGGAGACCGGCCCGCTGCTGGGCTTCGCCGACCAGGCCGCGCTCGCCCTGGAGCTGGCCGAACGGCGGCGCGACGCCGAGCAGTTGAACCTGCTGGAGGACCGCGACCGGATCGCCCGGGACCTGCACGACCTGGCGATCCAGCGGCTGTTCGCGACCGGGATGACGCTGCAGAGCGCGGGCCGGCTGATCGAGAGCCGGTCCGCGGCGGACCGGGTGGCCCGGGCGGTGGCCGACCTGGACGAGACCATCAAGATCATCCGCTCGACCATCTTCGGCCTGCGCGCCCACGGCGAGCCGGACCGCGGCCTGCGCGCCCGCGCCACCCGGGTGGTCACCGACGCCCAGAGCACGCTCGGCTTCGCGCCGCGGCTGAGCATGGAGGGCCTGCTGGACACCGACGTGCCGCAGGAGCTGGCCGAACACGTGGTCGCGGTGCTCGCCGAGGCGCTCAGCAACGCCGCCCGGCACGCCGGGGCGTCCCGGGTCGAGGTGACGCTGCGCGCGCTGGCCGGGCGGGTGGTGCTGACCGTGACGGACGACGGCGTCGGCGTGCCCGAGGGCGGCCGGCGCAGCGGGCTGCGCAACCTGGCCGAGCGCGCCGACCGGGTCGGCGGCTCCTTCACCGTCGACCCGGCCGAGGGCGGCGGCACCCGGCTGGTGTGGGAGGCCCCGGTCGGCTCCTGAGGCCTCCCGACCGGGCCCTGCGCCCTCCCGGCCGGCTCCTGAGCCCTCCCGGGCGTGGGCGGCCCCGCAGCGCGGGGCCGTCAGCCCCGCAGCGCGCGCAGGAAGTCCAGGAGGTGGGCGTTGAACTCCTCAGGCCGCTCCATGTTCGGGTAGTGGCCGGTGCCCTCGACGATCACCGCGCGGCCGTTGACGACGGTGCGCACGACCCGTTCGGCCAGGTTGATGTGGTCCACCGAGTCGATGCCGCCGTTGATCGCCAGCAGCGGGACGGTGATCCCGGTGAGCCGCTTCCAGCTGTCGGTCACCGGCACCAGGTACTGGGGCTCGTCGGGGGTGTGCTTGGCAACGGTGTTCCGGGTCATCTCCTTCAGCCGGCGCACCACCTCCGGGTCGACCTCGTCCAGGCGGCGGTGCGGCCCGGAGGCGAGCCGGGTGAAGGAGTCGAGCCAGCGCTCGGCGTCGCCCTCGGCGAGCGCGGCCGTCTGCTCGGCGGCGAGTTCGCCGAGCCACGGGTCGCTGAACTCGGACTCGCCGGTGCCGTTGCCGCTGATCACCAGCGCGCCGACCAGCTCGGGGTGTTCGAGGGCCAGGTCGAGGGCGATCGTCCCGCCCATGGAGAGCCCGATCACGGTCACCGGCCCGAGGCCGAGGTGGCGCAGCAGGTCGGCCAGGTCGTCGACGGCGCGGAAGGGCCGGCTCGCGTTGTCGGAGACACCGTGGCCGCGGGTGTCCGGTGCGATCACCCGGTACTCGGACAGCAGGGCGGGGATCTGGTCCGCCCAGTTCCGGTGGTCCAGCAGGCCACCGTGCAGCAGCACCAGCGGCTCGCCGGTACCGGCGTCGAGGTAGGCGAGGCGGCCGTGGCCGCTGTCGAAGAAGCGCAGGTCGTCATGGGAACCGGTAACGGCGGATTCAGTCATGACGACAATTTTAGGTCGAGCGACCTATATTTGTCTCCCATGAGCACCGAACCCGTTCCGCACGGTCGCCCCGTTCATCCCACCTTCCCCTCGGACCGCATCGGCCACAACCCCGCCGGCCCCGTGCTGCTGGTCGGCGGCTACGGCACCGTCGGCGCCGAACTCGCCCGACTCGCCGCCCCCGCCTGGCCGTTGCTGCTCACCGGCCGCTCCGAACAGCGCGGCGCCGCCCTCGCCGCCGAACTGGACGGCGCCACCGCCCGCCGCTGGGACCTCGCCGACCCCGAACCGTTCACCGCCGGTGTCCGGGCCGTGGTCGGGGTGGTCAACGACCCGGACGACCGGGTGCTGCGGGCCGCCGTCGGCGCGGGCGTCCCGTACGTGGACGTCACCCGCTGGACCGCCCGGCTCCAGCGCGCCGCCACACTCGCCGCCCTGCTGCGCCCGACCGCCCCGGTGCTGCTCTCCTCCGCCTGGATGGGCGGGGTGACCAGCCTGGTCGCCGCCGCCCTGGCGGACCGGCTGGGCGGGGCCGAGCGGATCGAGACCGCCGTCCGCTGGGACCTCGCGGACCGGGCCGGCGCCGACTCGGTGGAGTTCATGGACCGCCTCGGGCTCGACTACGAGGTGGTGCAGGACGGCCGGCGCCGCACCGTCGCCCCGCTCAGCCGTCCGCGCACCGTGCGGATCGGCGCCGCCCCGACCCTGGTCGCCGGGATCGACACCCCCGAACAGTTCACCCTCCCGCTCACGCTGGGCGCCACCACTGCCACCACCCGGATCGGCTTCAGCTCCCGCTCCTCCACCACCGCCCTGCTGGCCGTCCGGCGCGCCGGGTTCTTCCGCTGGGGGCGCGGCGAGCGCTGGGAGCCGGCCCGCCGCGCCCTGCTGTACTCGCCCGGCGAGGGCGGCACCGCCCTGCTGCGCACCGACGTCTCCTCCGGCGGGCGCACCCTCACCGCCACCGTCGAGGACCGGGCCGGCCAGGCGCACCTCACCGCCGTCGGCGCCCTGCT
>NZ_JAHSQD010000478.1 GCF_020103755.1 Streptomyces sp. LS1784
CCCGGACCGCGGCGGTGGCCGCCTCGGCGGCCTGGGGCGCGGCGAGGCCCGGGGTCAGGCTGGGAACCGACAGCCGGCCGGCGAAGGCCTGGTCGACGGACTTCACCGAGCCGTCGGCCTTCTGGTGGACGACCAGGTCGCCGCCGATCACCGGAAGGCCCGCGTAGGTCCGGTCGTACCGAAGGTGGCGGGTGCCGTCCTTGTCCACCACCACGTCCTTGGGCACCAGCTTCTCCTGGCCGCCGAGGGCGAGGGCCTGGGCGACCGGGGCGCTCTGCCCGGAGGCCAGCGCGAGCAGCGCGGACTGCTGCTGCGCCGGCGAGGGGGCGGCGGCCTGGGCGGGGACGGCGGCGATCTGGATGACGCCGGCCAGCAGGGCGGTGGCGGAGAGTACGGCTCCGACAGTCAGCTTTCGCTTCACGTACGGGGGTTCCTTCCACGAGACCCGCGGGTGCGTGCGGGTGCGCCGCGTACCGGGGCGCCGGGGTTGGCGCCGTTGGGGCGGTAGGGCGCGGACGTGCCGGTCCCGCGCGGTTCCTGACGTTCCGCCGGAAGTGGGTGGGGCGGCGGAGGTCGGACGGGACGTGGTCAGAAGCATGACAATCGTTGGCAGGGATGGACAGGGCGCCTCCGGGGATTGGCCAGGAACCGCCAGTCCCGGTACGGATGGTTCGGGTGCCGCCCGCTGCCCGGTTTCGGCGGTTCGTCCCCCTGGCGGGACTCCGCCAGCCGGACGGACTTGACAGCCGTCCGGAACGGCCGGACGCCCGGCACCTCCCGCCGGAGGTCCCGGGCGTCCGATGCGCCTGTGGGATGCGTCAGTTGACGTTGACGGCGGCCCAGGTCGCGGCGACGGCGCTGTACTCGGCGCTGGTCGCGCCGTACAGGTCGGCGGCGGCCTTCAGGGTCGCGGTGCGGGCGCCCGCGTAGTTGGTGGTGGAGGTCATGTAGACGGTCAGTGCCTTGTACCAGATCTGCGCGGCCTTGTCCCGGCCGATGCCGGCCAGGGTCGAGTTGTTGTAGGTCGGGCTGTTGTAGCTGACGCCGTTGATGGTCTTGGCGCCGCTGCCCTCGGCGAGCAGGTAGAAGAAGTGGTTGGCCACGCCGGAGGAGTAGTGGACGTCCTTGCTGCCGACCGAGGACGACCAGTAGTCGGCCGAGGCGCCGTCCTTGGAGGGCTGATCCATGTAGCGCAGCGGGGTGCCGTTGCCGTTGATGTTGATCTGCTCGCCGATCAGGTAGTCCGGCTTGTCGGCGGGCAGGTTGGCGGACCACTCGACCATGGTGCCGAAGATGTCCGAGGTGGCCTCGTTCAGGCCGCCGGACTCGCCGGAGTAGTTGAGGCCGGCGGTGGCGGAGGTGACGCCGTGGGTCATCTCGTGGCCGGCCACGTCCAGCGCGGTCAGCGGGTGGGTGTTGCCGGCGCCGTCGCCGTACGTCATGCAGAAGCAGCTGTCGTTCCAGAAGGCGTTGACGTAGTTGGAGCCGTAGTGGACCCGGCTGGTGGCGCCGACGCCGTCGTTCTTGATGCCGTTGCGGCCGAAGGTGTTCTTGTAGAAGTCCCAGGTGGCCGCCGCGCCGTACTGGGCGTCCACCGCGGCGGACTCGGCGTTGGAGGCGAGGCCGTTGCCGAAGCTGTTGGTGGTGTTGGCGACCAGCGTGCCGGAGCCGGAGGTCTTGTTCTTCAGGGTGAAGGTCGACTGCCCGCCGCGGGTCGCGTCCTTCAGCTGGTAGGAGCTGCCGCTCTGGGTGGTGGTCAGCGGGACGGTGCCGACGAAGACGCCCTTGCCGCTGCCGGTGGCGGTCTGCACCTGCTCGTGGCTGGAGAGCACCTGGCCGCTCGCCGCGTCGGTGACCAGCAGCTGGCTGCTCGGGGTGCCGTCGGCGCGCACGCCCTCGACCGTGGTGCGGTACGCCAGGCGCGGGTTGCCGTCGGTGGCCCACACGACCAGTTCGGCCTTGCCGGTCTGGTGCACGGCGGTCAGCGGGGACTCGTCCTCGTCGGCGGCGATGCCCACGGTGGACTGCACGGCGCCGGTCGCCTGGGCGGCGGCCTTGTCGGCGGGGATCTGCGGGGTGAGGCTCGGCAGGGCGATGGCCGCGCCGATGGCCTTGTCCACGGAGGTGGTCGAGCCGTCGGCCTTCTGGTGCACCACCAGGTCGCCGCCCAGGACCGGAAGGCCGGCGAAGGTGCGCTCGTAGCGCAGGTGACGGGTGCCGTCGGCGTCCACCACGGCGTCCTTGGCCACCAGCTGCTCCTGGCCGCCCAGGGCCAGGGTGTGCGCCACCTTGCCGGCCTGGCCGTTGGCCAGGGCGATCAGGTCGGCGCGCTGTGCGGCCCGGGAGTGCGGGGCGGGGTCCGCCATGGCCACGGTGCTCACCTGGACGACACCGGTGAGCAGGGCGGTGGCGGAGAGTACGGCGACTGCGGCGAGCTTTCGCTTCACGAACGAGTCCTTCCGGGAAACCGCGGTGGGCGCGGTCGCGCCGCGTTCCGGGGGCCGGGGCCGGCACCTGAGGGGCGGAACGGGCGCTGACGTGCAGGCCCCGTGCGGCCGAAGCGGCTTCGCCACCGGTGGGTGGGGGTGGTGGCTACCGAACGGGGTTGGCCGAAAGCATGACAATCGAGCAAATCAAATGACAGGTCTTGCTCATGAATTGGCCAAGTCCCGCCAAGGTGAAGGGTTGTGAACGGGCGGACAAAAGGGGTGAATCGACCGTGCTCGCAGGGGGTTCCCGTCCGAACCGACGCCTGGTGGCGCGGCGCCGGGCCGATCCGGGGTCAACCCCGGTGCGCCGGACGTCCGTTGCCGCACGTTCACACCGGCGCAATGTCCTGGTATAGACCTGGCCGTCCGATTGGCGGGTTCCCGCCACGTGTTGCGCTTGTCCACCATCAGGACGCCTGGTAGCACGCGTCCCGTCCGCCGGTACGGTAAGGAGGTGGCCAAGCCCCTCGCTCTCGACTTCGACCCGATCGCCCGTGCCGACGAGCTGTGGACCCGCCGTTGGGGTGGAGTCCCCTCGATGGCGGCGATCACCTCGATCATGCGCGCCCACCAGATCCTGCTCTCCCGGGTGGACGCGGTGCTCAAGCCGTACGGGCTGACCTTCGCCCGCTACGAGGCGCTGGTGCTGCTGACCTTCAGCCGGACCGGCGAGCTCTCGCTCTCCAAGATCGGCGAGCGGCTCATGGTCCACCCGACCAGCGTGACCAACACCGTCGACCGCCTGGAGCGGGCCGGTCTGGTCGCCCGCCGGCCCAACCCGCTGGACGGCCGCGGCGTGCTGGCGGCGATCACCGGGCGCGGTCGCGAGGTGGTCGAGGAGGCGACCCGGGAGCTGATGGCGATGGAGTTCGGGCTGGAGGAGTACGACGCCGGGCAGTGCCGCCAGGTGTTCGATCTGCTCAGGCCGCTGCGGATCGCGGCCGGCGACTTCACCGAGGGGGCCGAGGGGGCTGCGAAGGAGAGGGCGTGAGGGCGGCTACCCTCGTGTGAGCGGTGCGCGGATCCGGGCGTACCGGCCGACACTGCCGAGCGAGGCGAGGAAGAGTATGAAGGCGACCCCCCTGCTGGGTTGGTACCGGGGCCTGGCCGTTGCGACCGGTGTGGCACTGCTGGTGTTCTGCGGCTTCATGGTCGCGAAGTACGGCTTCGGCGCCGCCGAGGACGTGACCACGTACGTCGCGATGCTGCACGGCTACCTCTACATCGGGTACTTCGTGGTGACCTTCATGCTCGGGCAGAAGCTGAAGTGGCCGATGGGCCGGCTGGTGCTCACCCTGGCGGCGGGCTGCATCCCCTTCCTCTCCTTCGTCTTCGAGCGCAAGGTGGCCCGCGAGGCCGCCGAGAGGCTCCCTGCGGGTGCCGGCGACCGCCAGCCGGCCGGGGTCTGAGCCCGAAGCCTCGCGAGAGCGCCCCTCCCCGGTCGGGGAGGGGCGCTCTCGGCATTCGCGCGGGTCATCCGTCGACAAGTACTAGGACGTCCGAGTAAATTACTAGGACGTCCTAATAGCTGTGCCGCCCGTCGCCGTGGCGGCCGTACGGAGCGGAGTTCGTGGTCATGGACGCCGAGGAGATCGAGCGCGGCCGGCAGCGCTGGCAGCAGCGGTACGACAAGGCCCGCAAGCGCGACGCGGACTTCACCACCCTCTCCGGCGACGAGGTCGAGCCGGTCTACGGCCCGCCCGCCGGGCAGGCCTACGAGGGATTCGAGCGGATCGGCTGGCCGGGCGAGTACCCGTACACCCGCGGCCTGCACCCGACCGGCTACCGGGGCCGCACCTGGACCATCCGCCAGTTCGCCGGCTTCGGCAACGCCCAGCAGACCAACGAGCGCTACCGGATGATCCTGGACGCGGGCGGCGGCGGCCTCTCGGTCGCCTTCGACATGCCCACCCTGATGGGCTACGACTCGGACGACCCGAAGTCGCTCGGCGAGGTCGGCCACTGTGGCGTGGCCATCGACTCGGCCGCCGACATGGAGGTGCTGTTCAAGGGCATCCCGCTCGGCGAGGTCACCACCTCGATGACGATCAGCGGTCCGGCCGTGCCGATCTTCTGCATGTACCTGGTCGCCGCCGAGCGCCAGGGCGTGGACCCGGCGGTGCTCAACGGCACCCTGCAGACGGACATCTTCAAGGAGTACATCGCGCAGAAGGAGTGGCTCTTCGCCCCGGAGCCGCACCTGCGCCTGATCGGCGACCTGATGGCCCACTGCGCCCAGGGCATCCCCGCGTACAAGCCGCTGTCGGTCTCCGGCTACCACATCCGCGAGGCCGGGGCGACGGCCGCGCAGGAGCTGGCGTACACCCTCGCGGACGGCTTCGCCTACGTCGAGCTGGGCCTGTCCCGCGGCCTGGACGTGGACGTCTTCGCGCCCGGCCTGTCCTTCTTCTTCGACGCGCACCTGGACTTCTTCGAGGAGATCGCCAAGTTCCGTGCCGCGCGCCGGATCTGGGCCCGCTGGATGCGCGAGCGCTTCGGCGCCAAGACCGACAAGGCGCAGTGGCTGCGCTTCCACACCCAGACCGCCGGCGTCTCGCTCACCGCGCAGCAGCCGTACAACAACGTGGTGCGCACCGCCGTCGAGGCGCTGGCCGCGGTGCTCGGCGGCACCAACTCGCTGCACACCAACGCCCTGGACGAGACCCTGGCGCTGCCCTCCGAGCAGGCCGCCGAGATCGCCCTGCGCACCCAGCAGGTGCTGATGGAGGAGACCGGCGTCTCCAACGTGGCCGACCCGCTGGGCGGCTCCTGGTACGTCGAGGCGCTGACCGACCGGATCGAGCAGCAGGCCGAGGCGATCTTCCAGCGGATCCTGGACAAGGGCCGCGAGGACCACGAGATCGGCCCGATCACCTCCGGCATCCTGCGCGGCATCGAGGAGGGCTGGTTCACCGGGGAGATCGCCGAGGCGGCCTTCCAGTACCAGCAGTCGGTGGAGAAGGGCGACAAGCGCGTGGTCGGCGTCAACTGCCACCCGCGCAGCGTCACCCCGGAGCTGGAGATCCTGCGGGTCAGCCACGAGGTCGAGCGCGAGCAGGTCCGGGTGCTGCGGGAGCGCAAGGCGGCCCGGGACGAGGCGGCCGTCCGGGCCGGACTGGACGCCATGCTGGCGGCGGCGCGCTCGGGCGAGTCGATGATCCCGCCGATGCTGGACGCGGTGCGCGCGGAGGCGACGCTGGGCGAGATCTGCAACGCGCTGCGCCAGGAGTGGGGGACGTACCAGGAGAACGCGGCGTTCTGACGCGTCGCCCTGCTGACCCTTTGACCCGAGCAGGCCGCCCGTACGGGATCTCCGTACGGGCGGCTTCGCCGTGTCCTCGGCCGGGGCCGGGTTCCCGGCCGGTGGCGGTCAGCAGGCGAAGAGCGGTCCGAGCAGCAGGTCGGTGAAGCGGCGGGTCCACTCCGGGGTGATCGGCTCGCCGCTCACCAGGACGCGGTGCTCGACGGTGCCCGCGATGGTGTCGAAGATGATGTCGACCTCCTCGCGGGCCGACGCGGCGTCGGTGTCCGCCTCCACCTCGCCGCGGGCCTGGGCGGCCGCCCGGCCCTGGCGGACCAGCCGCTTCTGCGGGTCCACGATGGACTCGCGGATCCGGCGCCGCAGCTGCCGGTCGCGGGTGCCCTCGGCGAACAGCGCGAGCAGTGCGGCCTGGGTCTCCGGGCGGGCCAGCAGGTCGGCGAGCTGGGTCACCACGGCCTCGATGTCGGCCCGCAGGCTGCCGAGGTCGGGCATCACCAGCTCGTCGAAGAGGCTGGCGACGGCGTCCACCACGAGCTCGTTCTTGGACGGCCAGCGGCGGTAGAGGGTGGTCTTGGCGACCCCGGCACGGCTCGCCACGTGGCCCATGGTCAGTCCGCCCCAGCCGAGTTCGGCCAGCGCCGCGCGGGTGGCGTCGAGGATCGCGAGGTCGGCGGCGGCGCTGCGCGGGCGGCCCTTGGCCCGGGCGGCGCCTGCGGGTTCCGGGGCCGCGCC
>NZ_JAHSQD010000479.1 GCF_020103755.1 Streptomyces sp. LS1784
GGGCGCGGGCACCGGGGCCGACTGCGGCGCGCCCTGCGAGGGCGCGCCCGGCGCCGGGGTCTGTGCCGGAGCCTGGTCGGCGGGTGCCGGAGCGGGGGCGGGAGCCGGAGCCTGATCGGCCCCCGCCCCCGGCACCGTGAGCACCATCCCCGGCACCACCACGTCCGGGTCCGTCAGCTGCTCTCCGTCCGGGGCCTGGGCCCCCTTGTTCGCCTCGAACAGCTTCGGCCACTGCTCCCCGTCCCCCAGCTCCCGCTGGGCGATGGCCGACAGGCTCTCCCCGGCCTGGACGGTGACGGTCCGCTGAGCGCCGGAACCGCCCGCACCACCGGGCCCTCCGGCCTCCGTGCCGGACTGCGGAACGTTCTGCGGCGTCCCCTGCGGCGTGCCCTGTGCCGCGTCCCCGGAGGGAGCCGGGGCGGGATCCGGCGCCGGTGTCCTCGCCTCGTCCGGCTTGGCGTCCGCCGGCATCAGCAGCTCCCAGCCGGGCTGGATCGGCCGGTCGGCGTCGAAGCGGATGCCCGAATCGCCCATCACCCGGCCGTCGTTGAGCTTGGCGATCTCCACCCATCGTTCCCCCGAGCCCAGTTGGCGCTCGGCGATGGACCACAGGCTGTCGGCCGGCCGGGCGTCGCGCACCGTGTACGTGGTCTGCTGCTCGGCGGCCGGGGTCAGGGCCGGCGCGGCCTGTGCGGCGGTCAGTGCGGCGCGCTGCACGCCCGGCGTCAACTGCGCCTGGACGACCGGGCCGTGGGTCAGTTCGGGGACGGCGGCGAAGGCCGAGCCGGCCACCGGCAGCAGCGCGAGCACCGAGCCCACCAGTCCGGCCGCGAGCCGCTGGCTCCAGCCGAAGGCGGGAATGCGGCGGGCGATCCGGCCGCGCAGCTGGGCGGGAATCTCCAGCAGGACGGACAGCGCGAAGCAGGCCCAGGCCAGCCAGCCGACCACCACCAGTGCCCACAGGAACAGCCGTCCGTCGTCCGGACTGGTGAGCGCCTCGCCCACCCCGCCCGAGGCGACCTCGCCCATCCCGGCGACCGCTTCGGTGCCGTACAGCAGCAGCGCGGGGACGCCGAACAGCAGGGCGAGCAGGGTGACCAGCGCGCCGAGCGCGGTGATCACGGCGCGTCCGCGCCCGCGGGGTGGTCGGGGCGCCGGGGCGGTGGGCCTTCGGGCACCCCCGGCTCGATGGGAGGTCCCGGCCCGGCCGGTACGGGCCTGGGCGGTACGGGCCTGGTCCTTGGCACGTGGCGCGGCCATCAGTCGGTCTCCGCTTTCTCGACTCCGTGGACGAGGGTCGCACTGCCCTTGCCCGTTACCTTCCGTTCCCCGAGGGCGCCCAGCAGGACCGGACGGTAGTCGGCCCGCACCGTGACGGTGACGACCCTGCCGTCACCGGAGAACTCGATGTCGCCCGCCCGCAGGCCGTACAGGCCCAGGTAGGCATCGGCGGCGTCCCGGACGTACTTCTCCTGGACCTTGAAGCCCTTGCCCTGCAGGACGGCCGCCTGGTCGAGCTGCTGGCCGCCGACCCGCGCGGCCTCCAGGGCGTAGGCGTCGGTCCGTTCGGCGACCCGCAGCCGGCCGCCGGCGTCGATCACCAGGGCGATGACGAGCACGACGTAGGCCGCGCAGATCGCCACGAAGAGGGCCACGGCGCCCCGGTCGGACCGGCGCGCCGGCAGCCGTCGCCGCAGACGGCTCACCACTTCCGTCCCCTCCCCCCACGTCGCACGCTGTTCTCCCCACCGGCCCCCACCGGGCGCCACTCGGTACCGCTGTGTCATCCCCCGGGCGCTCTCCGCTTGCGTCTCCCCCGCACGGGCCGTCTCCAATCCCCCGTCTTCCCGGTGACGGCGCCGTGCGCCGTCACGTGCCCCGGTAACGGTCCACCACCGAGGTGAACTCGCCGACGAGGTGCTTCGTCACGGGCACCCCGGACGGTCCGCCGAGCAGGTCGGCCAGTTCCACGTCGCAGACCACCGTGACGGTGACGGTCGTGACCGGTCCACCCGGCAGGTTCAGCTCCCCCTTGCCGACCCGCACGTCCCCGTCGCGGCAGGACACGCCCTGCTGGCGCAGCGTCGCGAGGGCGGAGTCCCTGGCCGGCTGGTCCATCCCGTCCACGCTGCGCTGCAGGGAGGCGGTCCGGGCCCCGGCCCGGGCGGCGGCCTCCACGGTGCCGGCCGTGGTCTGCACCCGCCCGGCGGCGATGGCCACCAGGACCAGTCCGACCACCCCCGGCACGACGATCGCCGCCTCGATCGCGATCCCGCCCCGGTCCCGCCGGCGCGGCCGCACCCGAAGCCGCTGCCGCCAGTGGCCCGGTGCCCGCGGCGCGCCCCTCACGGCTTCACCACCGGCGGTACGAAGCGCTCGCGCGGCGCCTCGGCGAACTGGGTGACGGCGGCCTTGAGCCCGGGTATCAGCAGTGGCGGGCTCAGCTGCACGGTGACCCGGATGGTCTCCGCCGTGCTGCCGTCGGTCCGCACCGTGTACTCGTGCACGCCCTGCCGGTCGAGGAAGTCGCGGGCCTGCCGCTGGGCCGCCTCGTTCTTCTCGCCGTCCGTCGCGCTGCCCTGCACCCGTCCGGCGTCCACGCCCTCGCGGGCGGCGGTGAGCGCGACCTGCCGGTCGTACCACCACAGCGCGGCCTGGACGACGAGCAGCAGGAGCAGCAGGACGACCGGGAAGACGATGGCGAGGCTCACGCTCATCGACCCCCGGTCGCCCCTGCGGCGGAGAGCAGGACGCATCACTTGGTGGCGCCGCCCGCGCCCGCGCCGCCCGGCATGTTCGGGTCCTGCTCGACCTTCTGGACGACCTTGTCCTTCAACAGGTAGAGAGCGGTCGCCACGGCACCCGCGACGAAGACCAACGCGATGATGGCGAGGGCGAGTTCGATGCTGATCGCGCCGCGGTCGCCGCGCGCGCGGGCGGCCCGCAGCCGGCCGAGCCGCAGGGTGAACAGCAGCAGTGCGAACTGGACCGGTAGCAGGACGGGGCGCAGCGCCCGTCCTGCCAGCTGGGCGAGTCGTACGGTCATCGGGTTCTCCCGGGGGTGTGGCGGTGTGGTCTGGTGGTGGTGCCGGCTGCTCTGATACGGCTGGTGATGCTTGCGGAGGCTGGACAGGGACCGGAAGAGGTCCGGGAGCGCGGTCAGTTGAGCATCTGGTGCAGGGCGGGGAAGACGATCAGGACGGTCATCAGCAGGGTCAGTGCGGCCCCGGGCGCGACCATCCGCTCGCTGTCGGCGTTCGCGCGGGCGAGGTCCTCGGCGAGCAGTTCCCCGCGCAGGCCCTTGGCGCGGGCCCGTAGGGTGTCGTACACGGCGGCTCCGTCGGTGCCGGACAGCCGCATGATGTCGGCCACGTCCTGGAGCGGGCTGAGGCCCAACTCCTCGGCCAAGGCGTCGAGTCCGGCCCACGGCGGGAGCCGGTCGGTGGCCGCGCGCTCCAGGGCGTCGCGGATCCGCAGGAACACCGCGCCCTGCCCGACCGAGGCGGCCCGGCGCAGCGCCTCGGCGGGGCCGCAGTCGGCGGCCCGCTCCATCGCGACGAGTTCCAGGTAGGCGGCGATGCCGTGCAGGTACTCGGTGCGCGCCTCCTTGGCCTCACCGCGCACGATGGCGTCCGGGACGAACCAGAGCAGTCCGGCCAGCAGCGGCCCGGCGACCAGCGGCAGCGCGAACGGCAGGCCCACGTCCATCAGCACGGCCATCGCACCCAGGTAGGCGGGCAGCATCAGGCCGAGCGCGGCGAACAGCAGCTTGTGCACCATGAACCGGGCCGGGGTGCGGCCGATCAGGGCGAGTTCGCGGCGCGGGACCGAGACCCCGCGCAGGTGGACGGACCGCTCGCCGATCCGGTCGTACCAGCGGGGCCGCTCGTCCGGGTCCTGCTCGCGGTCGGCGGGGGTGGCGTGCAGCCGGTCCAGCGCCTGGCGCAGGTCCGGTGGCGCGGGCCGCAGTTCGGCGACCAGGAGGGCGAGGCCGCCGGCCGCGACGGCGCCGGCCAGCACGGACCAGGGGGAGATCATCGGACCTCCCCGAGCTGCTCGGCCGGCTCCGGCCCGGTCGCCGGTGCGGCGGACCGCCGCCCGCTCCTGCTGCGCCGGTCCGGCGTCAGCAGCCGGGGCACCGGCGGGTGGGAGGCCAGCGCCCTCATCCAGGCGATGATCGCCACGAAGAGTGCGGCGACCACGGCGAGCACCACCTGGCCGAGGAAGGTCCCGTACGGCCGGGTGTACTCGGTGTTGAAGGAGCCGACCGTGACGACCAGCACGATGATGCCGACCAGCCAGCGGATGGTGGTCCGGTGCTTGGCCCGGTCGGCCTCGATGGCGCGGCGCTGGCGGACCTCCTCGCGCACCGAGTCGGCCATGTCGGAGAGCGTGCGGGCCAGGCCGGGGCCGCTGTCCCCGGCGCGCAGCACGAGCGCGGCGAGCACCTTGTCGGCGGTGGCGTCGGCGAGGCTGTCGGCGAAGGCGCGCAGCGCCTCCTCGGGCCGCCAGCGGGCCTGCAGCCGGGCGGCCAGTTCGCCGATCTCGTCCTCCAGGGCGGCCGGGGCCGTGCGGCGGCTGGTGACGATGGCCTGGTTGAGGCCGACGCCGAGCAGCAGCACGTCGGCGATCCGCTGGGTCCACTCGGAGAGCGCCTCCAGCCGCTCGATCCGATGGGTGTCCGGGCGGGTGGTGTCGAACAGCCAGGGCAGACCGAAGACGGCCAGCGGCACCAGCAGTGCGGTCAGCGGGATGCCGGTGAACAGCCAGGCCAGCGGCGCGCCGACGAGCGCGAGCGGCAGCTGGACCCGGCGCAGCCGCACCATCCGGTGCGCGGCCGTCCCGGGGGCGCCGTACCAGAACACGTGGACCCGGCCGGCCAGCGGGTTGGCCGCCCGCGCGGCCCCGTCCTCGTCGCCGGGTTCGCTGCCGCGGGCCCAGGCCACCAGGGCCACCAGGCCGCCCGTGACCGCCAGCCCGCAGAGGGCGAAGAGCAGCATCACCGCGCGCCACCGCCGATCCGCAGCTGGAGCGGGGTGGTCCAACTCCCGTACCGGGAGCCGAGCAGCGAGGCGTCGAAGCCGGCCCGGCGCAGGTCGTCCAGGCACTGCGGCGGGGTGTGCGGGACGGCCCGCGGCTCGCCGAGGTCCGGCCGGGGGCCGAAGACGGTGTTCAGCGCGGGGCGGCCGCTCTCCCCGAGGCCGGTGACCTCCAGGACGTGGGAGACGAAACGGTGTCGGCGGCCGCCGACGGCGGTCTCGTCGACCATGGTGACGTGCACGATGAGGTCCAGGGCGTTGGCGGTGAGCCGGTAGGCGAGCGAGTCGGTCATGTGAGAGCCGTACTCCAGGCAGAGTTCGGCGATGCGGTCGACAACCATGTGCGGGCCGCGGGCGTGCAGGGTGCACATCGAGCCACCCTCGCCGTTGGTCATCACCCGCAGCATCGGGACGACCTCGCCGGAGCGTACCTCCCCGACGATGATCCGGGAGAGTGTCATGCGCAGCGCGGCCGGGATGAGGTCGCCGATGGTCAACTCCCCGGCCAGGCGCCCCTCGACGCGCTCGCCGTTGCCCTCGCGGGCCTCCATCGGGACGACCTGGCGCAGGTGGCCGAGGGTGTGCAGCCAGAGCTCGAACTCCGACTCCAGGGTGCCGATCCGCTCGTCCGGCGGGATCTCGGCGGCCATCGCGCGCAGCAGGCTGGTCTTGCCGACGCCCTGGGTTCCGGTGATCATCACGTTCTTCCGGGCCCGGATCGCGGCGGCCAGGAAGGCGGCCAAGGTGGCGTCCAGGGTGCCGAGTTCGACCATCTCGGGCAGCGTCGCGGAGGCCACCCGGTGGCGCCGGATCGCCACGTACGGGCGGGGCGTCACCTCGGTGAGCGCCTGGAGGCGCATGCCGCCCTCCAGCCGCAGCGCGAGGGTCGGGCTG
The DNA here is from genome assembly GCF_020103755.1 of Streptomyces sp. LS1784. Classification (GTDB taxonomy): domain Bacteria; phylum Actinomycetota; class Actinomycetes; order Streptomycetales; family Streptomycetaceae; genus Kitasatospora. The sequence goes on from NZ_JAHSQD010000479.1 coordinate 5,934, forward strand.
GCGGTGGACAGGCTGCGCTCGCCACCGCCGTGCTGGCGGGCCAGGTCCTGGAGCAGTTCGATGAGTTCGGCGTCGCTGTCGGCCACCGGCGGTACCTGGCGCAGGGGTTGGTGCACCTTGGAGACCCAGACGTCGTCGCAGCCGTTGATCAGGATGTTCTCGATCTCCGGGTCGTCGAGGTAGGGCTGGAGCCGGCCGGCCCGGAACAGCAGGTCGAAGACGGCCTCGGCAAGGGCGCGGTCCTGCTCCCGGGTGGGCGGGATGCCGTGGGTCTGCGCGTAGGCGTCGGACCACCGGGCGACGGTCTCCTCGATCAGCGCCCGGCCGCGCTGGCGGCGGGTGGCGCGGTCCGGCTCGGAGCCGGAGGTGGCGGTCAACCGGGTGATCTGCTGGTGCAGTTCGGCCGCGACCTGGCGCTTGAGCTCGCGGGCGACCTGCGGGTCGACGGCGGGCCGGGTGGCGGCGCCGCGCAGGTCCAGCGAGGGCAGCTGGGAGGGCACGGCGGTGGGCC
>NZ_JAHSQD010000048.1 GCF_020103755.1 Streptomyces sp. LS1784
GGCCCGGCCTGGCGGCCGGGGTGGTGCCCGCGGCCGTCCGGGCGATGGTCGAACTGGGCGCGGAGCCCGGGCGGATCACCGCCGCCACGGGGCCCGCGGTCTGCGGCCGCTGCTACGAGGTGCCGGCCCAACTGAGGGCCGAGGTCGCCGCGGTGGTGCCGGAGGCCTTCGCGGAGACCTCCTGGGGGACTCCGTCCCTGGACGTGCCGGAAGGGGTCGCGGCCCAGCTGGCCGTGGCCGGGGTCAACGAGCTGGTGCGATCACCGGTCTGCACCCTCGAATCCGCCGATCACTACTCCTATCGCCGCGAGCAGCGCACCGGCCGGCTCGCGAGCTACGTCTGGTTGGGCTCTGATCACTGATGACGAACGACATCTACGGACCGTTCCCGGGAAGCACCGAGTTCGTGGCGGCGCTGACGGAGGGCCAGCGGGCCCGCTACGAGGAACTGGGCACCAACCTCGACGTGGTCGAGCGCCGGATCGCGGACGCCTGCGCGGCCGCCGGGCGCGCCCGGGACGAGGTCACCCTGGTCGTCGTCACCAAGACCTACCCCGCCGAGGACACCGCGCTGCTGGCCGGACTCGGGGTGACGGACGTCGCGGAGAACCGCGACCAGGACGCCGCTCCCAAGGCGGAGCAGTGCAGAAACCTTCCTCTTGACTGGCACTTCGTCGGCCAGCTGCAGACCAACAAGGTCCGCTCGGTCGTCCGGTACGCGAACCACGTGCACTCGGTGGACCGGCTGCGGCTGGTCGGGTCGCTCTCCGCGGCGGTGCTCAAGGCGGAACGCCCGGAACTGGGCTGCCTGGTGCAGGTGGCGCTGGACAAGGCGTACGGGGAGGGTGAGCACCGGGCGGGGGTCGCGCCGGAGGACGTCGCGCAACTGGCCGACGCGATCGCCGACACGCCCGGGCTGCGTCTGGACGGTGTGATGACCGTCGCTCCGCTGACCGGCCCGCTGGCCGGGGACCCGGCCCGCGCCTTCGATCGGCTGGCGGAAATCGCAACCGCCGTACGGGCGGACCATCCGGCTGCCACCATGGTCTCCGCAGGAATGAGCGGTGACCTTGAGCAGGCGATTGCCGCCGGGGCGACACATGTGCGCGTCGGAACGGCGGTACTCGGAGTGAGGTCACCCCTCAGGTAACGTCACCGGGTAAGTAGATCAGACAGCAGGACAAAATAGGACAGAATCTAGCAGCTCTTCGGAGCGCTAGCGAACCGTGGATCGCAGCTCCGCGGCCCCCCTCCACGAATCCGACCGGCCGTCGGGCTGACACGCCGTCGTGGAGGGACCGCGGAATCCGCAGGCGGGGCCGTACGGCCCGGGCCGGAGCCGGTCCGCACGGAGCGAGCGAGCGAGCGACCATCAGAAGGTGCGCGTTTCGCGAAGCTGCCGCCGAGCGTCAGCGAGGTGGCTATGAGCGGAGGAGACAGGAGCATGGCCGGCGCAATGCGCAAGATGGCGGTCTACCTCGGCCTCGTGGAGGACGAGACGTACGACGGCCAGGGGTACGACCCCGATGACGACTACGACGCGGACCCCGAACCGATCCGGACGGGCCAGCGGACCGAGGACATCCCCCGGCCGGCCCCGGCTCCCGCGGCCGCCGCGCCCGCCCCGGTCTCCTCGATCACCCCGCAGCCGGTGCCCGCGGCGGTGCCGATCCGGCAGGAGACTCCGAGGATGGCCCCCGTGTCGTCCATCACACCCGAACGCCGCCACAACCTGGAGAAGAGCGCACCGGTGATCATGCCCAAGGTCGTCAACGAACGAGAGCCCTACCGCATCACCACGCTGCACCCCCGAACCTACAACGAGGCCCGTACCATCGGGGAACAGTTCCGCGGTGGGACTCCCGTGATCATGAATCTGACCGAGATGGACGACACCGACGCGAAGCGCCTCGTAGACTTCGCCGCTGGACTCGTCTTCGGTCTGCACGGCAGTATCGAGCGCGTGACACAGAAGGTGTTCCTGCTGTCGCCTGCTAACGTCGATGTCACGGCGGAGGACAAGGCTCGGATCGCCGAGGGTGGGTTCTTCAACCAGAGCTGACCCGGCCACGACTTTACGTGTGGATCTGATCAACAGTGGGTTAGCGACAGGTGACGAGCGGCAGGCCCGAGGGATCGGGACCGGGGAGAGGGAAACGCGATGGACATCGTGTGGGCGGTGCTCTACTACGCCCTGACCGTCTTCCTGGTGTTCCTGCTCGTACGGCTGGTCATGGACTGGGTCTTCCAGTTCGCGCGTTCGTGGCGGCCCGGCAAGGCCATGGTCCTGGTCCTGGAGGCCACGTACACTGTCACGGATCCGCCGCTCAAGCTTCTTCGGCGGCTCATTCCGCCGTTGCGTTTCGGGGGCGTGGCGCTCGACCTGTCCTTCTTCGTACTGATGATCATTGTGTATGTCCTGATCTCGCTTGTGCACCCCTAGTCGTAGGTGAGCGATGCGACAGGATGCCGGTGTGCCGACGATCACGTTGAGGTGAAGAGATGCCATTGACCCCCGAGGACGTTCGGAACAAGCAGTTCACGACCGTCCGCCTGCGTGAAGGCTATGACGAGGACGAGGTCGATGCCTTCCTCGACGAGGTCGAGGCGGAGCTGACCCGCCTCCTCCGGGAGAACGAGGACCTGCGCGCCAAGCTGGCCGCCGCGACTCGTGCCGCCGCGCAGAACCAGGCCAACCTGCGCAAGGAGCCGCAGCAGGACGCGCCCCGCCAGGGCGGCGCCCCGGTGCCCGCCGCCATATCCGGCCCGCCGGTCCCCGGCCAGCAGGGTCCGGGTGGTCCGCAGCAGATGGGCCCCGGCGGTCCGCAGCAGATGGGTCCGGGCGGTCCGCAGCAGATGGGCCCCGGTGGTCCCCAGCAGCAGATGGGTCCGGGTGGTCCGCAGCAGCAGATGGGCAACCAGCCCCTCGGCCTGCCCGCCGGCTCCGCGCCGCAGCTTCCGGCTGCCGGCGGCCCGCAGCAGCAGATGAACCAGACCATGGGCGGCCAGCAGCAGCTGGTCCAGCCGATGGGCGGGCAGATGCTGCAGCCCATGGGCGGTCCCGGTGGCCCGCAGCAGATGGGCAACCCGATGGGCCAGGGCATGGGCCAGCAGCAGATGCAGCCGATGGGCGGCCCCATGGGCGGCCCGCAGCAGATGGGCGGCCCCATGGGCGGCCCGATGCAGCAGCAGGGCCCCGGTGGCGACAGCGCCGCCCGCGTGCTCGCGCTCGCTCAGCAGACCGCCGACCAGGCGATCTCCGAGGCCCGTTCCGAGGCCAACAAGATCGTCGGCGAGGCGCGCAGCCGGGCCGAGGGCCTGGAGCGCGACGCCCGTGCGAAGGCCGACGCGCTGGAGCGGGACGCGCAGGAGAAGCATCGCGTCGCGATGGGCTCGCTGGAGTCGGCACGGGCCACGCTGGAGCGCAAGGTCGAGGACCTGCGGGCGTTCGAGCGTGAGTACCGCACGCGTCTGAAGTCGTACCTGGAGACCCAGCTGCGCCAGCTGGAGTCGCAGGCCGACGACTCGCTCGCCCCGCCGCGGATCCCCGCCACCGCGTCGCTGCCGCCGGCGGCCTCGTCGATGGCTCCGGCCGGTGCCGGCGCGCCGAGCTTCGGCGGCAGCCAGCCGTCCTTCGGGGGCAACTCGCCGTCCTTCGGCGGGAACGGCTCCTTCGGTGGCAGCTCCTCGGCGCCGAGCTTCGGTGGGCAGTCGACCGGCGGCAACAGCGGTGCTCCGCAGATGCAGCCGGCCGGCATGACCCAGCCGATGGCGGCCGTCCGTCCGCAGCCGCCGCAGCCGATGCAGCAGGCTCCGGCACCGATGCGGGGCTTCCTGATCGACGAGGACGGCGACAACTGAGGTTGTAGCAGGGCCTTTTGAGGGCGCCCCCTTTCCGACCTGCGGGTCGGGGAGGGGGCGCCCTTCTGTGCGCTCGAAGGCTGTGCCGGATTAGGGGGGAGGGGTGCTCTCCTGTACGACGGGAGGGGCGCGTGGGGAGGGAGAGGGGCGCGCGCCCTGGGGTGGAGCGCAGGCGTGGAGAACTGGGAGGGGGCGTGCGGGAGTTGGGGAGGGTGTGGGGCGTGGGCAGGTACGGCGAAGCCGCCGTCACCCCTGGGGTGACGGCGGCTTCGTGGTCGGGCGTCAGGCCTTGCGGAGCTGGAAGGTGAGGCCGAGGGAGTCGTCGGCGAAGGTCTCGGAGTCCCAGTCGGCTGCGCCGGCGGCGAAGTCGGTGGCGAGGACCTCCTCGGCGACGAGGGGGCCGTGCTCGGCGATGGCCTCGGCGGTCTCGTCCGAGGTGGCGCGCCAGCGCAGGACGATGCGGTCGGCGACGTCCAGGCCGGAGTTCTTGCGGGCCTCCTGGATCTGGCGGATCGCGTCGCGGGCGATGCCGAGGCGCTTGAGCTCCGGGGTGATGGCCAGGTCGAGGGCGACGGTGGCGCCGGACTCGTTGGCGACGGCCCAGCCCTCGCGCGGGGTCTCGGTGATGATCACCTCGTCCGGAGAGAGGGTGATCGTCTCGCCGTCCAGCTCGACCGAGGTCTCGCCGTTGGCGCGCAGCTCGGCGGCCAGGCGGGCGGCGTCGGCGGCGGCGACCGCCTTGGCGACGTCCTGGACGCCCTTGCCGAAGCGCTTGCCCAGCGCGCGGAAGTTGGCCTTGGCGCTGGTGTCGACCAGCGAGCCGCCGACCTCGGCGAGCGACTCCAGGGTGGAGACGTTGAGCTCCTCGGCGATCTGCGCGCGCAGGTCGGCGGGCAGTTCCCCCCAGCCCTGGGCGGCGACCAGCGCGCGGGAGAGCGGCTGACGGGTCTTCACGCCGGACTCGGCGCGGGTGGCCCGGCCCAGCTCGACCAGGCGGCGGACCAGCGCCATGTGCCGGGAGAGCTCGGTGTCGATCAGCGACTCGTCGGCCTCCGGCCAGGTGGTCAGGTGCACCGAGGCCGGGGCGTCCGGGGCGACCGGGACGACCAGGTCCTGCCAGACCCGCTCGGTGATGAACGGGGTGAGCGGGGCCATCAGGCGGGTGACCGTCTCCAGCGCCTCGTGCAGGGTGGCGAGCGCGGCGGCGTCGCCCTGCCAGAAGCGGCGGCGGCCGCGGCGGACGTACCAGTTGGACAGGTCGTCGACGAAGCCGGAGAGCAGCTTGCCGGCGCGCTGGGTGTCGTACGCCTCGTAGGCCGCGTCGACCTCGCGGACCAGGGTGTTCAGCTCGGACAGCACCCAGCGGTCCAGCTGCGGGCGGTCGGCCGGGGCCGGGTCGTTCGCCGAGGGTGCCCAGTTCGAGGTGCGGGCGTACAGGGCCTGGAAGGCGACGGTGTTCCAGTAGGTGAGGAGGGTCTTGCGGACCACCTCCTGGATGGTGCCGTGGCCGACCCGGCGGGCCGACCAGGGCGAGCCGCCGGCCGCCATGAACCAGCGGACGGCGTCGGCGCCGTGCTGGTCCATCAGCGGGATCGGCTGGAGGATGTTGCCCAGGTGCTTGGACATCTTGCGGCCGTCCTCGGCCAGGATGTGGCCCAGGCAGACGACGTTCTCGTAGCTGTTCTTGTCGAACACCAGGGTGCCGACCGCCATCAGCGTGTAGAACCAGCCGCGGGTCTGGTCGATCGCCTCGGAGATGAACTGCGCCGGGTAGCGCTTCTCGAACAGCTCCTTGTTCTGGTACGGGTAGCCGTACTGGGCGAAGGGCATCGAGCCCGAGTCGTACCAGGCGTCGATGACCTCGGGCACGCGGGTGGCGGTGCCGCCGCAGTCGCGGCAGGCGAAGGTCACCGCGTCGATGTACGGGCGGTGCGGGTCGAGGCCGCTCTGGTCGGTGCCGGTGAGCTCGGTGAGCTCGGCCAGCGAGCCGACGCAGGTGAGGTGGCCCTCCTCGCAGCGCCAGATCGGCAGCGGGGTGCCCCAGTAGCGGTTGCGGCTGAGCGCCCAGTCGATGTTGTTGTTCAGCCAGTCGCCGAAGCGGCCGTGCTTGACCGTCTCCGGGAACCAGTTGGTGGCCTCGTTCTCGCGGATCATCGCGTCCTTGACGGCGGTGGTCCGGATGTACCAGGACGGCTGCGCGTAGTAGAGCAGCGCGGTGTGGCAGCGCCAGCAGTGCGGGTAGCTGTGCTCGTACGGCAGGTGGCGGAAGAGCAGGTCGCGCTCCTTGAGGTCCGCGACCAGGGCCTCGTCGGCCTTCTTGAAGAACTGGCCGCCGACCAGCGGGACCTCGGGGGCGAAGGTGCCGTCGCCGAGCACCGGGTTGACCACCGGCAGGCCGTACCTGCGGCAGGTCGCGAGGTCGTCCGCGCCGAAGGCGGGGGACTGGTGGACGATGCCGGTGCCGTCCTCGGTGGTGACGTAGTCGGCGGTGACGACGTAGTGCGCGTTCTCGATCTCGACCAGGTCGAAGGGGCGGCGGTAGGCCCAGCGCTCCATCTCGGCGCCGGTGAAGGACTCGCCGGTGGTCTCCCAGCCCTCGCCGAGCGCCTTGGCGACCAGCGGCTCGGCGACGACGAGCTTCTCGTCGCCGTCGGTGGCCACCACGTAGGTGACCTCCGGGTGGACGGCGGCGGCGGTGTTGGAGACCAGGGTCCACGGGGTGGTGGTCCAGACCAGCAGGGCGGCCTGACCGGCCAGCGGGCCGCTGGTCAGCGGGAAGCGGACGAAGACCGAGGGGTCGACCACGGTCTCGTAGCCCTGGGCCAGCTCGTGGTCCGAGAGGCCGGTGCCGCAGCGCGGGCACCAGGGGGCGACGCGGTGGTCCTGGACCAGCAGGCCCTTGTCGAAGATCTGCTTGAGCGACCACCAGACGGACTGGACGTACGACGGGTCCATCGTCCGGTAGGCCTCGTCGAGGTCGACCCAGTACCCCATGCGGGTGGTCAGCTCGGAGAAGGCGTCGGTGTTGCGGGTCACCGACTCGCGGCACTTGGCGTTGAACTCGGCGATGCCGTACGCCTCGATGTCCTGCTTGCCGGAGAAGCCCAGCTCCTTCTCGACGGCGAGCTCGACCGGCAGGCCGTGGCAGTCCCAGCCGGCCTTGCGGGCCACGTGGTAGCCCTTCATGGTCCGGTAGCGCGGGAAGACGTCCTTGAAGACGCGGGCCTCGATGTGGTGGGCGCCGGGCATGCCGTTGGCGGTGGGCGGGCCCTCGTAGAACACCCACTCGGGGCGGCCCTCGGACTGCTCCACGCTGCGCTGGAAGATCTTGTTGTCCTGCCAGAAGGACAGGATCTGGTGCTCCAGGGCAGGCAGATCCACCTGCGCGGGGACGGGGTTGTAGGTCATGGCCATCGCGGGCGTCTACCTCCGGCGGATGCTGGGACTGGATCCTCCGGAGGGACGAGACGGCACGGCCGCCCCGCGGTACCACCCTCCTTGGCCGCGGTGTTGCGTTCGCGGCCCTCTTGTTTGGGCTTGCTGCCGGGTCTAGTGGGCCGCCGCGTCCGGTGTGCGGTGGCCGTTCTTCCGGCGGCTCCGGGGTGATCTTCCCGCCGTGCACACCCCCGGGCTCGCACCGTCCCCGGGTCGCTGGTGGCTGCGTACGTCGGTACTCGTCCCATCTGCGCCTCGCAGAGCCAGTGTATCGGCCGGGCGAGTCGGTTTGTCCAAACCGTTTCCGGGCGGGCACCCGGGGGCGTCCGGCGGCGGAGGTTAGCCGGAGTCGATCTGGGCACACATTCCTGAGCGCAACGGGGCGTGACGATTGGGGCGGCTGCCTGGGTGGGATCGTTATGAGGCGCCGGTATGTCATGTTGTGACCGGTTTTGCTCGGGATTATCGTTCCGGCACTGGAAGCCGCCGGGAACCGGCGGCTCGATTCGTTCGTAGATGGGGTCGAAAGCCATGGCTGAGAAGGGAACCGGCGCGGGTACCGCCACCAAGCGGGCACGCAAGGCCGTGGCGGTCGACCCAGGGGAGGGGACCGTGACCACTACCGCACCGAAGAGCAGCACCGACACCGTCACCGCACCGCGCGGCGCCGAGTCCGTGGACCCGGCCACGCTGCCGGTCCGGCCCGGCGAGGACCCGTGGACCACCGAGGAGGTCCACGAGCTGCACGACGAGCTGATCAGTGAGCTGGAGCGGCTCCGCAACGAGATCGGCGCCGCCGAGGCGGCCATCTCCGGCCTGATGCGCGACTCCAACGACGGAGCCGGTGACGACCAGGTGGACGCCGGTACGAAGAACATCTCGCGGGAGAGCGAGCTGGCGCTGGCCAACAACGCGCGGGACAGCCTGGCCCAGACCGAGCGCGCGCTGGAGCGGCTGGAGGGCGTCGGCTTCGGCATCTGCGAGTCCTGCGGGCAGGCCATCGGCAAGGCCCGGATGCAGGCCTTCCCCCGGGCGACGCTCTGCGTGCAGTGCAAGGCCAAGCAGGAACGCCGCTGAACCGGGCGACCAGAGCGACGTGGGGGGTCGGGCTTGCCGTACGCTCGACCCCGTAACGTCGCCTGACGCGTTCGCGAACGCGGGCAGGTCGTCACCGGCCCACCACCCTCCCCCTCCTGCGGACCGGGGGAGCTCCATCGGCAGCGGAGCGGATCATCAGTACGCAAGGTTCCCCCCAGACCCGGGACGACGCCGTCCCGTCCCCCGCCGATGCCGTGGAGGTGCCCGTGGCCGATCCGAGCGGGGCGGCGTCCGTGGACGACGCGACGGCAGAGCGGCCCAAGGGCCCGCGCCGGGTCGGCGTGCTGCTGGTCGTCGCGGTGCTCGCCTTCCTGATCGACCTCGGCAGCAAGCTGCTGGTCGTCGCCCGGCTGGAGAACCACGCCCCGATCAAGGTGATCGGGGACGTGGTCACCTTCCAGGTGATCCGCAACTCCGGTGCTGCCTTCGGGATGGGGCAGGCGCTGACCGTCGTCTTCACGATGATCGCCTCCGCCGTCATCGTGGTGATCTGGCGGATCGCCCGCCGGCTGTACAGCCTGCCCTGGGCGATCGCGCTCGGGCTGCTGCTCGGCGGGGCGCTCGGCAACCTCACCGACCGGCTGTTCCGCGCGCCCGGCGTCTTCCGCGGGCACGTGGTGGACTTCATCTCCGTCCAGCACTTCGCCGTCTTCAACCTCGCGGACTCGGCGATCGTCTGCGGCGGGATCCTGGTGGTGCTGCTCTCCTTCCGGGGCAGCAACCCGGACGGAACCGTCCACCAGCAGACCGAGAAGACCGAGAAGGCCGAGAAGACGGAGCGGACCGAGAAGTAGCGCCCGGCCACCGGCGCGCAGGGGCGTGTCGTGTTTCCGGCATACTCGTACGGGTGAGTACCGCAGCGCAGATCCGCAGCCTCCCCGTACCCGACGGCCTGGAGGGTGAGCGCCTCGACGCCGCCCTGGCCCGGATGTTCGGTTTCTCCCGGACCAAGGCCGCCGAGCTGGCCGCCGACGGCAAGGTGACGCTCGACGGCGCCACGGCCGGCAAGTCGGACCGGGTCACCGCCGGTTCCTGGCTGGAGGTCGAGATCCCGGCCCCGGCCGCCCCGGTGCGGATCGTCGCCGAGCCGGTCGAGGGCATGCGGATCGTGCACGACGACGAGGACATCGTGCTGGTCGACAAGCCGATCGGCGTCGCCGCGCACCCCAGCCCGGGCTGGACCGGCCCCACCGTGATCGGCGGACTGGCCGCGGCCGGGTACCGGATCTCCACGTCGGGCGCCGCCGAGCGCCAGGGCATCGTGCACCGGCTGGACGTCGGCACCTCCGGGCTGATGGTGGTCGCCAAGTCGGAGCGCGCGTACACCGACCTCAAGCGGCAGTTCCACGACCGGATCACCGAGAAGCGGTACCACACGCTGGTGCAGGGCCACCCGGACCCGATGAGCGGGACGGTGGACGCGCCGATCGGACGGCACCCCAGCTCGGACTGGAAGTGGGCCGTCACCCGGGAGGGCAAGCCGTCCGTCACCCACTACGACCTGATCGAGGCGTACCGGGCCGCGTCGCTGCTGGCGATCAAGCTGGAGACCGGGCGCACCCACCAGATCCGCGTCCACATGTCCGCGCTGCGGCACCCCTGCGTGGGCGACCTGACGTACGGCGCCGACCCGACGCTGGCCAAGCGGCTGGGGCTGACCCGGCAGTGGCTGCACGCGGTGTCGCTCGGTTTCGAGCACCCGTCGGACGGTCAGTGGGTCGAGTTCTCCAGCGAGTACCCGGAGGACCTCAAGAAGGCGCTGGACATCATCGCGGCGGAGAGCTGAGGTGCCGGCCGCTGCCATCCGGGTCGCCGAGGGCGAGGCGGACCTGGAGCTGGTGCGGGCCGTCCGGCGTGAGGTGTTCATCGTCGAGCAGAACGTGCCGGAGGAGCTGGAGTACGACGAGTACGACGCGACCTCGGTCCACCTGCTGGCCGTCGCGGCGGACGGGGCCGCCCTGGGGACGGCGCGGCTGATCTTCGGCGAGCAGGCGCGGAAGCTGACGGGCGGTATCGACGGACGGGTGCTGCTCGGGCGGCTCGCGGTCGTCGCGGCGGCCCGGGGGACGGGGCTGGGCGCGGAGCTCGTCCGGGCGATCGAGGCCGCGGGCGCCGAGCGCGGGGGCGTGGAGGTCGAGCTGCACGCGCAGGTGCAGGCGCTCGGGTTCTACGAGCGGATGGGCTACGCGGCGCAGGGGCCGGTGTACGACGATGCGGGGATTCCGCATCGGACGATGACGCGGGTGCTGTAGGCGTTCGGGGCGGGCGGGGCCGGACTTTCGGGAGGGGTTTCCGGTGCTCGCCTCGCCTCCCGCGTCGCGCGGTTCCGCCCCCGGCGCCCCTTGCGGGGCGCTGGGGGCTTTCGTCTTCGGGACGGACGCGGGTCAGCCGTCGGTGGTGCGGAGGCGGGGGAGGGCGTGGGGGTGCTCGTCGCGCAGGTGGGCGATGAGCTGTTCGCGGATGTCGAAGCGGAGCTGGGCGGCGTCGTCGGGGGTGCGGGCGGTCATGGTGGCGCGGACGACGATGGTGCTGGGCGTGGTGTCGGTGACCTGGAGGGCCCACTCCGTGCCGTCCCAGAGCGGGTGCCGGTCGAGGCAGGCGCGCAGGGCGGTGCGCAGCTCGTCCACCGGGGTGGTGTGGTCGAGGTGGAGCAGGACGGCGGCGAGCAGGCCGGGGTCGCGGCGGGTCCAGTTCTCGAACGGCCGGCTGACGAAGTACGAGACCGGGACGATCAGCCGGCGCTGGTCCCAGAGCCGGACCACCAGGTAGGTGAGGGTGATCTCCTCGACGGTGCCCTGCTGGCCGTCCACCACCACGATGTCGCCGATCCGGACGGTGTCGCCGAAGGCGATCTGGAGGCCGGCGAAGAAGTTGCCCAGGGTGCTCTGGGCGGCGATGCCGGCCACGATGCCGATGATGCCCGCCGAGGCGAGCAGGCTGGCGCCGATGGCACGCATGGCGGAGAAGGTCAGCAGCATCACGGCCACCGTGACCACGACGATCAGGGCGCTGACCACCCGGCGCAGCATGCTGATCTGGGTGTGCACCCGCTGGACGCGCGCCGGGTCCTCGATACGGGTCTCGTAGCGGCTGAGCAGGGCCTCCAGGACGGCGGCCACCACGCGGACGGTGAGCCAGCCCAGGGAGGCGAGCAGGAACAGCAGGAGCAGGTGCTGCGCGCCGTCGCCGCGCTTCAGGTGGAAGACCCGCTGGAGCGGCTTGGCGGCGATCAACAGGGCTGACACGACAGTGAGTTGGAGCGGGATCCGGCAGCGGCGGAGCAGCGGCCAGACCGGTGCCGCGGGGTGGCGGGCGGCGGTCCGCTGGAGGGCCTGGTCGACGATCCAGCCGACCGCCAGGGTGGCGGTGACGGCGGCGAGCAGCGAGATCAGCAGCCAGGGCATGCGCCGTACGATACCCGGGCATGGTGGGGTGAAACGGGCGAAACGGTGTGGTGGCTTTATCGGACGCCTACCCGGACGGCGGATACGATCAGCGCCCATGGAGTTCGGTGGGGCATGGCGTCGTTGGCGCGCCCGGGGAACAACGGTCCGACGCAGGCTGCTCGCCGGGGCGGTGGCCCTGGTGGCGGTGGCCGGAGCCGGTACCGCGACGGTGGCGTCCGGCGGTGAGCAGGCGGTCCATCAGGAGGACCGTTTCCTCAGCATGCCGGAGACGCCGGGCAGCGCCCAGCAGATCCAGCTGGACACCTCCTTCTTCACCGCCGGCGGCGGTCCGCGCCCGGCGGTTCTGCTGGCGCACGGCTTCGGCGGCTCCAAGGAGGGCGAGCGCGAGCGCGCCGAGCAGCTGGCCCGGCAGGGGTACGCGGTGCTGACCTGGTCGGCGCGCGGCTTCGGGCACTCGGGCGGCAAGATCGGGCTGAACGCGCCCGACCGCGAGGTCGAGGACGTCAAGCACCTGGTGGACTGGCTGGCCCAGCGGCCCGAGGTGCAACTGGATGCGGCCGGCGACCCGAAGGTCGGCATCACCGGCGCCTCGTACGGCGGGGCGGTCTCGCTGCTGGCCTCCGCGTACGACCACCGGATCGACGCGGTAGCCACCCAGATCACCTGGTGGAACCTGGCCGACGCGCTGTTCCCGCAGGGCGTGCAGGGCTCGGGCGCGGCGGACGGCGTGTTCAAGAAGCTGTGGGCCGGGATCTTTTTCACCACCGGCTCGGCCGGGGACCTCGGCCCCTCGGGCGAGGCGCCGCGGGAGAACGGCGGGCCGAAGCCGAAGGCGGACGGGCCGGTCGGCTGCGGGCGGTTCCTGGAGTCGCTCTGCCAGATGTACGACCGGGTCGCCACCGCCGGGCACGCCGATCCGGAGGCCGTCGCGCTGCTGGAGCGCTCCAGCCCGTCCTCGGTGGCGGCGCAGCTCAAGGCGCCCACGCTGGTGGTGCAGGGGCAGCAGGACTCGCTGTTCCCGCTGGACCAGGGGGACAGGATCGCCAAGGCGGTGGCCGCCAACGGCGCGCCGGTGGCGGTGGACTGGTTCGCCGGCGGTCACGACGGCGGGACGGACACCAGCGCGCGGGTCGACGACCGGGTGACGGCCTGGTTCGATCACTACCTGAAGGGGCGCAGCAACGACACCGGCGCCGCGTTCCGGGTCACCCGCACCGGCGGGGTCGACTCGACCGGCTTCCAGGCGGTGCTGCGCGGGGCCACCGCCGACCGGTACCCGGGGCTGGGCGGGACCGGGTCGCGGACCGTCGAGCTGACGGGCGGTGAGCAGACCCTCGCCAATCCGCCCGGCGGCGCGCCGCCAGGGATCTCGACGCTGCCGGGCGTCGGTGCGCTCAGCCAGGCGGCCTCCCTGGGCGCCGGGCTGTCACTGGACTTCCCCGGGCAGAACGCCGCCTTCGACTCGGCGCCGCTGGACTCGCCGCTGCACCTGACCGGGCAGCCGACCGTGCCGGTGCGGGTCACGGCGGACCGGCCGGACGCGGTGCTGTTCGCGAAGCTGTACGACGTCGGGCCGGACGGCAAGGCGGTGCTGCCGCAGCAGCTCGCCGCCCCGCTGCGGGTCACCGGCGCGGACGCCGGGCAGACGGTCACCGTGGCGCTGCCGACCGTGGACCACACCTTTCCGGCCGGGCACCGGGTGCGGCTGGTGCTGGCGAGCACCGACCTCGCGTACGCCTCGCCGGCCGAGCCGGCCACCTACCGGGTGGCGCCGGCCGGGGCGCTCACCGCGCCGACCGTCGAGGAACTGGTCACCGAGGCGGCGCCGCTGCCCTCGCGCACCTGGGTACTGCCGGTCATCGCCGTACTGGCGGCCGCGGCCCTGGTGCTGGCGCCGCGGCTGCGGCGCCGGCGGGGCGCCGCCGGGCCCGGCTTCGATCCGGAGCTGGCCGCGGTGCCGCTGCAGATCAGCGGGCTGAGCAAGCGCTACAAGGGTGCCCAGGACCGCTACGCCGTACGGGAGCTGGGTTTCCGGGTGGAGCAGGGGCAGGTGCTCGGACTGCTCGGGCCGAACGGCGCGGGCAAGACCACCACACTGCGGATGCTGATGGGCCTGATCCGGCCGGACGCCGGGGAGATCCGGATCTTCGGGCACCTGGTGCGGCCCGGCGCGCCGGTGCTGTCGCGGGTCGGCGCGTTCGTGGAGGGCGCGGGCTTCCTGCCGCACCTCACCGGGCGGGCCAACCTGCGGCTGTACTGGCAGGCGACCGGACGGCCGGAGGCCGACGCGCGCTTCGACGAGGCGCTGGCCATCGCCGGGCTCGGCGAGGCGCTGGACCGTGCGGTGCGGACGTACTCGCAGGGCATGCGGCAGCGGCTGGCGATCGCGCAGGCGATGCTGGGGATGCCGGACCTGCTGATCCTGGACGAGCCGACCAACGGGCTGGACCCGCCGCAGATCCGCGAGATGCGCGAGGTGATGATCCGGTACGCGGCCGGCGGGCGGACCGTGATCGTGTCGAGCCACCTGCTGTCGGAGGTCGAGCAGAGCTGCACGGACCTGGTGGTGATGGACCGCGGGCAGCTGGTCACGGCCGGCCCGGTCGGGGACATCGTGGGCGCCGGCGAGCTGCTGATGATCGGCATCGCCGGCCCGTACGACCCGGTGCCCGTGGTCGAGAAGGTGGCCGCGCTGGCCGGGGTCGGCTCGGTGGAGGCCGTCGAGGGTGGACTGCTGGTGCGCCTGGACGGGCTGGCGGCCGGCGGGCTGCTGGCCGAACTGGTGCGGCTGGAGGTGCCGGTGGAGAGTGCCGGCCCGCAGCGGCGGCTGGAGGACGCGTTCCTGTCGTTGATCGGAGGTGGAGCGTGAGCGTCGTCCCGATGGACCACGCGGAGTCGATGGACCATGCCGAGGGGTACCGGGCGAGCCGGACGCTGCCGCTGCGGGTGGAAGCGATGCGGCAGCTGCGCCGGCGCCGCACGCTGGTGATCGGCGCGGTGCTGGCCGCCATGCCGTTCGTCATCCTGGCCGCGTTCCAGATCGGCGGCACTCCGGGCCGTCCGGGCCGGACCACCTTCATCGAGCTGGCCACCGCCTCGGGGGCCAACTTCGCGGTCACCATGCTGTTCGTCGGCACCGGCTTCATGCTGGTCGTCCCGGTCGCGCTGTTCTGCGGGGACACCGTCGCCTCCGAGGCCAGCTGGTCCTCGCTGCGCTACCTGCTGGCCGCACCGGTGCCCCGGGCCCGGCTGCTGGCCCGCAAGTTCGCGGTCGGACTGGCGTTCTCGGCGGCGGCGGTGGTGATGCTGCCCGCGATCGGGCTGGTCGTCGGCACGGCGGCGTACGGCTGGGGGGACCTCAGGCTGCCCGCCGGGGTCAGCCTGCCCGCCGGGCAGGCGCTGCCCCGGATCGCCATCGCGGTGGCCTTCGTGTTCCTCAGCGAGATCGTGATCGCGGCGCTGGCGTTCTGGCTCTCCACGGCGACGGACGCGCCGCTGGGCGCGGTCGGCGGCGCGGTGTTCGCCTCGATCGTCACCGGGGTGCTGGACGCCGTCACCGCGCTGGGCGACCTGCGGGAGTGGCTGCCGGCGCACTGGCAGTACTCCTGGGCGGACGCCCTGCAGCCGCAGCTGGAGTGGGGCGGCATGGTGCAGGGCGTCTCGCTGTCGCTCTCGTACGCGGTGGTGCTGCTGGCGCTGGCGTTCCGGGGGTTCGCACGCAAGGACGTGGTGTCGTAGCCGGACGCGGGGTCACAGGGCCGGGCAGGGCATGCGGGATCATGGGTGGGTAGCTGACCTCCCTGGTGAAGGACCCGAACCGTGGCCCAGATCGTCCTCTTCCACTCCGCCTACGGCCTGCGCCCCGCCGTGCACGCCGCCGCCGAGCGGCTGCGTGCCGCCGGGCACACCGTGCACACGCCGGACCTGTTCGACGGGCGGACCTTCGAGTCCGTCGAGGAGGCGCAGGAGTTCCAGGAGGAACTCGGCGGCCGCGACGAACTGCTGCGGCGGGCCGTGACGGCGGTCGCGTCGGTGTCCGAGAGCGGGCTGGTGTACGCCGGCTTCTCGCTCGGCGGCGCGGTGGCGCAGAACCTGGCGCTGGCCGACGAGAAGGCGCGCGGGCTGCTGCTCCTGCACGGCACCTCCGACCTGCGGGAGGACGCCGCCACCGAGATCCCGGTGCAGCTGCACATCGCGGAGCCGGACCCGTTCGAGCCGGAGGACTGGCTGAACGCCTGGTACCTGCGGATGCGGCGGGCCGGGGCGGAGGTCGAGGTGCACCGCTACCGCGGCGCCGGGCACCTGTTCACCGACCCGGAGCTGCCGGACTACGACGCCGAGGCGGCCGAGCGGGCCTGGGTGGCGTCGCTGGACTTCCTCGCGGAACTGGACGCCTGACGCGGGACTGGACGGCCGGCGCGGGGCTGGGGTGGTTCGACCGGCGCGCGGGTGAGGCGGGAGTGGCGGGGTTCATTCTCCATAATCCATGGAATTATGGAGAACGTTCCGGGCGGGAAGCGCCCGGGGCCGCCCGTCCGCACCGCCCACCGCTGACCCGGGGAGAGACATGGCCGGCACCGCCCCCGCCGAGAAGACCACCGGCATACCCGACGATCCCGGCGAGGCGCAGCGCCGCATCCTGCGGGTGCTGGTCGCCTCCCAGGTGCTCAGCGGCGCGGGGCTTGCCGCGGGAGTGACGGTCGGTGCCCTGCTGGCGCAGCAGATGCTCGGCTCCACCAGCCTGGCCGGGCTGCCGAGCGCGCTGTTCACCGCCGGATCGGCGCTGGCCGCCGTGGCCGTGGGCCGGATCTCGCAGAGCCGGGGCCGCCGCCCGGGGCTGGCCGCCGGGTACCTGACCGGGGCGGTCGGCTCGGCGGGCGTGATCGCGGCGGCCGTGCTGGACAACCCGCTGCTGCTGTTCGTCGCCCTGTTCGTGTACGGGGCGGGGACGGCCACCAACCTGCAGGCGCGGTACGCCGGGGCCGACCTGGCGAGTCCGGACCGGCGGGCGCGGGCGGTGTCCACCGTCCTGGTCGCCACCACGCTCGGCGGCGTGGCCGGGCCCAACCTGGCCGCGCCGACCGGGCGTCTCGCCGAGGGGCTGGGGATTCCGGCACTGGCCGGCCCGTTCGTCCTGTCCGGCCTGGCCTACGGACTGGCGGGGCTCGTCCTCGCGCGGTGGCTCCGGCCGGACCCGCTGCTGCTGGCCCGGACGCTCGCCGGGGCCGGGCCTGCGGGCGACAGCGCGGTGACGGACGCGGCCGACGAGCGGGCCGGACGCGGGGGTGTGGCGCTCGGGGGGCTGGTCATGGTGCTCACCCAGCTGGTGATGGTGGCGATCATGACGATGACGCCGGTCCACATGCACGACCACGGGCACGGGTCGGCCGCCTCCGGGCTGGTCATCGCGATCCACATCGGCGCGATGTACCTGCCGTCGCCGGTCACCGGGTGGCTGGTCGACCGGTACGGGCGGATGGCGGTCGCGGCGTCGTCCGGGGTGGTGCTGCTGGCGGCGGGGATGCTGGCCGCCGCGGCGCCCGGGGACTCGGTGGCGCTGCTGGCACTCGCGCTGGCGCTGCTGGGGATCGGCTGGAACCTCGGCCTGGTCTCGGGCACGGCGATCATCGCCGACACGGTGCCGCTGGCCACCCGGGCCAGGACGCAGGGCCTGGTGGACGTCTCGATCGCGATCGCGGGCGCCACCGGCGGGATGGCCTCCGGGATCATGGTCGCGGCCACGAGCTACCCGGTCCTGGCCCTGGCGGGCGGGCTGGTGGCGCTCGGGCTGGTGCCGGCGGTCGCGGTGAGCGCCTACCGGCGGTGAGGGCCCTTCGGGGCTCCCGAGCCGGCCGGGTGGTAATCCGATGGCCCCGCCGGGGCGCGGTCGGTACCGTGTCCGCCGACCGGTGTCGGGGTGGACGGGGGAGTGCCGATGGGCGCGGCGGAGCAGGTGGACCGGACGCGGGCGCGGGTGTTCGGCGAGGCGGCGGAGCTGTACGACGCCGCCCGGCCGGGGTACGCGGACGCGCTGGTGACGGACGTGCTGGCGTACGCGGAGCTGGGCGGGCGCCCGGCGGTCGAGGTCGGTGCGGGGACGGGCAAGGCCACCGTGCTGTTCGCCGGGCGCGGGGTGCCGCTGGTCTGCGTCGAGCCGGACCCACGGATGGCCGAGGTGCTGCGGCGCAACACCGGGGGGTACCCGCAGGTCCGGGTCGAGAACGGCGGCTTCGAGGAATGGGCGGCGGACGGGCGGGAGTTCGGGCTGCTGTTCGCCGCCACGTCCTGGCACTGGCTGGACCAGGCGCGCCGCTGGGACCTGGTGCACGATGCGCTCGGACCGGGCGGCGCAGTGGCGCTGTTCTGGAACCCGCACGGGGTCCTGGACGGCGGACCGTACGACGAACTCGCCGAGGTGGACCGGAAGTTCGGGGTCGAGAACGCGCCGCACGGGCAGCGGGCCTCGTTCTACGGCCCGGAGGCGGGCGGCGGGGACCCGGGCTGGCCGGAGCCCGAGTGCCGGCGGGACGGCCGGTTCGCCGACCTGCGGGCCGTCCGGTACCGGGAGGAGGTCTGGTACGAGACCGGGCGCTACCTCGACTTCCTGGCGTCCGTCTCCACCTACCGGGTGCTGCCGGAGGAGCGGCGGGAGGGAGTGCTGGCCGAGACGGCCCGGGTGCTCGACGCGCGGGGCGGCGGGATCGGGATGCTGCGCGTCAACGACCTGTTCCTGGCACGGCGGGGCGCTTAGGGCGCGGGCGGGCGGGGTGGCGCAGGCCGGGGGCCGGCCAGGGTCTGGTCGGGGGCTGGTCAGACGCGGCGGAGGCGGCCGTGGACGAAGAGGGCCAGGAAGACGACGGCGCCGAGGCCGCAGGCCGCGATGCCGAGGCCGAGCAGCATGATCGTGGTGTCGTCGACGCCCCGGACGAACTCGCGGACGGTGTGGCCGGAAGCGTCCACGGTGACCCGCTCGCCGTCCGGGTGGTCGGAGATGTAACGGGCCATGGCGACGACGCCGCCGACGCAGAGCACCGAGCCCAGCAGCAGCCGGCCGCCGGCCCGGCGGGTCCACGCCTCGGCGTCGAGCATCCGGGCGTTGGGGCAGTGGTCGATCACCGCGTTGCCGAGGGTGGAGGCGCCGGCGGCCAGGCCGTCCACCCGGACGCGTCCGCCGCCGGACAGGCCGAGGACGCAGCGGTAGTCGTTGCCGAACCGGTGGGCGTAGGCGCCGGCCGCGCCGCTGCGGGCCGGGACGGTGATGGTGGCGATCTGCGTCCAGGTCCAATGTCCCTTGGGCCCACGGGCGTTGCCGTGGACCAGGCCGTACGCCCGGACCTCGAAGTACTCGCCGGCGCCGCCGCGCAGGGCCCGTACGGCCTGGGAGGCGCCGAGGACGAGCCCGCAGATGCCGAGGCCGAGGGCAACGCCGAGCGCCTGGCCGCCGCCCGAGTCGCCACCGGGGCCGCCGTCCTGAAGGAGGGCCCACAGGCCCAGCCAGGAGGCGAGGACGCCGATCGTCAGAGCCCAGGCGGCGTTGATCCACCGGGTGCGGGTGGCGACCGGGTGGCGGCTGACGAGGGCGCCGAGGGCGTCGGGGGTGGCGGTGGTCTCGGTCACGGCGGTCAGTCAAGCAGGGGTGACCAGCCCGCCTCAAGAGTGGTGATCCGTACGAGGATTGACGGTAGGTCGGAATGTGGTCCGCCCGCCCGGGTGGGGGTCCGGGCGGGCGGAGCGAAGAAGGACGGGGTCAGCGCGGCGTCGGCCTGATCACGGCGAAGGGGGCGCCCTGCGGGTCGGCGACCACACTCATCCGGCCGGCCACCATGTCGAAGGGCGGGGCGAGGACGGTGCCGTTGCGCTTGACCAGGGCGTCCACGGTGGAGTCGACGTCGTCGACCGCGAAGTAGGTCAGCCAGTGGGCCGGAGTGCCGGGCGGGTCGTTGGCGAGCAGGGTGGCGCCGCCCACGGCACGGCCGCCGACCCGCAGCTCCCAGTAGGTGTCCGCGCCGTCCAGCGGCTCGAACCCGATGCCGAACGCCTCGCCGTAGAAGGCGGTGGCGGCCGGGATGTCGCTGGTGTGCAGCTCGTTCCAGATCAGCGCGCCGGCCTCGTTGACGACCTTGGCGCCGAAGAACTCGCCCGGCTGCCAGGCGCCGAACACCGCGCCCTGCGGGTCGGCGGCGATCAGCATCCGGCCCAGGTGGCCGACGTCCACGACCGGGACGAGCAGGGTGCCGCCGGCGGCGACGATCGCGTCCTGGGTGGCCTGGGCGTCGGCGGTGGCCAGGTAGCTGGTCCAGACGGTCGGCGGCTCCGGCATCCCGTCGGGGGACGTCGCCGCGCCGATGCCGGCCACGGTCTTGCCGTCGAGCTCGCAGACGGCGTAGCCGCCGAACTCCGCCTTGCCGACTTGTCCCTGCCAGCCGAAGAGGTCGCGGTAGAAGTCCAGTGCGGCCTGCTGGTCCTTGGCCATCAGATCGACCCAGCACGGCGTGCCGGTCGCGTACGGGGTGGTGACCTCGGGCATTTTGACCCTTTCTGGTGGGTTTTGCTGCCGGTCACGATTTCGTCGCGGGAGGCGGATCGCCACTCGACACGCCGCCACGGGGCGTGCCCCTGGCCGGCGGGTTCGGGACTTCCTGTGCGGGGCCACCTGCGGGGCGGGATGAGCGCGGTGCCACCGTCGAGGTCGATGCCCGTGCGGGGCGGGGCGCCGGCGTGGTCGTCGTCCCGCAGGGTGAGCCGGGCCTGGCGCTGCTCGATCCGGACGCGTTTGTCGGCGTTGAGGAAGGCGTGCAACTCCTCGGTGGCGGTCGCGCCGAGGCCGAGCCCGCCGGTTCGGACGCGGGCGGAGAGTCGTCGCTCCGGGTGTCGTCACCGCCCTCGGGCGGCTCCGCCCGGCGAGGACGCCCGACCGCCGGGCCCCGCCGCCCGCACGCCGGGGGCTGGGGCACGATGGACCCCATGCACACCGACCACTACGCGCCGGCGACCACCCTCCCCGGTCTCCTCCAGCGCGGCCGAGGCCAGGGCGCGCTGATAGCCGCCGAGGACCGGGCTTCGGTCGCCGACCTGGTCTACGGCTGCATCCGCTGGGACTGGCGGTGGGACTCGCAGGTCGACGACCGGCACCTCTACCTCGCCCGGCTGATCCGGGACTTGGAACTTCCGCTCGCGCCGGTGGTGGAGTTGCTGTCCGGCGACGAGGACACCCGGTACCGGGCCACCGGCGTTCTGGAGCTGCTCGTGCTCGGCGGCTCGCAGGAAGCCCGGGCGGTACTGCCGGACTCCGTTCCGGAGGCGGACGGGCCGATCACGCGTCACCGCATGACGGATCCGTACCCGGACCGCGACAACGCGAGCCTGCTCGCCCTGCTGCGCGATCCGGAAGAATCCGAACGCGCCAAGGGGACCGCTCTGCGCGCACTGTCGCTCCGCCCGCCGGACCCCGCGCTGATCCCGCTGGCACCCCGGCTCGGCGCCGCCGACGGCACCCGGCAAGTGCCGTTCCTGGGGAGGGCCGTCGGGCAACTCGCCGAGCAAGCCGTACCAGCGGCTCGGGAGTGGGCGGCCTCGGAGCAGGGCTGGCTTTCCGGGCTCGGCTTCGCGGTGCTGGCCGGCCACGGCGACGAGAGCGACATACCGGCCCTCGTCGCCGAGCTGGAGAGGTGCTGGGCGATCCAGGCCTGGTGCGGCCCGGACACCCTTGCGGGCGGCCTGGCGCGCTTCGGCTCGAAGGCCGCCGACGCCGTCTCCCTGCTGCGCCGCTTCTGGCTCTCGACCCCGCACTCGTACGAGCGCCCCGCCTACCTGGAGGCGTTGGCGGCGATGGGGGCCGCCGGCACGGCCGAGGCGTACACCGAGTCGCTCTGGGACTGTGAAGCGGGAGCCCGGCTCCTCGGCGTCGAGCACGCCCCCGACCGGGGCGACGTGAGGGCCCGCTTGACGTACCTGCGGGACGATCCGATGGAGGAACCGGAGGTCCGCGAGGCCGCCGGGGCACGACTCGCCGGATCGGTGTAGCGCATGCCCGAGCAGACGGACCCGTACGCCTACGCACCGGTGGACACCCTCCTCGGCCTGCTCCAGCGCGGCCGGGGCCTGGGCGCGCTGCAGGCCTCCGAGGACCCCGTCGCCGCCGCCGACGCCGTCTACGCCTGCATCCGTACGGACTGGCGCTGGGACTGGCTGGTCGACGAGCACCGCGTCTACCTCGCCCGGCTCCTGCGGGACCTGGACCTCCCGCTCGGCCCCGTGGCCGACGCCCTGGCCACCGCGGACGACCACGACGCCGAGGAGGCCGCCCGCATCCTCGAACGGCTGGCACTCGCCGGCTCCGCCGAGGCGCGGGACATCCTGCGGGCGTACATCCGCGAGGGCGAGCAGTGGCTGTCCGTCCTGGAGTCCGTGTCCGAACGCTGGCCGGTGGAGTGGTGGGAAGATCTGGGCGACGTCGCGCGGGCACGCCTCGGCGGCGACGACGACCCGACGCCCTGGGCGAAGGCCTGGGAGCACTGGGGCGTCTCCATCCCCACCCCGGAACGCAAACCCCCGAAGCCCGACCCGCCGGCCGAGCCGACGAACGCGGAGCTCCTGGAGATCATCGCCGACCCCGGCTCATCGGAGGACCGCAGGACGGACGCCATGTACGTCCTCTACCACCACCGCGACCCGGAGCCCGGCCTGGTCCCGCTCGTCCCCTCGCTCGGCACGGCGGACGGCAAGCACTCGCTGCCCCTGGTGACGGGCCTCCTGGCGAGGCTCGGCGCCCACGCCATGCCCGCCGCCCGCGACTGGGCCGCCTCGGGCACCCGCTGGCTGGCCCGGGAGGGCCTGAGGGTGCTGGCCGGGCACGGGGAGCCGCAGGACGTCCCGGTGCTCCTCGCCCAGCTGGAGAAGGACTGGGCGCACCGCACCTGGTGCGGCCCGATGCTCATGGCGCAGGGCCTGGCCCGCCTCGGGCCCGAGGCCGCCGGAGCCGTCCCCTTCCTCCGCCGTTTCTGGGTGCGCACCCCGCACTCGTACGAGCGCCCCGCCTACCTCAGGGCGCTGGCCGCCATCGACCCCGCCGGACTGGACGAGGCGTACGTCGAGTCGCTCTGGGACTCCCAGACCGAAGCCCGGCTGCTCGGGGTCGAGCGGGCCCCCGACCGCCCCGGCGTGCGGGAGCGCCTGGCCTACCTGCGGGACGATCCGATGGAGGAGTCCGAGGTCCGCGAAGCCGCCGGGGCGCGACTCGCCGGGCCGGCCCGGGCGCCCCTCCCGGCGGACGGGGAAGCCGTTCGAGGGGGGCTAGAGTAGACGCGTGAACGTGTGAGTGATGGTCCGGACCCCGCGAGGTGCTCCGGGCCACATCCATTTCCAGGGGTAACCCCTGTGACCTGCACGTTCGCCGGCCCACCAGACCAGCACCAGAGCCTCCGGAGGCCCCGCCTTGAGCGACCAGCCGTTCGCGCATCTGCACGTCCACACCGAGTACTCGATGCTGGACGGTGCCGCCCGGCTGAAGCAGATGTTCAAGGAGGTCGAGCGCCTCGGTCAGACCCACGTGGCCATGACCGACCACGGCAACATGTACGGCGCCGCCGAGTTCCACAAGCAGGCCACCGCCGCCGGGATCACCCCCGTCATCGGCATCGAGGCGTACGTCGCCCCGGAGTCCCGCTCCAACACCAAGCGCGTCCTGTGGGGCCAGCCGCACCAGAAGAAGGACGACGTCTCCGCGTCCGGTGCCTACACCCACAAGACCATCTGGGCCCGCAACAAGGAGGGCCTGCACAACCTCTTCAAGCTGACCTCGCGCTCCTACGCCGAGGGCTGGCTCGTGAAGTGGCCCCGGATGGACAAGGAGCTGATCTCCGACCT
The DNA here is from genome assembly GCF_020103755.1 of Streptomyces sp. LS1784. Lineage (GTDB taxonomy): Bacteria > Actinomycetota > Actinomycetes > Streptomycetales > Streptomycetaceae > Kitasatospora. The sequence continues at coordinate 23,667 of NZ_JAHSQD010000048.1, forward strand.
CTCCGACGGCCTGATGGCCACCACCGGCTGCCCCTCCGGCGAGGTGCAGACCCGGCTGCGCCTCGGCCAGTTCGACGAGGCCCTGAAGTCCGCCGCCGACTACCAGGACATCTTCGGCAGGGAGAACTACTTCCTGGAGCTGATGGACCACGGCCTCGACATCGAGAAGCGGGTCCGCGACGGGCTGCTGGAGATCAGCAGGAAGCTGAACATCCCCCCGGTCGTCACCAACGACTCGCACTACACCACCGAGGCCGACGCCGGCGCGCACGACCTCCTCCTCTGCGTCCAGACCGGCAAGAACCTGTCCGACCCGGACCGCTTCCGCTTCGACGGCACCGGCTACTACATCAAGTCCGCCGCCGAGATGTACGCCCTCGACTCCTCGGACGCCTGGCAGGAGGGCTGCCGCAACAGCCAGCTCCTCGTCGCCTCCCGGGTCGACACCGAGGGCATGTTCAAGTTCAAGAACCTGATGCCCCGCTTCCCCATCCCGGAGGGCTTCGAGTCCGAGGCGGACTTCTTCAAGTCCAAGGTCTGGGAGGGGATGGACTGGCGCTTCCCGGGCGGGTACGACGAGGAGCACAAGAAGCTCGCCGAGTACGAGATGGACACCATCATCCAGATGGGGTTCCCGGCGTACTTCCTCGTGGTCGCCGACTTCATCATGTGGGCCAAGAGCCAGGGCATCGCGGTGGGCCCCGGCCGTGGTTCGGCGGCCGGCTCGCTGGTCGCCTACGCGATGGGCATCACCGACCTCGACCCCATCCCGCACGGCCTGATCTTCGAGCGCTTCCTCAACCCCGAGCGCATCTCCATGCCCGATGTCGACATCGACTTCGACGAGCGCCGGCGCGGTGACGTGATCCGCTACGTGACGGAGAAGTGGGGATCCGACAAGGTCGCCATGATCGTCACGTACGGCACCATCAAGGCGAAGGCCGCCATCAAGGACTCCTCGCGAGTCCTCGGCTACCCGTACGCGATGGGCGACCGGATCACCAAGGCGATGCCGCCGGACGTCATGGGCAAGGGCATCCCGCTCTCCGGCATCACCGACTCCTCGCACCCCCGCTACAGCGAGGCCGGCGAGATCCGCGGGCTGTACGAGACCGACCCGGACGTCAGGAAGGTCATCGACACCGCGCGCGGCATCGAGGGCCTGATCCGCCAGCCCGGCGTGCACGCCGCAGGCGTCATCATGTCCGCCGAGCCGCTGACCGACCACATCCCGGTCTGGACCCGGCACACCGACGGTGTCACCATCACGCAGTTCGACTACCCGACCTGTGAGGGCCTCGGCCTTCTCAAGATGGACTTCCTCGGCCTGCGCAACCTGACGATCATGGACGACGCCGTCAAGGCGATCGAGAAGAACAAGGGCATCAAGATCAACCTGCTTGATCTGCCCCTGGACGACAAGCCGACCTACGAACTCCTCGCCCGCGGCGACACGCTCGGCGTCTTCCAGCTCGACGGCGGCCCCATGCGCTCGCTGCTGCGGCTGATGAAGCCCGACAACTTCGAGGACATCTCCGCCGTCCTGGCGCTGTACCGCCCGGGCCCGATGGGCGTCAACTCCCACACGAACTACGCGCTGCGCAAGAACGGGCAGCAGGAGATCACCCCGATCCACCCGGAGCTGGAGAAGCCCCTGGAGGAGGTGCTCCGGCCCACCTACGGCCTGATCGTCTACCAGGAGCAGGTGCAGAAGGCCGCGCAGATCCTGGCCGGCTACTCGCTCGGCCAGGCAGACCTGCTGCGCCGGGCCATGGGCAAGAAGAAGAAGGAGATCCTGGAGGCGGAGTTCGTCCCCTTCCAGAAGGGCTGCCGCGAACGCGGTTACTCCGACGCGGCCATCCAGGCGGTGTGGGACGTCCTCGTCCCCTTCTCCGGCTACGCGTTCAACAAAGCGCACACCGCCGGCTACGGGCTGGTCTCGTACTGGACGGCCTACCTCAAGGCCAACTACCCGGCCGAGTACATGTCCGGCCTGCTCACCTCCGTCAAGGACGACAAGGACAAGTCCGCGGTCTACCTCAACGAGTGCCGCAAGATGGGCATCCAGGTGCTGCCGCCGGACGTCAACGAGTCGGACTCGGACTTCACCCCGCACGGTGACACCACGGTCCGCTTCGGCCTCACCGCCATCCGCAACGTCGGCGGGCCGGTGGTCGACTCGATGATCCGGACCCGGAAGGCCAAGGGGAAGTTCGCGTCGTTCTCCGACTTCCTGGACAAGGTGGAGTCGGTGGTCTGCAACAAGCGGACCGTCGAATCGCTGATCAAGGCCGGCGCCTTCGACTCGCTGGGGCACACCCGCAAGGGCCTGAGCGCGCAGTTCGAGCCGATGATCGACAACGTGGTCGGCGTGAAGCGCAAGGAGGCCGAGGGGCAGTTCGACCTCTTCGGCGGCGACGCCACCACGGACGAGCCGAGCTTCGGGCTGGACGTCGTCTTCTCCGAGGAGGAGTGGGAGAAGTCCTTCCTGCTCACCCAGGAGCGGGAGATGCTCGGCCTGTACGTCTCCTCGCACCCGCTGCACGGCATCGAGCACGTGCTCGCCGACAAGGCGGACTGCGCGGTGGCCGATCTCGCGGAGCGGCCGGACGGGACGATCGTCACCATCGGCGGCATCATCTCGGGCCTCCAGCGGAAGATGACCAAGCAGGGCAACGCCTGGGCCATCGCGACGGTCGAGGACCTGGCGGGCTCGATCGACTGCATGTTCTTCCCGGCCAGCTACCAGCTGGTGTCCTCGCAACTGGTCGAGGACGCCGTCGTCTTCGTGCGTGGCAAGCTGGACAAGCGGGAGGACGTGCCGCGACTGATGGGGATGGAACTGTCCGTCCCGGACCTGTCGAACGCGCACGCCGAGGCGCCGATCACCATCAACATCCCGAGCGGGAAGGTCACCCCGCCGCTGGTGGCCCGGCTCGGCGAGGTGCTCGGGAGCCACCGCGGCACCACCGAGGTGCGGGTGCGGCTGGAGAGCCGCAACAAGACCACGGTGCTGCGGCTCGACCGGCACCGGGTGAAGTCGGACCCGGCGCTGTTCGGGGACCTGAAGCAGCTGCTCGGGCCGAGCTGCCTGGCGGGATGACGTCAGACGCGCTTCGCGAAGTTCCCCGCGCCCCTTTCGGGCGCGGGGAACTTCCGTTTCGGGGAGGGGATTCGGGGAGGGGAGGTGAAGGGGGGCGGGAACCTCAGGCGCCGCTGCCGAGCCCCGGCGGGACGGCTGTGTGCAGGGCCGAGACGAAAGCCGAGATGGCCGGGTGGGAGCCGGCGCCGGCGCGGAACGCGGCGCGGGTGCGGCGGTACATCGGCAGGCGGGTGAGGACGACGCCAGGCGGGGGCCCGGCCGTGCCCAGGTGGGGGACCAGGGCGACGCCCTGGCCGGCCGCCACCAGGGCCAGCACGGTGGTGAAGTCGTCGATCTGGTGCCGGATCCGGGGTGCGAAGCCCGCCGCCTCGCAGGCGCGGACGGCCATGGTGTGGCAGAGCGTGTCCGGCGGGGACATGATCCACGGTGCGCCGCGCTGCTCGGCGACGGTGCCCGGGGTGCGGGCGGCCAGGTACATGGGCTCGGTGAAGACCGGGCGGGTCACCGCGAGGCCCGGCTCCGGATCGGTCGGGACGAGGTCGTACTCGTGCACCAGCGCCACGTCCAGCTCGCCCGCCCGCAGCGCCGCGCCGACGGCCGCCGGGTCCACCTCGGTAACCATCGGCTCCAGCCCCGGGTGCCAGCCGGCCAGTTCGGCGAGCACCGCCGGGATGATCGCCCGGGCCGCCGAGGGGTAGGTGCCGATCCGCAGTGGACCGGCCAACCCTCGCTTGGTGTGGGCGAGTTCGGCGCCGGCCTGCTCCAGCAGGGCGAGCACCGCCTCGGCGTGCCGGACCAGGTTGCGCCCGGCCGGGGTGAGGGTGACCCGCCGCCCGGTTCGCTCCAGCAGCGGGACGCCCGCCTCCTTCTCCAGGACGGACAGCTGCTGGGAGACCGCCGAGGGGCTGAAGGAGAGTGCCTCGGCGACGGCCGCGATGGTGCCGAGGTGGGCGAGTTCGCGCAGCAGGCGCAGGCGTCGGACATCCAGCATCGGGCCAGCCTAGGGCCTGCCCGGAGACCCGCCCCGGAGACCCGGGTCCGAGGCCCTTCGCGGCCGAGCATCGGTTCAGCTTACGAGAAGCGTCGGAAACATGAACTGGACCTGGGCGATCGGCGGGCCGCAGGATCGTTGGCATGGAACTCAAGGGCATCCACATCCCCCTGATCACCCCCTTCGCCGCCGACGGCTCCGTCGCCCTCGACGCGCTGGAGAAGCTCGCGCACGAGGTCCTGGACGCCGGGGCGGCCGGACTGGTCGCGCTCGGCACCACCGGTGAACCGGCCGCGCTGACCGCCGAGGAGCGGGACGCGGTGGTGGACGTCGCCGCGGCCGCCTGCGCCGCGCGCGGGGCTCAGCTGACCGTCGGCGCCTCCGGCGGCGACACCCGGGCCGTCGGCG
>NZ_JAHSQD010000480.1 GCF_020103755.1 Streptomyces sp. LS1784
CCGGGCCGTGCTGGAGGCCGCCGGGACGGCGCTGGGCGGCCGGACCGTCGTCAACGCCACCTCGGTCGCGCCGGGCGAGGCGCGGGCGAACGCCGCCGACGCCGAGGCCCGGGGCTTCCGCCTGCTGAACGCCGCGATCCTCACCCCCACCCCGACCATCGGCCGCCCGGAGGGCACCGTCCTGCTGAGCGGCGACGCCGAGGCCTTCGCCATCCACGAGGAGACGCTGCGGGCGCTGGGCACCGTGCGCCACGTGGGCACGGACCCGGGCCGGGCGGCGGCCTTCGACGCCGCCCTGCTCGACCTGTTCTGGACCACCGTGCACGGCTACCTGCACGCCCTGGCGCTGGCCCGCGCCGAGGGCATCGCCGGCGCCGAGCTCGCGCCGTACGCCCAGGGGTTGCCGAGCATGCTGCCGCCGCTGATCGACCGCTTCGCACAGCGCGCGGACGACCGCCGGCATCCGGGCGACCACAGCAGCCTCGCCTCCGCCGAGGCCGGGCTGGCGCACGTCGTGCACACCGCCCGGGCGCACGGCCTGGACACCTCCGTCCTGGACGCGGCGCTCGCGGTCACCAGGCGGGCGGTCGGGGCCGGGCACGGCTCGGACGGGGTGTCCGCCCTGGTCGAGCTGCTCACCGCATAGTCGGAGCGCCGGGCGCACTACTGCGCCAGGTACCCGCCGTCCACCGGCAGCACGACCCCGGTGACGAAGGACGCGTCGTCGGAGGCGAGGAAGAGGACGGCCGCCGCCACCTCGGCCGGGTCACCGAGCCGGCCCATCGGGTGCAGCTTCTCGATCGCCGCGAGGTACTCGGGACCGCCGGGCTCGTCGTGCAGCCGGGCGACGCGCTCGGTGGTGATGGTGCCGGGGGCTACGGCGTTGACCCGGATGCCGCGATCGGCCCATTCGACGGCGAGGTGCTTGGTGAGGCCGGAGGCGACGAACTTGGCGGGCCCGTACACCGACTGGCCGCGCTGGCCGGCCTCACCGGAGATGGAGGACAGGCAGACGATCGAACCGCCGGGCCGCTCCTGCGCGGCCATCGCCTCGATCGCGTACTTGCAGGTGAGGAACATGCCGCGACCGTCCACCGCCATCACGTGGTCCCAGTCCTCGGCGGTGGCCTCGGTGATCTCCATCAGCGGGATGACCCCGGCGTTGGCCACCAGGACGTCCAGCCGCCCGTGCCGCTCGACGGCGGCCGCCACCATCCGGCGGGCGTCCTCGTCCCGGGCCACGTCGCCGACCACCGTACTGAGGGCGCCCGGGAGTTGATCGGCCAGCCGGTCCAGCCCGGACGCGTCCACATCGGTGGCGACCACCGACGCGCCCTCCCGGAGGAAGCGTTCGGCGACGGCCCGTCCGATGCCGCTGGCCGCGCCCGTCACCACACAGGATCGGCCGGCCAGTCGCCCGCCCGCGGGGCTCCCCGCGTTCACAGTCACCATGGCGCGACTCTACCCAGCGGGCGGATGGGAGCCGGGGCTCTTCGGGCGGCGCACCGGATCCGGCCGGTCTACGGCTCAAAAGCGGCCCGGCGGGGCGGGCGCGTGTCGCACGGCCGACGACGACGGCCGGGACCGTCACCACGGTCCCGGCCGCCGCTCGGCCGTTGTGCGGGAGCTACACCCGTGCGTCGGTGGCCAGGGCCTCGGCCACCGGGAGGTTGGGCTGCGGGCGGGTCAGCAGGTGCACACCCGCCGCCAGGGCGCCGCCGACCAGCGGGGCGAGCAGGAACAGCCACAGCTGCGACAGCGCCCCGCCGCCCGCGAACAGGGCCGGGCCGAGGCTGCGCGCCGGGTTGACCGAGGTGCCGGTGAGCGGGATGCCGACCAGGTGGACGACCACCAGCGCGATGCCGATCGGCAGCCCGTCGAAGCCGACCGCGGCCAGCCGGTGGGTCACCGCCAGCACGACGTACACCAGCAGGAAGGTGAGGACGACCTCGGTCAGGAACGCACCGCCGGCGTTGATGTGCACCTGGGAGCGGTCGCCCCAGCCGTTGGTGCCGAGCTTGCCGTGGGTCTCCAGCCCCGGTACCTGCTTGGCCAGCAACAGGACGAGCGCCGCACCCGCGATGCCGCCGAGCAGCTGCGCCACCCAGTACGACACCGCCGTACGCCCGTCGATCCGGCGGGCCAGCAGGAAGCCGAACGTCACCGCCGGGTTGACGTGGCAGCCGGAGACCGGTCCGAGCGCGTACGCGAGTGCGAGCAGTACGAAGCCGAACGCGAGCGCGATGCCGACCGGGCCGATCGCGTCCCCCGCGAGCACCGCCGCGCCCACCGCCAGCAGCACCAGCAGCAGGGTCCCGAGGAACTCGCCGATCACCGCCCGCCTGTCCGTTCCACCCATGCGCCTGGTCCTCCTGACCGTCAGGGCAGGCGGACCGGTACCGCCCACGTCCGGCCAACCCTGGTCGACCGTTCGGGGGACCGCATGTCGGCCGAACGGCCCACCGCCGTGTTCACGGCGCGTCCGCCTGCCGAATTACTCCGAACGGCTGAAACCGTACGAAAATGGCGAGCCCAATGCAAAACGTAGGTAAAACGGGCAGACGGGGACAGGGCGGGCGCCGGGCGGCTATCGGACCGTCAGCACGATCTTCCCGCGCAGGTGCCCGTCCTCACTGACCCGCTGCGCCTCGGCCGCCTCGGCCAGCGGGAACACCCGGTGCAGCGGCAGCCGCAGGGTGCCCGCCTCGTACAGGGCGAGCGCGGCCGCGTAGGCGCGCTGGTGGTACGACTCGACACCCTCGGCTCCGCCGTTGAAGCGGACGCCGTGCTCCTGCGCGCCCTGGATGTCGGCGATCGTCAGCACCCGGTCCGCACTGCCCGTCAGCTCGATCGACAGCGGCAGCACCCCGCCCCGCCCGGCCGCGTCCAGCGCCCGGTCAACGCCGCCCGGGGCGGCGGCCCGCACCCGCTCGGCCAGGCCCTCGCCGTACGTCACCGGGATCGCGCCCAGCTCCCGCAGGTAGGCGTGGTTCGGCTCGCTCGCGGTGCCGACCACGGTGATCCCGCGCGCCCGGGCGAACTGGAGCAGCAGGGTGCCCACCCCGCCGGCGGCGCCGTGCACCAGCAGTGTCTCGCCCGGCCGCACGCCGAGGACGTCGAGGACCCGCTCGGAGGTCTCGGCGGCCGTCGGGAGCGCGGCGGCCTCCTCCCAGCCCAGCGTGGCGGGCTTGTGGGCCAGCACCGCCGCGTCGACCAGCGCGTGCTCGGCGTAGGCGCCGCCCATCATGCTGCCGAACACCTCGTCGCCGGGCGCGAAGCCGCTCACCTCCGCGCCGACGGCCTCGACCGTGCCGGACACCTCGACGCCCGGCACGTAGGGGAAGACGACCGGGAACAGCGCGGCCAGCTCGCCGGTGCGCAGCCTGCGGTCCACCGGGTTGACACCCACCGCGCGGACCGCGACCAGCACCTGGCCGGGCCCGGGAGCGGGCAGTTCGATGTCGGTCGGGCGCAGCACGTCCGCGCCGCCGAACTCGGAGAAGGCGATCGCCTTGGTCATGGAAGATCCTTCGGTTTCAGGGGAGTTGGTTCGCTCCGACGCCTTCCATCCTGCGACCGGGACGGTGGCTGCCCGGCCGGTCCTTCGGACGGTTCCACCTGTCCGAACGGCCAGGTGGGAACGGCGGCACCCGAACTAGGCTGGACCTCATGGACCACACGAGGGGCGCGGCGGCTACAACGGCGGGTACGGGCGGCGCGGACGGGACCTGGCGCGACCACTGGGGCCGCCCCGAGGACGCGCTGGCACGGGCCGTCGAAGTGCTGCGCGCTCCCCGGCCGGACGTCCTGCGGCGACTGTCCGAGGTGCTCGGCACCCTCGTCCCGCACGCGGCGCTCGCACAGCTCAGTGGCGTCTGTACGTTCAGCCCCACGCACAGCTACGGCCCGCCCGAGCTCACCGGCGCCATCAGCGCGCTGGACCTGTCCCGGCTGGCCGAACGCACGGCCGGGACCACCTCGGCCGGCCGTCCCTGGCAGGGCGAGGCCGAGCTCGCCGGACGGTCCCGGCCGGTGGTGGTCGTCGCAACCACGCCGGGCAACGACAGCGGCGCCGTCCTGGTCCTCGTCCGGACGGGCACCGAACCGGTGGCACCCGGGGCGCTCGCCGTCCTGCAACAGCTGTGGGACCTGGTGATCGCCCACTCCGACCACCGCGCCACCGACGCCGCCCCAACCCAGACGGCCGCCTCCCGCGCCTCCGCCAACGCCCGGGCCCGGGCCATCGCCGAGTTCACCGGCACCCACAGCGCGGCGCTCACCGCGATCCTGGCACCGCTGCGCGCGCCCGGCCTGGACGACGCCACGGCCCGCCGCAGCGCCACCGAGCTGGCCGTCACCGCCCTGCTCGACCTGCGCCAGGGCGCCGAACTGGACCGCACCCTCAGCGAGGAGCCCGCCGACGCCGCCTTCGCCCGGCTGGTGCGCGAGCTGCGCCCGCTGCTGCGGCACACCCGGGTCCACCTCGACGCCGCACCCCCGGCGGAGGCCGGCCGGTCCGTCCCGGCGGACGCCGCGCACACCGCACGCGACGCCGTCCGGGTCGCCGTGCTGCTGATGCTGGAACAGGAGAAGCCGACCCGGCTGCACGTGAGCTGGCAGCTCACGACGGACGGCCTGCTGCGCGCCGTGGTGCGCGGCGACGGCCTCGGCCTGCTCACTGCCGACGCCCTCGCCGTCCACCGCACCGCCGACCGCATCACCGCCCTCGGCGGACACCACGGCGTCGAGGCCGTCCCGGGCTGGGGCACCACGGTGACCGTCGACCTCCCGCTCGCCCTGCCCGAGCCCGTCCTCGCCACCGACCCGCTGGACGGCCTCCAGCCGCGCGAGCTGGAGGTCCTCGACCAGCTGGCGCGCGGCCGCCGCAACCGGGACATCGCGGCGGCGCTGCACATCAGCGAGTCGACGGTGAAGTTCCACGTGGCCAACATCCTCGCCAAACTCGATGTCTCCTCGCGCGGCGAGGCCGCCGCCCTGGCCCACCGCGCCGGACTGCCACGCGGGCCCGTCGGGCTGCACGCGGCATCCTGAACATCCCCCCCCCCCCGAGAGAAAGAGACCATGACCGAACCCGCCACCTGGGACCCGACCACCCCCGGCATCCTGCGCCTGCCCTCCGGCCGCCTGCTGCGCGGTCGCGGCCTCAGCCGACCCCTGCCGCCCGGACCCCAACCGACCTTCGGCCTCTACCTGTTGGGCCGCCCGCCGCACGTCGACTGGCCGAGCCGCTGGGTGCGCTGGCCCGACTTCCGCCTCCCCGCCGACCGCGCGGACGCCGCCGACGCCTTCCGCGAGGCCTGGGAACGCTCCGCCACCGAACGCGTCGAACTCGCCTGCGCCGGCGGGCGAGGGCGCACGGGCACCGCGCTCGCCCGCATCGCCGTCCTGGACGGCGTCCCGGCCGCCGAGGCGGTGGACTACGTGCGGGAGCACTACAGCCGGCACGCGGTCGAAACGCCGTGGCAGCGCAAGTTCGTGGAGCGGCCGGCCTAGGCCGGGTGGGGAGCGCCCCAGAGACTTCGACGGCCGATCGGACCACCGGCGGAACGGTCAACGGTGACGCGTACCAGGCCGGAACGGGCCGAAGCCGGGCTCGGCGCCGTCGCGCACCTCACCACCGGCCCTTGAACTCCGTCAGAGGTCCCAGCTGCGGCCCGCCGCCCACGTCTCCAGCGGCTGCCAGTCGATGTCGGGGTGCTCGGCGTGCAGGGCTCCGGTGTCGATGGTGAGCCCGGGCTCCCGGAAGTAGCGGAACATCGTGGCGAGGTCCTCGGAGTACCCTGCCGCGACCGAGAGCGGCACCTCCTCGAAGCGGATCGGCCGGCCGCTCGCCGCACCGATGGCGGCGGCGATCTGCTCGCCGGTGCGCCACTGCGAGGCGATGTCGATGCGCCGGCCCGCGTACGCCCCGGGCCGGGCGAGGACATGGGCGGCGAAGGCGCCGATGGTGTCGGCGGCGATCACGGGAAGCGGGACGCCGGGCGGCATGGGGAGGTGGAAGACGCCCTCGCGGAGGGACTTGAGGGTCCAGTCGTTGGCGTAGTTCTCCATGAAGGCGGCCGGGCCGAGGACGGTCCAGGGCAGACCGAGGCCGGCCAGGTGCCGCTCGATGCGGTGCTTGCTGTCGAAGTGCGGGATGCCGGTGGAGCGGTCGGCGTTGGCGGCGGAGGCGTAGACGACGTGCCGGACGGTGGCGGCGGCCCGGGCGGCGTCCAGCAGGGCGATGCCCTGGCGGACTTCGGCATCGAGGTCGGTCCCGAACGGGGTGGACATGGCGAACAGCGCGCCGGCGCCGTCGAGTGCCGCGACGAGGGAGGCCGGGTCGTCGAAGTCGGCGCGGACCACCTCGGCGCCGAGTGCGGCGAGTTCGGCGGCTGCGGGCGAGCCGGGGTTGCGGGTGAGGGCGCGGACGGGCCGGCC
>NZ_JAHSQD010000481.1 GCF_020103755.1 Streptomyces sp. LS1784
GGGCCTGGCCGTCGCCTCGCCGGCCTCCGCCGCACCGGCCGCGCCGGCCGCCGTGCCGTCCGGGCCCACCGCCAGCGTCACGCTCGGCGACAGCTACATCTCCGGGGAGGCCGGCCGCTGGAAGGGCAACTCTGCCGGTACCAGCGGCAGCCGCAACGGCACCGACCGGGCCTGGACCGGCAGTTCGTACGACCCCTCGCGGGTCTACGGCGCCACCGCCGCGAGCGGGTGCGACCGCTCGGACGTCGCCGAGGTGCTCAGCGCCTCGACCGGGGCCCAGAACGAGATCAACCTGGCCTGCTCCGGTGCCGTCACCGCGAACATCTTCCGCGCGGCCAACGGCGGGAAGTCGTTCAAGGGCGAGGCCCCGCAGGCCGACCAACTCGCCACCGTGGCACGGCAGAACAACGTGAAGCTGATCACCCTGTCGATCGGCGGCAATGACCTGGGCTTCGCGGACGTCATCTCCAACTGCGTGCAGGACTACCTGATCTGGTACTCGTACTGCCACGACTCCGCGCAGTCCTCGATCGACTCGAAGATGCCCACGGCGATGGCCGGGGTCGGCAAGGCGATCGACGAGATCCGCGCGGTGATGGCCGACGCCGGTTACGCGCCGTCGGACTACCGCCTGGTGCTGCAGTCCTACCCGTCGCCGATCCCGCGCAGCGCCGAGATGCGGTACCCGGAAAGCGGGTGGACCCGCTCCGACACCGGCGGCTGCCCGTTCTGGGACGGGGACGCCGACTGGGCCCGCGACTCGATGGTGCCGCAGATCTCCCGGGCGCTGGCGGGCGTCGCCGCCGCCAAGGGCGCGCAGTTCCTGGACCTGTCGGACATGCTGCAGGGCCGCGAGGTGTGCTCGACGGCCACCCGGCAGCCGACCGCGAGCTCCGGCCCGTCCGCGACCACCAACGAGTGGGCGCGCTTCCTGGACGGCGGGCTCAACTCCACGCAGGGCGCGCTGCAGGAGTCGATGCACCCCAACTACTACGGCCAGCAGGCGGTCGGGCGCTGCCTGACGCTGCTGTGGGGGCGTCCGAGCGGCGACTACGCGTGCCGCAACACGGCCGGGCAGGACGCGAGCGGGATGTACCTGACCGCACGGTGACCGCGTGATCCGGCGCCCCCGCAGCCAGGCCGCGGGGGCGCCGTTCGGCTGTGCTGCTCAGCCCTTGGCGAGCAGGGACTGGGCGTGCGCGCGAACCTGATCCTTCGTCAAGTAGGCGTCGGTGTACTCGAAATCCCGCAACCTGGCGGGCTGGCGGGAGAGGAAGCCGATGCGGACGAAGTCGTCGCCTGCGGTGGCGTTGAGCAGCCAGTTGGTGCTCACCCGGAACTTGGCCACGTTGGTGCGCATCGCCATCAGGTGGTAGCCGCGCGCCACCACCTGGGCGGGAACCCCGTGCAGCTCCACGCCGAGCGGCTTGGAGACCGCGTCCTTGCCGCCGAGGTCGACCACCAGGCCCAGGTCCTTGTGGTAGTACGGCTCCAGGGGCTGGTTGTGGAGCGAGGCGATCACGTTGTTCGCGACCGCGCGGCCCTGGCGGGCGGCGTGCTGGGCGGTGGGCGGGCAGACCGCGCCGTCGCCCTTGGCGAGGTCGGGGACGGCGGCGGCGTCGCCGAGCGCGAACACACCCTCGAACTGCGGCACCCGCATCTCCGCCGTCACGGCGAGCCGGCCGCGGACCGTCTCGGCGTCCAGGGTGCCGATCAGCGGGCTCGCCGCCACGCCGGCGGTCCAGATCAGCGTGCGGCAGGGGAGCACCCGGCCGTCGGTGAACTTGACCGTCTCGGCGCCGACTTCGGCCACCGAGACGCCCAGCGACACCTCGATCCCGCGGTCGCGCAACACCTCCAGGGCGGCCTCGCCGAGCGGGTCGCCGAGCTCCGGCATCAGCTTCGGGGCGATGTCGATCAGGTGCCACTTGATCTGCCGGGCGTCCAGGCGCGGGTAGCGGTGGGCGGCGGCGGTGGTCAGGCGCTGGAGGCAGGCGGCCGTCTCGGTGCCCGCGTAGCCGCCGCCGACCACCACGAACTGGAGCCGGGACTCGCGTTCCTTCTGGTCCAGGGTGGCGGAGGCGAGGTCGAGTTGGGCGATCACGTGGTCGCGGACGTAGGCCGCCTCGGCGAGCGTCTTCATGCCGCGGGCGTAGTCGGTGAGGCCGGGGATGTCGAAGGTGCGGGTGACGCTCCCGGGGGCGAGCACCAGGAAGTCGTACTTCTGCGCGACCACCTCGTCGGTGACCTTGCGGACGACGCACACCTTGGAGGCCGGGTCCACACCGATGGCGCCGCCGGGGAGGATGTGGGTGCGGCGCAGCGAGCGGCGCAGGGAGACGGCCACGGACTGTGGGGTGAGGACGCCGGCCGCGACGTGGGGGAGGAGGGGGAGGTAGAGCTGGTAGCTGAACGGCGTGACCAGCGAGATCTCGGCCTCCGACGGTGACAGCTTGCGTTCGAGGCGGCGGGCGCACTCCAGGCCGGCGAAGCCACCGCCCACGATCAGGATCCGAGGTCGTTCCATCGCTCATCCCTTTGCCGTGAAGGTCCCCATGTCTGTCCGCCACACTCGCACGGAGCAGCGGGGGCTGCCACCGGGGCGGGGCGGATGAGGGAGGGGTGGGGCCGTGGCGGGCGCCCTGGGGCGGGGAGGCGGGGTGGGGTGCCGGCGTGTGTGCGGGGTGGCGGTGGGTGGAAGAGAGAGGAAGTGGCGGTGACACCGATAAGCTGTCGGCCGTGCTACCCGAGGTGACGGCGATCCGGTACGTGACGCCACTGCGAGAAGGCGGCTCGATGCCGGGCCTGGTCGAGGCCGACGATCGGCGGCTCTACGCGCTGAAATGGGTCGGTGCGGCACAGGGCCGTAAGGCGCTGGTCGCGGAGGTGCTGGCCGGGGAGCTCGGCCGGCGGCTCGGGCTGCCGGTGCCGGAGCTGGTGACGGTCGACCTGGACCCGGTGCTCGCGCGCAGCGAGCCGGACCACCAGATCCAGGATCAGATGCGCGCCAGCGGCGGGACCAACCTCGGGATGGCCTTCGTCAGCGGTGCGCTCAACTTCGACCCGCTCTGCTTCGAGGTGGACCCGGAGCTCGCCGGGCAGGTGCTCTGGTTCGACGCGCTGATCGGCAACGTCGACCGGTCCTGGCGCAACCCCAACCTGCTGGTGGCGACCGGCGGGCTGCGGCTGATCGACCACGGCGCCAGCCTGATCTTCCACCACAACTGGTCGGGCGCCGCCGCCTGGATCCGCCGTCCGTACGACGCCTTCGACCATGCGCTGCTGCGGGCCCAGCCGGACCTGGCGGCGGCCGACAAGGCGCTCGCGCCGCTCGCCGAGGCGGCGATCGAGGGCGCGGTGGCGCAGATTCCGGAGGTCTGGCTGGTGGACGAGTTCGGCTTCGACTCGCCCGACGAGGTGCGCGCCGCGTACCGTGCCCAGCTGACCGAGCGACTGGCCGGTCCGCGTGACTGGCTGCCGGAGGTGCCCGCATGACCGAGTCCGTGCCGTCCGCGCTGCCGGCCACCATCGAGTTGCACGACTACGAGTACGCCGTGATCCGCGCGGTGCCGAGGGTCGAGCGCGGCGAGTGCGTCAACGTCGGGGTGCTGCTGTACTGCCGGCAGAGCTCGCACCTGGCCGCCCGTACCCACCTGGACCAGGCCCGGCTTCTGGCGCTGGACCCGGTGGCGGACGTGCAGGGCGTACGGCGGGCGCTGCACGGGATCGAGGCGGTCTGCCACGGCGGGCCGGAGGCCGGTCCGGCGGCAGGGGACAGCGCCGGGCAGCGGTTCCGCTGGCTGACCGCGCCGCGCAGCGCGATCGTCCAGCCGGGGCCGGTGCACACCGGGCTGACCGCGGACCCGGAGGCGGAGCTGCGGCGACTGTTCGACCAGCTGGTGTTGTAGGGCACCGGGCGGGTGTGAGCTGTCTCGCCGACGGTTGCCCCGGTCAAAGCTTGAGTTGCTGAAGGACCTGGTCGTACGCTGGCCCCATGGGTTCGACAGCGACGACGACCGTACCGACCAACGCCGAGTTGATGGAGGCGTTGGCCGCCGTCGGTGCCGCGTACTTCCAGGACTTCGCGGCGGCCGCGGCCCGGCACGGGCTCTCCTCCTCGCAGGCCAAGGCGCTGGGCGCGGTGCAGGAGCCGGTGCCGATGCGGGCGCTGGCCGGACGGCTGGGCTGCGACGCGTCGAACGTCACCGGGATCGTGGACCGGCTGGAGTCGCTGGGCCTGGCCAACCGTGAGGCGGCGGCGGGTGACCGGCGGGTCAAGATCGTGGTGATCACGGCCGAGGGCCGGGAGATCCTGAACCGCATCCGCGGCGAGATGGCCCGGACCCACCAGGCCTTCGAGGCGATGACCGACGAACAGCGGATCGCCCTGCACTCGATCTGCGGCCAGGTGCTGCCGGTGCTGGCCGGCCGTACGGGCGGCGCGCAGTAGCACCCGCGCCGCCCGACCCCCGCGGGCCGTCCGTGCCGTTCCGGTCAGAGCAGGCCGGCGAGCTCCGGTGGCAGCGGCCGGTGGTGGAGCAGGGTGAGTGAGCGGGTGGCTCTGGTCACCGCGACGTAGAGGTCGCGCGGGGCGAGCGCGGCCGGTTCGACCACCACGACCGCGTCGAACTCCAGCCCCTTGGCGTCCGCCACGGTGAGCGCGTCCAGTGGTCCGGCCAGGGCGTCCGGTGCGATCACACCGAGGGTGCCCGGGCCGTCGGGCTGCCGGGCGAGCGCGGCGGCGAAGTCGCCGTCCGGGACGGGGACCGCGCGCGGCTGCTCGGTGCCCGGGCGGATGGACTCGGGCGGCCGGTGGCCGGGTACGGCGGTGCGCAGCACGGCGGAGGCGAGGGCCATGACGGGTGCCGGCGTGCGGTAGTTGACGGTCAGCCGCTCCTCGCGCCAGCGACCGGGCAGGTGCGGGTCGAGCATCTCGGCCCAACTGCGGGCTCCGGCGGGCGATCCGGTCTGGGCGACGTCGCCGACGATGGTGAGCGAGTTGGTCGGGACGCGCCGCAGGACGGCGCGCCAGGCCATCGCGGACAGCTCCTGCGCCTCGTCCACGACGACGTGGCCGTACGCCCAGGCGCGGTCGGCGGCGGCGCGTTCGGCGGTGGAGCGGTACGGGCCGCCGTCGCGGAAGCGCTCGGCCAGGGCGGCGGAGTCCAGCAGGGCGTCGTCGGTCTGCCCGGTGATGGTCAGCACGCCCTGGGCGAAGGCCAGTTCGTCCGGATCCTGGTCGGCGGGAGCGGGTGCCCGTTCCGCGCCCAGGAGTTCGGCGGCCTCGTCGAGCAGCGGGACGTCCTCGACCGTCCAGTGGGAGCCGGGCGGGCGGAGCAGGGCGGCCGCGTGCTCGGGGGCCGCCTCGGTGAGCAACTCCCGGTCGGTGAGCAGCCGTTCGATCAGCTGCTGGGGGGTGAGCCGGGGCCAGAGCGGGTCGAGCACGGCGCGGACGTCCGCTCGCTCCCAGAGCTCGCGCGGGGCGTAGTGCGCCTCCTCGTCGTCGTACGGGCGGCCGAGGGCGAGCGCCTGGGAGATGGCGAGGGCGTCGAGCAGGGTGCCCAGGTAGAAACCCCGGGCCCGGTTGTGCGGCAGCCGCAGGCCGCGGGCGGCGTCCCGGGCCTGGGCGCAGGCCCGGGCGGAGACCTGTAACCCGTCGCCGAGGTCCAGTCCTTCGGCGGGGGCGCTCTGGTGGGCGGCCAGCGCGCGGCGGAGCACCCCGGCCATCCAGGGGCCGCCCTTGGCGAAGGCCGTGGCGGGGGTGTCGGTGCCGGTGGTGGCGACGCCGGGGACGAGTTCGCCGACGGTGCGCAGCACCACCTCGGTCTCGCCGAGGGCGGGCAGCACCTCGTCGATGTACCGCAGGAAGCCGGGGTTGGGGCCGATCACCAGCACGCCCCGGCGCTCCAGCGCGGCGCGGTGGGTGAACAGCAGGTAGGCGGCGCGGTGCAGGGCGGCCAGCGTCTTGCCGGTGCCGGGGCCGCCCTGGACCACCAGGGCGCCGCGCAGCGGGGAGCGGATCACCCGGTCCTGCTCGGCCTGGATGGTGGCGACGGCGGTGCCCATCCGGCCGGTGCGCTCGCGGTCGAGGGCGGCGAGCAGCGCGGCCTCGCCGACCAGGGCGCGTCGACCGGACTCGTCCAGCCCGGCGAGGTCGAGCGCCTCGTCGTCCAGGCCGGTGAGGACGCGGCCCCGGGTGTGCAGGTGGCGGCGGCGCACCACGGGGCCGGGGTGGGCGGGGGTCGCGGTGTAGAACGGGCGGGCGGCCGGGGTGCGCCAGTCGAGCAGCAGCGGTTCGTACGCCTCGTCGGTGAGGCCGGTGCGGCCGATGTAGTGGACGGTGCCGTCGCGCTCGTCGAGCCGGCCGAAGCACAGGCCGCGCTCGACCGCGTCCAGCCGGGCGACGTGGCGGGCGGCCTCGCGCGCACGCAC
>NZ_JAHSQD010000482.1 GCF_020103755.1 Streptomyces sp. LS1784
CGCGCCCGGCCCCGCCGTCGGCCGGGCGCGCAGCCGTCGCGCCACCGCGCCGAGGAAGAACACCACGACCAGTCCGGCCGGCAGCAGCAACCCGCCCGCCGCGCCCGTCAGCAGCACACCCATGCCTGCCCAACGGACCGGCGCAGCCGACGAGTTCCCCTGCCGCTCGCCCTACGGCAGCGGCGCCGCCGGCAGGTCGGCCGGGACGAGCAGCTGGAGCTCCTCCGTGGACGGGTCCGCGAGGTGGGCGATTCGTACCGCGTGCCGCTCGACCATGGTCTCGAAGACCTGCCGCGCGGTGCGCCCGTTACCGAAGTTGGGGCCGCGCTCCAGCCCGCCGAAGTGCTCCAGCAGCGCCTTCTCCGTCTCGTCGGAGAGCGCGTACTCGTGTTCGGCGCACTGCGCCCGGGCGATCTCCAGCAGCTCGTCCGCCGTGTAGTCGGGGAAGCCGATGGTGCGTGAGAAGCGGGACGAGACACCGGGGTTGGCGGACAGGAAGCGCTCCATCTCGGCGGTGTAGCCCGCCACGATGACGACCACCTCGTCCCGATGGTCCTCCATCAGCTTGACCAGGGTGTCGATCGCCTCGCGCCCGAAGTCCCGTGCCCCGTCCTCGGGCGCGAGCGCGTACGCCTCGTCGATGAAGAGCACCCCACCACGCGCCCGGTCGAAGGCGGCCGCGGTGCGGATCGCGGTGGAACCGATGTGCTCGCCGACCAGGTCCACCCGGGCCACCTCGACCAGGTGCCCTCGCTGGAGCACCCCGAGCGAGGCGAGGATCTCGCCGTAGAGGCGGGCGACGGTGGTCTTGCCGGTGCCCGGTGCGCCGGTGAAGACCAGGTGCCGGCGCAGCGAGGGCGCCTTGAGCCCGGCCTGGCGGCGGCGCCGGCCGACCGAGATCAGGTCGATCAGCGTGCGCACCTCCTGCTTCACCGTGGCCAGCCCGACCAGCGAGTCCAGCTCGGCGAGCGCCTCCTCGGCCGGCCGGCAGTCCGGGATCGGCGCGATCGCCGCCGAGGCGGCCGCGGACGGTGCCAAGGCCTGGGCAGCGGCGCTCAGTTGGGCCGTCCGCGGTGCCGGTACGTCGGTGGAGCCGAACGGCGGCCCCAGCCCCAGGCCGCGTCCGGACGCGGGCACCGACCCGGGCGCAGGCCCCGCTCCGCCACCGGGGGCGGCGGGAACGGCCGGCACCGGAGCGGCCCCGACGTCGTCCGAGGTGCACCCCTCCGTAACCGGACCCGGCTCGGAGAACTCGAAACCGGCCCGCTGGTTGTGCTCCGCCCGGCACCGGATGAGCTGGGTCCGGCAGCCGTCGATGATGTGGAAGCCGAAGCCCTTGCCCTGCGAGACCCGGCAGTCCTCGAAGGTGCCTCGCCCCTGCGCCGAGACGTACACCCCGGCGTCCGTGCTGGCCCGTACGGTGCAGTCGCGCAGCACCGGGTCGGCGCCCTTGGTGACGATCACGCCGGTGGCCACGTCGGAGATCTCGCAGCCGGTGAGCAGTCCGCTGCTGCCGTGGTCGCGGAACCAGAGCCCGGTGCCCGCCTCCTGCACCCGGCAGGAGGCCAGGGAGACACTGGCCCCGCCGCTGACCGAGACCGCCGAGCTGCGGATCCGGCTGAACGAGCAGCCCTCGGCGGTGGCGGCGGAGTCCCGGTCGAGGACGAACAGGGCATCCGGCAGGTCGTGCAGCGAGCAGTCGGTGAGGGTCAGCCGGGCGCCGTCGCTGACCCACAGCGCCGGGTACTCGCCGGTCGAGCCGTGGATCTGGCAGGACTCGGCGACGGCCTCGGTGCCCTGGTCCCACACCGACAGCGCCCCGCGCCCGAAGTCTCGGACGGTGCTGTGCGAGAGGCTCAGCCGGGCGCGTCCGCGCAGGTCGGCGCCGTTCTCGGGCAGGTCGTGCACCCGGCAGCCGGTGAGCACCAGCTCGGCCTCGCCGTCCAGGGTCAGACCGTTGCCGGTGACGCGGTGGATCTCGCAGTCGACCAGCCGCCCGCCCGCCTGGGCCTCGGCCTGCACGCCGCTGCCGCGGATCTCGTAGATCTCGCAGCCGGTCAGCTCGGCCGCGCTGCCGGGGTCGGAGAGCAGCACACCGGCGCCGGAAGCATGGTGGACACGGCAGCGGTCCAGGGCCGCGGTGGCGCCGCCGAGGACAGCCAGTCCGGCCTGGCCCGCGGCGGCGACCTCGCAGTCCTCGAAGGCGGCGGCGGTGTCCGCGCCGCGCAGCCGCAGCCCGAGCCCGCCCGGGTTGGTGACCACGCAGCCGCGCAGGGTCGGTCGGGCGCCGCCGGTGATCTCGATCCCGGTGGCCGAGCGGGTCTCGATCCGGCAACCGCCGAAGGCGGGTGTCGCCTCCGGCCCGGTGACCAGGACGGCCGGGGTGGAGCTGTCGCCGCCCTCGACCACCAGGTCGCGCACCGTTGCGGCGGCGGTCACGGTGAGCGCCACCCCGGAGGGCGGGTCGATCCGGACCGTTCCCGGGCCCTGGGCCGGGACGATCGTCACCGGCTTGTCCAGCAGCACGTTCTCCCGGAAGGTGCCCGGCCGGACGGTCACGGTGTCGCCCGGTTCGGCGGCCGCCAGGGCCTCTGTGAGCGTGTCGTACTCGCCCGCGCGGCGACGCCAGCGGGATGCGCTGTCCTGGGTGACCCGGACCCTGTGCTCAGCCATGACGGTCTGTCGTCCCCACCTTCGTCGAGCCGGCGATCAACGGGCCGAACGCGCGGGGGTGCGCGGGCCGCCCGCCCACCGTAGCGCGCCCACGTGGGTGGTCCGGCCGCCCGCGGTCGCGCGGACACCGGTAGCGCTCAGCGCCGCCACAGGTTCCGACCACTTGTTTCAACGAGCGCGCACAGCGGTGGTTCCGTCCGGGACGCGCCGGTTCCAGAACGCAGCGTGCGCCCGGCGCCGGTCGGCGGGCCTGCGAGTCCGCCGTCCGGCGCGGGCGGTCGGCGGTGGGCGGCCGGTACGGGCGGTCGGCGGGCCCTTCGGCAGAAGCCGGACCAGGTGCGGCTCGCCGTCCCGGAGAAGGTGCCCGGTGCTTGCCGCTCAAACGCTCAGCGCCCGTCGGCGGGCCAGTGCGCCCCGCCCTCCAGCACCTCGACGTCGTCGCCCAGCCGCAGCGTGCCGAGCGCGTCGCCCTCGACGCCGGCCGGCCGTTCGGGAATCAGGTTCTGCCCGAACGCGGCCTTGCGCAGCAGCCGGTGGTGCCGGGCCAGGGTGCGCAGCGGCTCCTTGCCGCGCCGCTCGCCGGTCTCCTGGTCGGTGGTGGTGATCACGCAGCGGCCACAGGGCTTGACCACCTTGAAGGTGACCGAGCCGATCCGGATCCGGCGCCAGGTGTCCTCGGCCCACGGTTCGGCGCCGCCGACCACCACGTTCGGGCGGAAGCGTTCCATCGGCAGGGTCTCGTGGCCGTCCGGGTCCTCGGCGGCGATCAGCTCGTTGAGCCGGTCGAGCGAGGCGGTGGTGGTGAGCAGCAGCGGGAAGCCGTCGGCCATCGAGACGGTGTCGTCGGGCTCGCCGTACTCGGGGTCGACCGGCCGGGCGTGCGGGTCGTCCAGGTGCACGAGGCGGTAGTCGCCGAGGTGCTCGGCGATCCACTGGTGCGCCTCCTTGGCGGCCTCCGCGGCGCGGAAGCGGGTGCCCCAGACCTCGACGTCGGCGAGCGGGTCGCCGGCCGCGACGGCGGGGGAGGGGACCTCGATCCGGGAGCCGTCGGGGGCGGTCAGGGTGAGGACGCCGTCGGGCAGCAGTCCGGCCCGGATCTGTCCGAGGGCCGGGTCCTCGCGCTGGCTGACGAAGCGTCCGGTCACGTCGGCGAGCATCCAGCGGCGGTCTCCGGCCAGGCCCCAGGGTTGGACCACGGCGGTGTCCGGGCTCAGGCGGTACATCGACTTGACGGGGTAGACGTGGAGTCCGGTGAGCTGCATTCCCCCATCCTGCCAGCCGGCCCCGACCGGCAGGGACGGCCCCCGTATGCGCACGGACCGCCCGGACGCCGTGGGGGGCGTTCCGGGCGGTCCGTGGATGACCCGTTTCTCCGTTCGCCCGGCGTACGGGGGGCGCCGGGTGGTGCTCAGGTGGTGCGGGTGCGGGCCGCGTGGGGGGCCGCGGGGTGTCAGTGGTTCAGTAGCCCTGGCCCTGCGGCTGGTAGCCACCCTGGAACTGGCCGGGCTCGTTGTACGGGCCCGGGCGCTGAGGCTGCATCGGGCGGACCGGCGCCATGGCCGGGCGCAGCTGGGCGCCACCGAAGGACTGGTCGCCGCCCTGGCCCTGGAAGCCGGGGCCGCCGACGGCCGGGCCGCCGAAGGACTGCTGGCCGCCGAGGCTCTGCGGACCGGTGGGCTGGCCCTGGCCGAAACCACCCGGGCCGCCGGCCGGCTGTGCGCCGAAGGTCTGGGGGCCGCCCTGGGCGCCGATGAAGGTGTTCTGGCCGCCGAAGCTCTGGCCGCCGGTCGGCTGGTAGCCGCCGCCGGAGGTCTGGGCGAAGGCCGGGGCGCCGGGCTGCGGTCGCTGGTACGGCTGGGGGGCGCCGTAGCCGGGAACCGGCGGCTGGGGGGAGGCGTACGCCGGCGCGGGCTGCGCGGGGATGTACGCCGTGGCGGGGCCGGCGGAGGGGCCGCTGCTCGGGCCGGGGCCCAGGGCGAGGCGGGCGGGCGGCAGCGCGGGGAGGTTGCTGCCGGCACTCTCGTACCCGTTGCCGTAGCGGTTCTCGTGGGACGGGCCGAGGCCGGATCCGTAACCGGACGACAGGGCCGGCGGCAGGGCGGCCGGCACGTTGATGGGCGCGATCTGGGGGACGCCGCGCTCAGCCACGAGGCTGTCGTAGATCGGCGTGCCGGAGGAGAAGGACGGAGAGGGGTAGCCGACTCCGTCGTAGGAGCGGGGCGAGGTCATGGGGCATACGGTAAGCCCACAACGCGCCTGCTGAGGAGAGCGGGAGGGGGAGCAGTTCGAGTGTTTACACAGTCTTCGCTCGCACAAAGGTTTCGAAAGTAGGAAAGCCGGACATTCCGGCGTCCGTTTCCGGACAGCCCTGGCGCCCCGTCAGTGATCGAACAGCGGCCGGACGGAGCCTGCGGAAGGCCTTGTGGCGAACGGCCGGTAGCCGGTCGGGGGCCCTGCGGAGAAACTTTTTCCGAATGGGCGTGCGCGGGCGCATTCGAGCCCCTGCCGAGCGGGCGGCGGAGGCTCGTGAATGTTTCGGGAATAAAGTTCCCGTCAGCTCTTCGGGCATTCGGTTCAGGCCCGCGACCTGCGCTGTCGGCCCGGGGCCGGCGGTCAGTGCGACCGGAGCGCCTGGGCCTGAGCGGGCAGGCCCGGCCTGCGGACCTCGGAGGTGCAGAAGGAGCACCGGGTCGCGGCGGCCGGGATGGAGCTCAGGCACTCCGGGCAGTCGGTCTTCGCGGCCGGCTCGGGCTTGGCCGATTGGAAACGGTCCTGGAGCTTGCCGACCGGCAGCACCACGGCGAAGTAGATGACGGCCGCGGTCAGCACGAAACCGATGACCGCGTTGACGAAGACGCCGTACGGGAACCGGGTGCCGGCCACCTCGAAGGTCTTCTGGGTGAAGTCGCCGACGGCACCGGACGCGACGCCGACGAGCGGGGTGAGGAAGGCGCTGACGAACCCGGTGACGACGGCGGTGAAGGCCGCGCCGATCACGATGCCGACCGCGAGGTCCACCACGTTCCCGCGCAGCAGGAAGCTGCGGAATCCCTTGAACACCGGGTGACTCCAAATCCGTACGGGGAAGGGGAGGCGGGGCGGCACGGCGGGTGCCGCCCCGGCCGGACATCCTGCCGAGCGGCCCGGGCCGAGGTCCAACTGCGTTCACCCGAACGGGGTAACCGCCCCCGCCCCGGCGTCCGCCGGCCCGCCGGGCGGGGGCGCTCCGCGCACCGGCCTTCGGCGGTCGAACAGCCCGGGTGATTCGACGGCGTGACGTCGCATTTGACACCGGCACGAGCCGATTCGGGGCGGCGCCGACCCGGCGCGACAGGGTGACCGGAGCGCGGCAGGGGGCGAGACGGGGCGCATGGCGGTCGCAACCGGCGCACGACGGCGGCTCTGTGGAGCACATCGGGTGTACAAGCGCGGGCGGATGGGCCACCATCAGGTTGCGCGAAGGGGATGTACCGGGCGGAGCACTGTGCCAAGGTCGGTCCATGCCCGACCATTTGTCGGCCGATCCGGCCGGAAACCGTCCGCGCGTCCTGCATCTGATCAGCGACTCACGCCGTGGCGGCGCACAGAACTTCGCCCGTGACCTCCACCGGGAACTGAACCGCCGGGGGCAGCCCTCCGCGCTGTGCGCCCTCGCCCCGCATCCTGCCGTCCACTCCGGGCCCCCCGAGGCCGGCCCGGATTCCGCGGGCCCGGGCCCCGGCGCCGCGGGCCGGGGCGCCGA
>NZ_JAHSQD010000483.1 GCF_020103755.1 Streptomyces sp. LS1784
CCGCGGCGATCAGGCCGAGCGCCGCGCGCGGGTCGAGGGCGAACGGCGGACGCGGCGCCGCCCGGTGCCGGGACCGGTCGGACGCCGGTCCGGGCCGCGACGTCCGTGCGGCAGCAGTGGTCATCGGGAACCTCCTCAGCGCCCGGCGGCGAGTGCCGCCGAGGTCGCCAACGATCGCACCGCAAGCTCTGAGACCGCTCTGAACCGACCGGTTCACGGCACCCTCTGCGAGGTCGTTCACGCAGGTCAGCAATGGTGCAATGGTCTACGAACCATCCTCTGGGGTCTCACCGGTTTCTCATCCGGGCGCGCCAGGATGACCAATGCGAAGCACAAGCCCGAGGGAGCCCCATGGACGAGACCGCCGACCGCCCGGACTGGCGTGTCCTGGTCGTCGACGACGAACCGGACCTGGTCGAGGTGGTCTGCGGGGCCGTCCGGTACGAGGGCTGGCAGGCGCGCGGCGCGACCACCGGCCTGGCCGCCGTCGAGGCCGCCGAGGCCTGGCGGCCGCACGCCGTGGTGCTCGACGTGATGCTGCCCGACCTCGACGGCCTGGAGGTGCTGCGCCGCATCCACGCCGAGCAGCCCGAGGTGCGGGTGCTCTTCCTCACCGCCCGGGACGCCGTCGAGGAACGGATCGCCGGCATCGCGGCCGGCGGTGACGACTACGTGACCAAGCCGTTCAGCCTGGCCGAGGTGGTGGTCCGGCTGCACGGCCTGCTGCGCCGGGCCGCCCCGCCCGCCGGGACGGGGCAGCCGCCCCCGCACGCGCTGGTGCTCGGCGACCTCGTACTGGACGACCGGGCCCACGAGGTCACCCGGGGCGGGGAGGCGGTCGAGCTCAGCCCGACCGAGTACGCGCTGCTCGCCCACCTGATGCGCCACCCCCGGCAGGTGCTCAGCAAGGCGCAGATCCTGGAGGCGGTCTGGTCGTACGACTTCGGCGGGCAGGCGCACATCGTGGAGCTGTACATCAGTTACCTGCGCAAGAAGGTGGACGCGGGCCGCAGCCCGATGATCCACACGGTGCGCGGCGCGGGGTACCTGATCAAGGCCGCGACGTGACGCGGGGCGGCCGGCTCCGCAGCGCGAGGCAGCGCGCCGCCCGGCTGGTGCCCCGCACCCTGCGAGCCCGGCTGACCGCCGGCCTGCTGGTGCTGCTCGTCGCCACCTGCGCCGCCGTCGGTTTCGCCACCACCGCCGCGCTGCGCCACTTCCTGGTCGACCGTCTGGACCAGCAGCTCGTCGAGTCCGGCGGCCGCTACGCCGCGAGCCTGGAGCACACCGGCCGGGGCGCCGGCCCCGACACCCGGGCCCAGACCCCCGGCACCCTCGGGGTGCGGCTGCTGGCAGGCCGGGTCACCGCCGCGGGCGTGGTCGACGGGGACGCCGACGACGCGGACGAACCCGGCGACGACGATGACCGGGTCACCTTCACCCCCGAGCAGCAGCACGCGCTGGCGGCCCTGCCCGTCAACGGCCCGGCCCATAGCCTCGACCTCGGCCGGGCCCTGGGCCAGTACCGGGTCCGCGCGGCGGCCGGGCGGGACGGCGACGTGCTGGTCAGCGGTCTGCCGCTGCGCCAGGCCGAGGACACCGTCGAGCGGCTGGCGACCCTGGAGCTCACCGTCTTCGCGATCGCCGCCACCGCGGCGGGCGCGGCCGGGGCCGCCTGGGTCGGCTTCTCGCTGCGCCCGCTGCGGCGCGTGGTGGGCATGGCCGAGCGGGTCAGCGCCCTGCCGCTCGCCAGCGGCGAGGTGATGCTCGCCGAACGCGTGCCGGACGACGACCCGCGCACCGAGGTCGGCCGGGTCGGCGCCGCGCTCAACCGGATGCTCGGGCACGTCGGCGACGCCCTCGCCCGCCGCCACGCGGTGGAGGAACGGCTGCGCGCCTTCGCCGCCGACGCCAGCCACGAGCTGCGCACCCCGGTCGCGGCGGTCCGCGGCCACGCCGAACTGGCGCTGCGCCACCCCGGGCCGGTGCCGGCGGAGGTCAGGCACTCACTGGAGCGGATCGACGCCGAGGCGGTGCGGATGGGGGCGATCGTCGAGGACCTGCTGCTGCTCGCCCGGCTGGACGCCGGCCGCCCGCTGGCCGCGGAGGAGGTGGACCTGACCCGGATCGCCCTCGACGCGCTGGCCGACGCCCGCGCCGCCGGGCCGGAGCACCACTGGCGGCTCGCCCTGCCCGAGGACCCGGTGCCGGTCCGCGGGGACGAGCACCGGCTGAGCCAGGTGGTGGCCAATCTGCTGGCCAACGCCCGGACCCACACCCTGCCCGGAGCCGAGGTCCTCCTGCGCCTCGAACGGGTGGGCGGGCAGGTCGAGCTGAGCGTCACAGACGACGGCCCGGGGATCGCGCCCGAGCTGGTCGACCGGGTCTTCGAGCGCTTCGTCCGGGGTGACCGGGCCCGTTCCCGCGCCACCGGCTCGACCGGGCTCGGCCTGGCCATCGTCCGGGCCGTGGTCCGGGCGCACGGCGGCACGGTGGCGGTGAAGAGCCGGCCCGGCCGCACGGTGTTCACCGTACGGTTGCCGTGACGGCGGTCGGACCGACTGCCGTTCGCTGACGTGGGCAGGGGCCGCGAGGTCCGGGACGGTGAGCCCCCCAGGGAGGATGCGGTGGCGCAGCTCCTCGATCCGCCGGGTGCATCTGCGCCGAGGGCCGGACCTGGGCCGTGGGCCGGACCTGGGCCGAGGTGATCCGGCCCCGTCGGCGTCCGCCCGGATCGCCACCGATCCGCCCGCGCCTCGTTGACCAGACGGCGCACGGTGTCGGCGGAGGGCGGGGAACGGGCATGGCGGGGAACGGGGCGGCGGCGGTGGGCGGTTCGCCGGAGCTGGAGGAGTCGTACCGGGTCTGCGAGCAGGAGGTGGCCCGCCGGCTGGCCCCGCTGCGGGCGATCAGCGACATGCTGCCGCCCGAGGTGCGGCCGTACTTCCACGCCGTCAACGGCTTCGCCTCCCGGTCCGACCGGATCGCCGACGACGCCGACGCCGACGCCCACGAAGGCGACGGTGAGGCCCACACCGTTGCCGGCCCCGCCGAGCGGGGGCGCCGGTTCGCCCGCTGGCGGGCCGACACCCTGGCCGAACTGGCGGCCGGCCACAGCGAGCACCCGCTGCGCCGGGCCTTCGTGGACACCGTGCGGCGCTGGGAGCTGGACCCGGCCCTGATCGAGGAGTTCCTGGACGCCACCCTGGCCGACGGCGCCCGCCCGCCGGCTGTCGAGACCCACGCGGACCTGCGCCGCCACCTGCGGGGCGTCGCGGGGACGATCACCGAACTGTGGGCCCCACTGCTGGGGGCGCAGGGCCCGCAGGCGGTCGGCGCGCTGTCCGCACTGGGGGAGGCCTGCCAGCTGGCCGACATCCTGGAGGACCTCCCGCTCGACCTCGCGGCCGGCCGCTGCTACCTGCCGCAGGAGGACCTGCGCCGGCTCGGCCTGACCGTCGGCGACCTCGGCCGGCACGCCCGCCGACGCGACCACCGGGCGGCCCTGGACGGGCTGGTCGAGCGCCAACAGGCACAGATGCACCGGCTGTTGGAGCAGGCCCTGCCCGCCACCTGGCTCGCCGCCCCCGGCTGCCGCCCGTTCCTGCACACCCTGCTGCTCGGCGCCCAGCTCCAGTACGACGAAGTGGCCCTGGTGCGCTCACGCGTTCTGACCGAGGGCCTCACGCCGCTGAGCTCCGACGGCATCACGCCCCACCGCCGCGACCACCCGGTGTCCTCGGAGGGCGCGCCCGCCCACGTCGCCGTGATCATGGACGGCAACCGCCGCTGGGCCGAGGCCCGGCGGCTGCCCGCCCAGCAGGGCCACCAGGCCGGGCAGCGGGCCGCACTGCGCCTGGTCAACGCGGCGCTGCGGCTGGGCATCCGGCACCTGAGCCTGTACGCGTTCTCCACCGAGAACTGGGACCGCCCGCCCGAGGAACTGACCGCGCTGTTCGACTCGCTGGCCGACGGCCTCACCCGCAGCGCGGAGGGCCTGCACGCGCTCGGCGTGCGGATCCGCTGGTGCGGCCGGCGGGACCGGGTGGACGAGTCGCTGGCGTCCTCGATCGCGCTGGTGGAGAGCCTGACGTCCAACAACGGCACGCTGAGCCTGACGGTCTGCGTGGACTACGGCGGACGGGAGGAACTGGCCGCCGCGGCCAGGAGCCTGGCCGCCGAGGCGGTGGCTGGCGGGATCCGTCCGGAGGCGATCGGCCCGGCCGACCTCGCCCGGCACCTGTACGTCCCGGACCTCCCGGACGTCGACCTGCTGATCCGCACCTCCGGGGAGCAGCGGATCAGCAACTTCCTGCCCTGGCAGCTCGCCTACGCCGAGCTGCTGTTCGACCCCACGCCGTGGCCCGACTACGACCTGGCCCGGCTGCGCGGGGCGGTCCGGGCCTACGCGGCCCGCGAACGTCGCTTCGGCGCCGGCGTGCCCGCCCAGTCCCGGCAGCCCCGCGACGACCGGCCGGCTGCTGCCGCTCCTGCTCCTACACGGCCGGGGGAGGGGTGTACGTCCCCTCGGCCGTGACGTACCCCAGCACGGTGTCCACCGTGACCGGGTGCGCGCCGAAGTTCGCGGTGTACGCGTCCACCGCCTCCTGGGTGGGGCGCAGCGGCACCCCGCTGAGCCGGACCTTCATCGGCTGCCCCGCGGGTACCGGCTGGGCCGTCAGCTTCCCCTCCGCCAGGCCGCACTGGAAGGCCGAGCGTTGCCCCATCTCCGCCCCGCCGACCTCGCAGCGGCCGGAGCCCAGGCCGTCCTCGATCGCGCCGGCCAGGTTCACCACCTGGTAGATCCCCTGGGGGGTGCGGACGGAGACTCCGCCGTCCAGCGCCCCGTCGCCGTGCGCCTTCGGCGGGTTCGCGAGGGACGGGTCACCCTGGGCCGATCGGATCGGCAGGCGCACCGCCGGGCCCCGGTCGTTCAGCACCATGCGCGCCGGGGCGACGACGTCCACCATCGCGTGGTGGCGGTCCAGTTGGGCCTGTGCCTCCGGGGTCCAGCGCACTTCCACCCAGCCGTCGGAGAGCGTGCCCAATCTTCCGGCGCGGTCGGTACCGCCGTCACCGGCGCCGGCCGCCGTCCCGGTGAGCCACCCCAGTAGCGGGGCGGCCAGCGTCGCGCCCAGCAGCGACCGCCGCGTCGTGCTCATCGTTCCGAACCGTCCTTCCCGGGCCGCCCAGTACGGCCCCGGGACGGATCATCCGTCCACCGACCGTCTCCGAGGCCGGTGTGGAGGGAGAAACCACCCGTGTGGGGGGAGCGAGAAGCAGTCCGGGGTGGTTCGTTCGGGCACAGGAGCCCCCCGGGGACCGCTGCCCGCCGGGTGTCCGGTCCGGCAACCGGGCACCCCGTCCGGAGGTCGGCCGACAGCGCTGCCGCGGCGCGGGAACCGGGCGTTCACGCGGCGTGGGCACCGGCCGTTCGCGTACCCCTCCCACCCCGAGTTGAACGCGTTCAAAGTCGTGCGCCATGATGAGGACGCGCGAGAACACCCCGCCGCGGTCTGCGGCGGAGGGTGCTCCCGTGCTGCCCCGTCACGCTCCGAATCCCCGTACCAGACCACGGAGTCGACCGTGCGACACCTGTTGCAACGCCACCCCTTCGCGATGCGCACCCACTTCGTGCACTCGCTCGTCCTCACCTACGCCCTGCCGCCGAGCCGGCTCACCCCGCTGGTGCCGCCCGGCCTCGCCCTCGACACCTACACCGACCCCGACGGCACCGAGCACGGCTTCGTCGCCGCCGCCGTCGTGGACACCCGGGCGCTGCGCCCGGCCGCGCTGCCCGCCGGCCTCGGCCGGGACTTCATCCTCACCGGCTACCGGGTCTTCACCCGCTTCCCGACCCCCGGCGGCCGCACCATGCGGGGCCTGCGCATCCTGCGCTCGGACACCGACAGCCGGATGATGGCGGTCGGCGGCAACGCCTTCTCCCGCTACCACTACCGGCACGCCCGGATCGGCACCCGGGTGCTCGGGGACACCCTGGAGTTCAAGGTGCTCAGCGGCGACGGCCGCGCCGACCTGCACGTGCGCGCCGACCTCGGCAGCGCCCCCGCCGCCCTCCCGCCGGGCAGCCCGTTCGCGGACGCCCGGGCCGCGCGTCGCTTCGCCGGCCCGCTGCCCTACACCTTCGAGTACGAGCCGCAGACCCGCTCGATGATCGTGGTCAAGGCCACCCGCGCCCACTGGGACCCGGCTCCGGTGGCCGTCGAGGTGCCCCGGCTCACCTTCTTCGACCACGGCCCGCTGGCCGGCAGCCGGCCGGTGCTCGCCAACGCCTTCCACGTCGCCGGCCTCGACTACGGCTGGCACGCCGGAGAGCGCCGCGACCTCACCGGAGCCGTCCGATGACCGCCCCCACCGCGGCCGGGCCCCGCCCGGCGGCCGTCT
>NZ_JAHSQD010000484.1 GCF_020103755.1 Streptomyces sp. LS1784
AGCGCCGCCGTCTCGGGCGCGGCGGCGGGCGGTGCCGCTGCCGCGGTTGGGCTGCCGGACGGCGCGGAGGGGCTGCCGGACGGCGCGACCGACACCGCCTGGTCCACCGCCGCCGTGAGCGGGGCGATGTCCAGCCCGTCCTGGTCGAGGTCGTCGAGCCGCTGCTCGGGCGGCGTCGCGAGGAAGTCGATCCGGTCGATCTTCGGCCGGTCACCCCACCAGAGCGGGTTGCGTCCGACCGTCACCCGCCCGCCCTCGTCGTTGTACTGGGACACCGTGTACGGCCCGGCGGTCAGGTGCGCCCCGCCGACCAGCGCCTGGTTGAACGAGGCGGCCGTGGCGGTCTCGGCCGCCGGGTAGAGCGGCCCGAACAGGGACCGCCACTCGGCGTACGGCCGCCGGAAGGTGACCCGGATCTCGTGCGGGTCGGCGCCCTCGGCGATCACGTCGATGGCGTCGTACCCGGCCGGGTGCCCGCCCTCGTAGGCCCGGTCGAGGCCGGCGAGGGCGGTCCGCTGGGCGGTGAAGTCGGCGACGGAGAGCGGGGTGCCGTCGCTCCAGACGGCTTTCGGGTTGAGCCGGTAGGTCACCACCTGCGGCTCCTGCCCGGGCGGGGTGGACACGGCGCCGGCCAGGTAGTCCGGGTCGGGGACGGGCCGCCCGTGCTCGTCGAGCCGGAACAGCGACGGGTAGAGGGCGTGCGCGAGCAGTGCCGAGTCGGCGGTCGCGGCAGGCTGGTAGACGTTGAGCGTGGCGGGCACCCGGTCGACGGCCCACCGCAGCACCCCGCCGTCCTCGACGGCGTCGCGGTCGGCGGGCCGGACGTCCCCGGTGGTGGTGGTGGGATCGGCCGAGGCCGGTACGGGCTCCGGGGTACGGGCCGGGGCCGGGCTGTCGGAGCAGCCGCCGAGACCGGCGACGAGCAGCAGCACGGCGGCTGCGGCGGTGAGCTGGCGGACGCGCATGGCGGCCATCGAACGCCGCCGCGGGCACCCGGCACGGGCCGACACGGCGGGCGGCCGGGCGACTGCACCCGACCGGCCCACTGCTGAACGGCTACAGCGCCAGCTCGAACCAGACGATCTTGCCCTTGGGCGTGCGCCGGCTGCCCCAGCGTTCGGCCAGCAGACTGACCAGTTGCAGGCCGCGCCCGCCCTCGTCGGTCTCCTGGGCGCGCCTCTGCCGGGGCTGTGCGTAGCCGTCGTCCCAGACCTCGCAGACCAGGCTGCGTTCGCGCAGCAGCCGCAGCCGGATCTCGCCCCGCCCGTGCTTGAGCGCGTTGGTGACCAGCTCGCTGACCAGCAGCTCGGTGGTGTCGACCAGCTCCTCCAGGCCTCGGGAGAGCAGCCAGCTGCACGCGAGCTCGCGGGCCTTGGCCACCGAGGTGGGCTCGGGCGGCAGGAACCAGTTGCCGACGGCGTCGTCGGGGAAGGCGTGCACCTTGGCCATCAGCAGGGCGATGTCGTCCTCGCCGTGGTGCGGGTTGAGCTCGCCGAGCACGTGGTCGCAGAGGTCCTCCAGCCCCTTGCCCTCGTCGGAGAGCGCGGTGCGGAAGGCCCGCAGGCCCTCGTCCAGCTGGTGCTTGCGGCTCTCCACCAGGCCGTCGGTGTAGAGGGCGAGCACGGCGCCGTCCGGGAGGTCGATCTCGACCTCCTCGAAGGGCTCGCCGCCGACGCCGAGCGGCAGGCCGGGCGGCACGTCGAGCATCCGGGCGCCCTCGCCGGGGCTGAGCAGGACGGGCGGCAGGTGGCCGGCGTTGGCGAAGAGGCAGCGGCGGGTGACGGCGTCGTAGACCGCGTAGACGCAGGTGGCCAGGTAGACCTCCCGGGCCTCCTCGTCGGCCGTCGAGGTGAGCCGCCCGTACGGGGTGGGCGGGCCGGCCGGCACCGAGTCGTCGCCGAGGCCGCGGGCGATCTCGTCCAGGGCGCCGAGCACCTCGGCGGGGTCCAGGTCGAGCATCGCCAGGGTGCGGACGGCGGTGCGCAGCTGGCCCATCGCGACGGCGGCGCGCAGGCCGCGGCCCATCACGTCGCCGATGACCAGCGCGGTGCGGTTGCCGGGCAGCGGGATGACGTCGAACCAGTCGCCGCCGACCTCGGTGTTGTTGTTGCTGGGCAGGTAGCGGCAGGCGATCTCCAGGCCGCTGGCGGCCGGGTTGCCCGGGGGCAGCAGGCTGCGCTGGAGGATCAGCGCCCGCTCGTGCTCGCGCCGGTAGAGCCGGGCGTTGTCGATGCAGACGGCGGCGCGGGCGACCAGTTCCTCGGCGATCGCGACGTCGCGGGCGTCGAAGGGCTCGCTGCCGATCGCCCGGGAGAGCTGGACGAGGCCGAGCACCTGGTCGCGGGCGACCAGCGGGACGATCAGGGTGGAGCGCAGCAGCGGGTCGGGCCCGGGCTCGGGGACGACGCTGCGGCCGGTGCGCAGCGCCCGGGCGTGCGGGGAGCGGCGCGGGTAGCAGAGGGTGCCGCCGGCCTCGGCGATCGGCAGGCCGGTGACGGATCCGAGCACCGAGGAGGCGCCGCCGACCACGCTGGAGACGGCGACCCGGCGCAGTTCGCCGCTGCCGTCGGTGAGCACGGTGTCGCCGAGCCGGCCGGCGCTGGGCACGGTCTCGCCGGAGAGCAGCGCGGTGTAGAGGTCGACGGTGGCGAGGTCGCAGAACGGCGGGACGACGACGTCCAGCAGTTCCTTGGCGGTGGTCTCCAGGTCAAGTGTGGAGCCGATGTGCGCGCTGGCCTCGTTGAGCAGGGCCAGGTTGCGGCGCACGCCGTCGGCCTCGCGCTCGGCGACGTGCCGGCTGGTGACGTCGGAGACCTGCCCGGCCACGCCCGTGGTCTGCCCGGCGGCGCCGTTCAGGCGGTACAGCGAGACGGCCCAGAGCCGGTTGCCCTCGCGGGTCGGTACGGCGCCGTGGAAGCGCAGGTCGAAGACGGGCTCGCCGGTGGCCAGGACCTTGCGCAGGGCGGCGGTGAGCCGGTCGGCCTCGGACGGCGGGAAGAGGTCGTACGGGGTGAGGCCCTCCAGGTCGGTGGGGACCAGGCCCATGCCGGAGGCGAAGGCGTCGTTGACCCGCTGCAGCCGCAGCCGGTCGTCGAACAGCACGAAGCCGGTGGGCGTCTGCCCGAACACGGCCTCGGAGGCGGCCAGGTCGGTCTCGATCCGGCGCAGCCGCCCGAGGTCGACGGCCAGGCAGGTGGCGCCCGCGGTGGGCAGGGCGCTGTCGGGCATCAGGTAGAGCTCGGCGAGGCCCTCGCCGCCGTCGGCGGCCCGGTACGGGGTGGTGCCGACCCACTCCTCGCCGGTCAGGGTGCGTTCCAGCCGGGCCCGGCCGCGCTGCCAGAGCTCGCGGGGGACGAAGGTGGTGATCGGGTCGGCGCCGACCGCCTCGGCGGCCGGGACGCCGAAGAACTCGGCGGCGCGCTCGCTCCACTGGCTGATCCGCCCGTCGGGGCCGATCGCGAAGGTGGCGACCCGGATGTAGTCGTAGATCGAGCCGGGGCCGCCGGCGCCCCACGCCCGGTCCCCGGGGACGGGGCGGTGGCCGCGGCCGGTGACCGCGCCGTCCGGTACGGGCAGGTGCACGGAGCCGGCCTGCCCGGGTACAGCGGCATGACGGCTGCTGCTCGGCGACGTGCTCCGTGCCGGAGTGCTGTTCAACGGACCGACCCCTCCAACCCGCGACCGTCCGGATGTCGAGAAGACCGAGTATTCATCATCGAGGGGTACGTTCACACGCCCTCAACATCACAACATCAGATCGGGCGAAGGTTTTTGTCCTACCGCCCGCGCAACCACAATGCCACGCTCGCGCCCCCTTCCGGAGCGCGCGCTCCCCCTGAGCTCCCGATGGCACATGCGGCACCGCTCCCCTGCTGTTCGCTCCGCTCACGATCCGTCGGGCTCACTACCCGGCAGCGCCTGTTCGAACCAGACCACCTTGCCGATGCCCTCGGCCCGGGCGCCCCAGCGCAGCGCCAGCAGGTGGACCAGCTCCAGACCGCGCCCGCCCTCGTCGGCCTCGGCCGCGTGCCGCTCCCGGGGCGGGTCGGGCAGCGGGTCGGAGATCTCGACCAGCAGCGTCTCACCGAGCGTCAGCCGCACCCCGATGGGGGCGCTGGCGTACCGGACGGCGTTCGTGACCAGCTCGCTGACCAGCAGCTCGGCGGTGTCGGTGAGCTCCTCGACGCCCCACTCGGCGAGCATGGCGCGGACCAGCCGGCGGGCCCGGGAGACCGCGGTGGGCTCGGCCGGCAGGGTCCAGCCCGCCGTCGGGGTGCCGGCCTGGCCGTGGCCGAGCCGGGCCAGCAGCAGCGCGACGTCGTCCGGTTCCCGGCCCTGCTCCATGGTGTCCAGCACCGCCTCGCAGGCGGCCTGGATGGAGGCGTGCGGTTCCTGGAGCACGGTGATCAACCGGTCGAGGCCGACGTCCAGGTCCTTGTCCCGGGACTCGACCAGGCCGTCGGTGCACAGCGCCAGCAGGCTGCCCTCGGGGATCTTCAGTTCGACCGACTCGAACGGAACTCCGCCGACGCCGAGCGGGGCTCCGGAGGGCAGGTCGAGGATGCGGCCGGCGCCGCCGGGCAGCGGGCCGCCGGTGTGGGTCGGCTCCGCGACGTCCTCTCCCGGCACCACCAGCACCGGCGGGATGTGCCCGGCCTTGGCGACGGTGAGCCGGGCCGTCGCCGGGTCGAAGACCGCGTAGACGCAGGTGGCCAGCAACGCCTCGTCCGGGCCCTGGGCGAGGTCGTCGGCCAGCTCGTGGACGTGCCGCAGCAGGACGTCCGGCGGCAGGTCGAGGGCGGCCAGCACCCGGACGGCGGTGCGCAGCCGTCCCATGGTGGCGGCGGCCCGCAGGCCGTGGCCCATCACGTCGCCGACCACCAGCGCGGTGCGGTCGCCGGGCAGCGGGATGACGTCGAACCAGTCGCCGCCGACCTCGGTGCCGCTGCTGCCGGGCACGTACCGGTAGGCGACCTCGACGCCGGTGGGCTGCGGGACCTGCTGCGGGAGCAGGGTGCGCTGGAGGGTGAGCGCGGCGGTGCGCTCGCGGGCGTAGAGGCGGGCGTTGTCCAGCGAACTGCCGGCCCGGTCGGCCAGTTCGACGGTGAAGGCCAGGTCGTCCCGGTCGAAGCCCTCGCGGTAGCCGGCCCGGCTGACCAGCAGCAGGCCGATCACGATGCCGCGGGCACGCAGCGGCACGACCAGCATCGAGTGCACGCCGAGGTCCCGGGCGGCCTGCATCTTCGGGTCCCCGGGGTAGGTGACGCCGTCCAGCTGTTCGGCGCCGGACAGCAGCTCGGGCACGCCGGTGCGCAGCACCCGGCCGCAGACGGAGTCCTCGGCGAAGGTGATCCGGGCGCCGCGGCGCAGCATCACGTCCACCTCGGGGCCGTCCTGGACGGAGGCGGTGCCGAGCTGGAGCAGCGAGGTGCGCCGGTCGTGGCCGTGCCGGGGCAGGTCGTCGCCGTGCGCGACGGCCTGGAGCAGGATCACCGCCGAGTGGTCGGACAGCCGGGGGACGACCGAGCCGGCCAGCTCCTGGGCGATCCGGGAGGCGTCCAGCAGGTCGCCGACCCGGGAGCCGAACTCGTTGAGCAGCGAGAGCCGGCGCCGGGCGTGCTCGACCTTGGCGACCGCCCGGTAGCGCTCGGTCACGTCCATCACGGTGCCGGAGATGCCGAGCACCCGGCCGGAGCGGTCGGTCATCCGGCTGTAGGAGATCGAGCGGTAGCCGGCCCGGGTGGTGACCGGGGAGGCGAGGGTGACGTCGATGACCGGCTCTCCGGTGGCCAGCACCTGGCGCTGGATGGCGGTGATCTCGTCGGCGGCCCGCTCCGGCAGGGTCTCGCCGGTGGTGCGGCCGACGTGGTCGTCCAGGGCGACGCCGTTCATCTCGGCGAGGGTCCGGTTGACGGCGGTGTAGCGCAGGTCGGTGTCCATGATGGCGATGCCCAGCGGGGACTGCTCGAACAGCGCGTCGCGCACCGCGAGGTCCCGCTCGACGGCCCGGACGGCGCCCGCCTCGGCCATGTTGACCTGGAGGAACGGGGTGCCGTCGCCGTCCACCAGGAGGGAGATCCGGGCGTCCACGGCGACCGGTGCGCCGTCCCGGTCGCACAGCTCGGCGTGGCCGGCCCAGCGGCCGTGCCGCAGGGTGTCCTGGATCGCGGCCCGGATCCGGGCGACCTGCTCCCGGGCGGGGATCAGCTCGTCGATCCGGCGGCCGACCAGCAGCTCGTTCGGCCAGCCGAGCAGTTCCTCGGCGGCCGGGCTCCAGAGCACCACCCGGCCCGCGGTGTCCAGGATCGCGATGGCGACCTTGAGCATGTCCAGCAGGCTGCCCTCCCCGGGCGGACCGGGGACGCCCGGGGCGTCGGCCGGACCGCCGGGAAACGGCCGGCCG
>NZ_JAHSQD010000485.1 GCF_020103755.1 Streptomyces sp. LS1784
GCTCCCGCCGGCCGCGGCGGCGGTGGCGGTGCTCGGACTGCTCCGGCCGGAGCCGGTGGCCCGGGTGGTCGGGGTGCTTGCCGCGGTGGCGGCCGTCGCCGTCGCCCCGTACGCCTGGCGGCCGGTGGAGCCGGTGGCCGTCCACTTCCTCGGCCCGTCCACCGCGATGCTGCTGGTCGAGCGGGTGGACGAACTGACCGCCCACCGGGCGGATGTGACGGTCGCGCAGGCCGCGGAGATCCGCCGGATCGAGCGGGATCTGCACGACGGCGCGCAGGCGGGGCTGGTGGCGCTCGGGCTCTCGCTGGCGACCGCCGAGAAGCTGATGGAGACCGATCCCGAGCGGGCCAGGGCACTGATGCGGGCGGCGCGGGCAGGGGCGGCGAGCTCGCTGGCCGAACTGCGGGACCTGGTCCGGGGCATCAACCCGCCGCTGCTGAACGAGCGCGGGCTGGTGGACGCGGTCCGCGCGCTCGCCCTGAACAGCCCGCTCGACGTCGTGGTCGCCGCCGACGGGCCGTTCCGCCTGGAGCCGCCGATCGAGTCCGCGGTGTACTTCGGGGCCGCCGAACTGCTCACCAACGCGACCAAGCACGCCCGGGCGACGAGCGTGCGGATCACCATCGCGCACGGCGGGACCGGCGTCGTGGTGGAGGTCCGGGACGACGGCCGCGGCGGTGCGGTGACGGGCAGTGAGGGCGGGCTGGCCGGGCTGCGCCGCCGGCTCGCGGTGTTCGACGGCACCCTGGAGCTCACCAGCCCGGCGGGCGGCCCGACCTGTGTGACGATGGTGGTGCCATGCGAATCGTTGTAGCCGAGGACCTCTACCTGCTGCGGGACGGAATGGTCCGGCTGGTCGAGGCCTACGGGCACGAGGTGGTGGCGACGGCCGCCACCGGCCCCGAGACCCTGGACGCCCTGCTGACCTGGCGCCCGGACGTCGCCGTCGTCGACGTCCGGATGCCGCCGACCCAGTCGGACGAGGGCCTCCAGGCGGCCCTCCACGCGCGCCGGGCGGTGCCCGGGCTTCCGGTGCTGATCCTCTCCCAGCACGTGGAGCAGCTGTACGCCCGTGAGTTGCTGGCCGACGGCGCCGGCGGCATCGGCTACTTCCTCAAGGAGAGCGTGTTTGACGGTGAGCAGTTCGTCGACGCCCTGGAGCGGGTGGCGGCGGGCGGGACGGCCATGGATCCGGCCGTGATCGGCGCACTGGTCTCCTCCGCCCCCTCGAACCGGCGGCTCGACCGGCTCACCGGGCGTGAGCTGGAGGTGCTCGGCCTGATGGCGGAGGGGCTGTCCAACCAGGCCATCGCGCAACGGCTGTTCCTCAGCGACAGCGCGATCGGCAAGTACACCACCTCGATGTTCGGCAAGCTCGGGCTCACCGACGACGAGAACGGCAACCGGCGGGTGCTGGCCGTCCTGGCCTACCTCAACAAGCCCTGACCGCCCGCTCGTCAGCGCGCCGTCGCCCAGGAGATGTCGGGGATGTGCCCCTCCTGCACCTGCCGGGCGCGCTCGGCGACCAGCTCGGCGAGGCCGGTGAGCACGGGCACGGTGAGCTGGTAGCCCGGCCCCTCCTCGCGCACGATGAGCAGCACGCTGCCGACCCTGGTCAGTGCCACCGCCGATACGGAGCCTTGGACGCGGATGGCGCTCTGGTCGCCGATCTGCGGGACGGCCACCGTCGGGTTCGTCCCGGCGGTCCGGCCGAGCGCGCTGTCGAAGGCACGGGCGGCGGTCTCGGGGGAGGCGAAGGTGGCCACCCGGAACTCCACGGCCTGCACCGAAGCCGAACCGAACGCCACGATGCCGTAGGCGAGTTGTTCGTCGCAGGAGTCCGGCAGCAGGCACGGCCGCTCGCCGTCCGTACCGAGCGCCGCCGTCGGCCCCCGCTGCACCTGCCAGTCGCCCGGCACCGCCCTCTCGTCGGGCAGCAGCCTCAGCACCAGCGCCGGATTCCTCAGCGGCTGCGCGGCGTGCGCCAGATCGGGCCCGCCCGGCTTCAGCAACGGACGGGAGTTCAGGTGCACGCCGAGCGCGACCAGCGCGGCGATCAGCACCAGGGCGAGCGCCAGCACGATCCCCGTGGTGCTTCTCCGGGCGGCGAGCGCCCGGGCGTGGGCGGCCGCGGGGCCGGTCCGCAGCTGGACGGTGGTGGGGCCCCTCGGCGGCGGCGCGGACGGCGGGCCGACCCGCAGCTGCACGGTGCCGGGCTCGCTCCGCAGCTGCACGGTCGGCGGATCGCTCGGCTTCCCGAGCCCGGTGGTGGCCAGGTACTGGGCGAACGCCTGGTCCGAGGCCAGCAGTTGTGCGACCGCGGCGGTCAGCAGCGCCCGTGCCTGCGCGTCCCCCGGGCTCGCCTCCGCCGCCGCGAGGGCCCGGGCCCCCTCCGGTACCATCCGCAACCGCGCCCGCACGACGTCCGCCACCGCCTGATGCGGCCCGTCGCCCAACAGCGCCGCCACCGCCTCCGGCGCCAACCCCCGGCCGTCCCCCATGGCAACTCCCCTTGCCGAACGAGTGGTTGCTCCCACGATCCCGGACCGCCCCCCAGTTCGTACCCACGCCGAACGGAACGGAGACGCAACTGCAACCGCTTCCGGACGATCCCGGGCCGGGGAACGCGGTTGTCGGGTCAGGGCCCACAGGGCGTCCGGTGGCAGCGCCGGGTCGGCCGCGGCCGCCGGGCCGTGCGGGGGTCCGGGGGTCCGGGGGGTGAGGCCGCGGCCGGAGGGCGAGGGGTGTCAGCGCAGGGCCGGTGTGGGAGCGGGCGGGCCGCTCAACTGACCGGCATGGACATGTACACCGCCCGCCGCCCGTAGCAGGCGGGCACCGGCACCTCCCGGTGCGCCCGGTAGCCGAGCAGCCGCAGCAGGATGTCGGCCCCGCGTACCGCGACCATCGAGATCCGCTCGTACCCCTGCTCGCTCGCCTGCTCCCGGAAGTGCCGCATGAAGCCCAGCGCGACGTCCCGTCCGCGCAGCTCTTCGGCGATCACCAGGTCGTGCACGTGCAGGTTGGCCGACTCGTACGCCGTCTCCTCCGGCCGGGCGAGGTCCGGGCAGCG
This sequence comes from Streptomyces sp. LS1784, assembly GCF_020103755.1. GTDB lineage: Bacteria > Actinomycetota > Actinomycetes > Streptomycetales > Streptomycetaceae > Kitasatospora. The sequence goes on from NZ_JAHSQD010000485.1 coordinate 3,071, forward strand.
CAGGGGCGGGTACGGCAGGCTCAGCAGGTAGCCGTGCACCGCGCCGTGCCGCTCCAGCACGAAGCAGGTCTCCGGCGAGCCGAGCGCGCGGGACTTCAGCGCCTCCCGGCCCTCGGACAGGCCGTCGGCCGCGTAGGCGGCGTGCTCCAGGGCGACCACGGCATCCCAGTCGCCGTCGTCCAGCCGCCGGATCCGGAGGTCCTCGCTCACCCGGCCGTCCCCTGCGCGTCGACGTGGAGCCCCTCCGTACGGGCGGCGGCCACCAGCGCAGCCCAGGCTCCCATCAGCACCGCCCAGCGCTCGGCGTCCTCCTGCGCCTCGTCCAGGAGCTGCTGCCGCTGCCCGGCCACCACGTCCGCGAGCTCGGCGTACTTGCCGCCCAGCTTGCGGTAGGAGCGGTCCAGGACGTCCAGGCAGTGCACGTTCCCGGACCGGTCCCAGTCGACGCTGCCCCGCACCAGGTCGAGGATCGGCTCGACCTTCAGCCCGTGCCGCTCGTCCAGCAGCCTGCGGCCGAGGTCGATCATCCCGCCGTAGACCGGGTACAGGTACAGCATCGAGAGCAGGAACTTGACGAACCGCAGCTGGTAGGAGACGAAGCCGGCGCCGGTGCGGCGCTCGGGCGTGTAGTAGTTGACGATGTGGCGGTTGTGGGTGACGCCGGGCAGCCGGGAGTGGACCATGGCGTGCAGCAGGGCGTAGTCGCTGCCGATGGTCTCGATCGAGGGCAGCAGCGGCAGCACCTCGTAGCCCCGGTGGTCCAGGGCGATGTTGCACATGTAGACGTCCCAGATGTCGGGCACGCCGAGGACGGAGTCGTCGGCGCTGAACGGCGCGGAGCCGGCGCCCTTGAAGGAGACGTCCACCATCGCGTCCCTCTCCTCCTCCGACCACACCGGCGGGGTCCACAGACGCACCACGTCGCGGTAGACGGCCGGGTCCCGCTCGTGGATCTCACCGATGTCCACGTTGAGTTCGCCGATGAAGGAGCCGCTGACCAGCATCACCGGCCTGTCCGCGTCGGCCGGGTCGAGTTCGGAGCGGGACACGCCGGCCACCGCCTCGCCGGCCGGCCGGCCGATCGAGAGCAGCTCGTGGTGGATCGGGAAGACCTTCCGGCCGTCGACGACCTGGAAGTCGAAGTCGTCGTTGCGCAGGTGCGCCGAGGTGCAGCCCAGGGCGGCCGCGCCCAGGAAGAGCCGGTTGACGCAGGAACCGTACGCGACGGCCCGCGGGAGCATCAGGTCGAGCAGCAGCTCGGGGTCGGCGGCGCCGGAGCGCTCGGCGACCCGGCGCAGGAACTCCCGCTGCTGCGCCTCGCCGAGGTGGTGGACGACCACGCCGGGAGTGGGCTCCATCGCGGCCACGGCGCCCGCGTTCGCCGCGAACGCCACGGCGTCGGTGGTGTCGAGGATGAGGAGGTGCACCTCGACCCCGAAGTTCGCGACGGCGTAGGCCGCCTCCTCGGCGAGTTCCGCGATGGTGTCGGGGCAGGGCCGCATGGTGGGCAGGGCGAGGCAGACTCTTTGCATGTGCGGGTTTCTCCATCGGATCGTCAGATTCGGTTCCATGGCCGCCAGTTGGGCGCACCCGGAGGCCCCGGGCGCGGGCCGGCGCCGGTCCGCCGGACTACCCTGGACTAGACCACTTTTGATGTCAACGATTGACAGCGAGGGCCCGGCGGGGTGGAATGCGCCCCCATCCGCACGATCGCCCGCCCCCGCACGGGCGTCCGAATCGCACGCAGGGGCGAACGTCCCCTGCAGAGTCGAACGGCCGGGCGAGCGTGGGTGGTTCACTGCGGGGAAGTTGCGCCATCGGGGTCAATCCGCGAGCCGGACCTGCCGATAACGGAGGTGATGCCCTCACGCCGTTCGGAGGAGCCCACAATGCCCGAACTGTGGCTGCCCGGTGCCGAGATCCACGACCTCGGCGACCACGCGCCGACCGATCAGCAGTACCCGCCGAAGGCCATCGCCCACATCACCTGGGACCGCAACGCGACCGCCGCCGCACCGCAGGACTGGGTCCCCTACGCGAACCTGGTCGGCTACTTCACCGGCAGCGGCGCCGGCAGCGCGCCGCACCTGGTCTGGGACCCGTTCAGCGGTCGCACGGCACAGCTGTTCCCGGCCGACTCCCGCTCGAAGAGCCTGCTCAGCCCCGCCGAGAGCCCGACCCGCACCAACCGGGCCGGGCGGGTGGTGATCCAGATCGAGGCGGTGTTCTTCCCCTACTGCCGCTACCAGGGCGGCGTCTACGCGCGGCTGGTCGACACCCCATGTGCGGGCTGGGACCGGATCCACGCCTGGATCGCCTCCTGGGGCGTGCCCGACGCCTGGCCGATGGGCCGGCCGACCGACTTCTCCAGCCACCGCGACGAACAGGTCTGGGAGACCCGCGGCGGCTGGTATGCGCATGCCCACGTGCCGTACAACGACCACACCGATCCCGGCTCCTGGCCCGACGTCACGGCCGGGTCCGGCTCCCCGGGCACCCCGCCCTCGCAGCAGCACCCGGTCCCCCCGGACACGCCCGCCCGCTACCAGGTCAGCATCAACGGCCTGCCGTACGGCCACGGCGCCCAGGGCTACCAGGTGACGGCGGTCGGGCGGGCGCTGGTCTCGCACGGCTTCGGCGACCACTACCTCTCCGGCCCGGGCCCGAGCTGGACGGACGCGGACACCGAGAACTACGCGGACTACCAGGGGAGCCTGGGCTACTCCGGGCAGGCGGCGGACGGCGTCCCGGGCGAGGGCTCGCTGCGCCGGCTGCTCGGTTACCTGCCCGGGCAGCGGACGGTCTCGGTGTCCCACGTGATCGCGGCGGCCCAGACCGACCCGGGGGCCGAGCAGGGGCACCTGACCTACGGCGCCGAGGTGGCGATCGTGGAGCAGGCGCTCGTGGACGAGGGGCTGCTCGAACAGCGGTGGGTGGACGGATCGTTCGGCAGCCGGACGGTCTCCGCGTACGCGGCCTGGCAGCGCCGCTGCGGGTACCAGGCGGGGGCGGCGGACGGGATCCCCGGCCAGGCCTCGCTGCACCGGCTGGGCACGGCGCAGGGGTTCGCGGTGACCGACTGAGTCCGGTACTACTCCCGGGGGAGGCGAGGTTCGGCGGTTGCCGGGGGCGCGTACTCGCCCGGGAGTAGGCGAGGTTACTTCCACCGTCAGATGCCGGATGAGGCGCGGACGGGAGAGCCTGGGGCCGTCCTCGTGACCCCGACTCGAAGGAGGTATCCGTGCGCTCGCCCACCGGCGCCGTCGCGGCGTCCGAACCGACGCCACTGCGGCCGGCGGCACCGGCGCCCGCCGGCCGGCGCCT
>NZ_JAHSQD010000486.1 GCF_020103755.1 Streptomyces sp. LS1784
CGGGGCGCCGTGCGACGTCGTCCCGGCACCGCAGCGCCGTCGCACGTCGCCCTGGCACCGCAGCGCAACCCCGGCCCGCCGTCGGCGGGCCGTCCCACGACAGGCGACCGACAGGGGGAGACACCCATGACCAGTCCCACGTTGCAGCGGGACCACAAAGAGGGGCACGAGGCGGCGGGCATCCTCGCCCGGACCCGCGCCCTGGTCGACCCGGTCCTGCGGGCCGCCGTCGACTCGCTGCCCGGCACCATGCGCAAGGTGGCCGGCTACCACTTCGGCTGGTGGGAGGCCGACGGCACCCCCGCCGAGGCCCCCGCCGGCAAGGCGATCCGGCCGGCCATGGTCCTCGCCGCCACCCAGGCCCTGGGCGGCAAGCCCGCCGAGGCCGTCGCCGCGGCCGCCGCGGTGGAGCTGGTGCACAACTTCACCCTGCTCCACGACGACGTCATCGACCGGGACGACACCCGGCGCCACCGGCCCACAGCCTGGCGGGTGTTCGGCACCACCGAGGCCATCCTGGCCGGGGACGCCATGCACTCCCTCGCGCTGCGCCTGCTCGCCGAGGACACCCACCCGGCCGCCCACGGCTCGATCCGTCGGCTCGCGGACTGCGTGGTCGAGCTCTGCGAGGGGCAGCAGATCGACTGCGCCTTCGAGCGGCGCAACGACGTCTCGCTGCCCGAGTGCCTGGCGATGGCGGAGGCCAAGACCGGTGCGTTGCTCGGCGCGGCCTGCGCGATGGGCGCCCTGTACGGGGGCGCCTCCGAGGAGGCGGCGCAGGCGTTGGACGGCTTCGGCAGGGAGATCGGCCTGGCCTTCCAGCTGATCGACGACCTGATCGGCATCTGGGGGGACCCGGCGGTCACCGGCAAGCCGGTCGGCGCGGACCTGGTCGCCCGCAAGAAGTCGCTGCCGGTGGTCGCGGCGCTGGGTTCCGGCACCGTCGAGGGCAAGCGGCTGGGCGAGCTGTACGCGCTCGAACGTCCGCTGAGCCCCGAGGAGTTGACGCAGTGCGCGGCGGACGTCGAGGCGGCCGGCGGGCGTGGCTGGGCGCAGGGCGAGTCCTGCGAGCGGATGGCCGCGGCGATGGCGCAGCTGGCCGCCGCGGTCCCGGAGCCGGCCGCGGCCGACGAGCTGCTGGCGCTCGCCGAGCTGGTCACCCGCCGCACGCACTGAGCGGGCTGACCGCGTCGAACGCGCCCCCGGGAGGGGAAAACGCGTCCCGGGGAGGGTCCTCCCGGAGTGCCTCATGAGTGCTCATGAGCGCTTCGGGAGCGCTTCGGGAGCGCCTCGGGAGCGCCTCGGGAGTGGGAAGCCGGCCCGGCCGACTTCCCACTCCTGCTGCCTGACGCGCCAGCCGTCAGCCGAAGGCGGCCAACAGCCGCCGCTCCTTGGCGGGTTCGATGCCCTGCCGCACCGCCGCCCCCGGCCGCCCCTTGCGTCCCTCGGCGTCGGTGTCCTCCACCGGCCCGCGCGTCCGCAGCCACTCCCAGGTGTCCCGCGCCGTCTCGGTGAACGGCCGGCAGCGCAGCCCGGCCGCCTCCGCCCGGCTGGTGTCGGCCAGCCAGGCGCCCGCCAGATCGGGCAGATCCGGTGCCCAGAGGGGGAGTTCGGTCCACGCGCCGACCTGGTCCGGCCCCTCGGCGAGCAGCGGCCCGTCCGGAATCCAGGCGAGCTCGGTGTCCGCGGCGCCCGCCACCTCCCGGCAGGTCTCCAGCCACTCGCGGAAGCGGAGCCGGCCGGGCGGCGCCGTGGTGACGAACCGCCCCGACGTTCCGGCCGTCAGCAGGTCCAGCCCGAAGCCGGCGAAGTCCCGGACGTCGATCACCTGCATGGTCCGCTGCGGATCACCCGGGGCGAGCACCCGCCCGCCGCGTGCCATCCGCTCCAGCCACCAGGGCAGCCGGCCGCCGAACTCGTACGGACCGACGAGCAGCCCGCTGTTCAGCACCAGCGTGCGCCGGGCGCCGAACCCCGCCAGTACGGCGCGCTCGCAGCCGGCCTTCAGGGCGTTGCCGGGCGGCTGGTCGGGCGGGGTGTCGGCGGGGCAGGGGTGCAACGCGGAGTCCTCGTCGACCACGTGGGCGGGCCAGTCGGCGAAGGCGTGCACGGAGGAGACGAAGGTGTAGTGGCCGGCCCGGTCGCGCAGCAGTCGGGTACTGAGCGCGGCTTGGGCGGGCTGCTGGGCGGAGGTGTCGACGACGGCGTCCCAGCTGCGGCCGTCGACCAGCCGGGCGAGGTCCCCGGCACTGTTGCGGTCGCCGCGGACGGCCTCGACGCCGGGCAGGTCGGCGGCGCTGCGGCCGCGGTTGAAGGTGGTCACCCGGTGGCCCCGGGCCAGGGCCTCGGCAGCGTAGGCCCGTCCGAGGAAGGACGAGCCTCCAAGCAGGAGGATCTTCATGCCGACGACCTTCTCTCGTCCGCCCCGCCCGTACGCGCGGATTCGCGGTGAGCAGACAAGGGATTACCGGATGCCGCACGGCGCCCGGCCCGACGTGCCACCCCACCCGGGCCCGCTTAGCATCCGATTTGTACCGCGATCGGCGACCGCACCCCGGCCTGGTGCACGACCCGCCCGCCACAGCCGGCACGAACGGCCCGCCGACGCCGAGCACTCCGCCGACCGGCTGCCTGCCCCGGACGAAGGACCCGCGATGAACCAGCCCGATCTGGAGGCCCTGGCCGCCGACGCGTACGTCTACGGCTACCCGCTGGTCGCCGGCCTCACCATGGTCGAGCGGTTCGTCCGGGGCGGCCTGGGCACCCTGCCGGCTGCGCCGTTCAACCACATCAGCCACGCCACCCGGCTGGCCGGACCGGCCGATGACTTCGTCTCGGTCAACAACGACACGGTCTACTCGATCGCCCAGCTCGACCTCTCCGAGGGCCCGCAGGTGCTGCGCGTCCCGGACACCGCGGACGCCTACTACGTGCTGCAGTTGATCGACGCCTGGACGGACAACGTGGCCTACCTCGGCCGCCGGGCCACCGGCACCGGCTCGCAGACCTGGCTGATCGTCCCGCCCGGCTGGCACGGCAGCCCGCCGGACCCTGAACGGGTGGTCGAGTTGCCCACCACCGTCGGCACCCTCGTCGGCCGCTTCGCCTGCACCGGCCCGGACGACCTGCCCCGGGTCCGGGCCCTCCAGGCCGCCCTGGAACTGGATCCGCTGGAACCCGGCGGCCTGGTCGCCGGACTGCCCGAGCCGGACGCCGACGTCCCCGAGCGGCTGGCCTTCTTCGAGCGGCTGAGGGTCTGGATGCAGGCCTTCCCGCCCGCCACCGCGGACATCGAGTACCAGCGCCGCTTCGCCCCGCTCGGCCTGCTGGACGACGGCGCCTCGCCGTACCGCGCGGCCGCCCCCGAGTGGACGCTGGCGCTGGCCAAGGGCCTGGCCGCCGGCCGCGAACGGGTCGAGGACGCCACCCGCCCGCCGGAGGACCACCCGCCCGGCGAGTGGCGCAGCGCGCTCCACCTCTTCGACTACAACACCGACCACCTGGGCCCCGGCACCCTGGACGACCCCGAGTGGCGCATCCCCGACCGCCGCGCCGCCTACCTCAGCCGGGCCGCCGCCGCCCGGGCCGGCCTCTGGGGCAACCACGCCTACGAGGCCTCGTTCGCGATGACCTACCACGACTCCGACGGCCGGCCCCTCTCCGGCGTCCACGACTACACCCTGCGCTTCGACCAGCCGCCCCCGGCCGGGGCGTTCTGGTCGGTCACGATGTACTCCGTCCCGGACTACTACCTGGTGGAGAACCCGATCGACCGCTACTCGATCGGCGACCGCACCCCCGGTCTGGTCCACGGCGAGGACGGCTCCCTCACCCTGGCCCTCCAGCACGACCAGCCCGAGGACCCGGCCGCCGCCGCCAACTGGCTCCCCACCCCGCCCGGCGAGTTCCGGCCCATCCTCCGCATCTACCAGCCTGGGCCCGCCGTCCTGGACGGCAGCTACCAGATCCCGCCGATCCACCGGGTCTGACACCCCTGCCCGCCCCAGCAGCACGGCCGCGGCTCCTCGACGGGGGCCCCTGGATCCCGCCGCCCTCGCATGAGAAGTCGGCCTGATCGACTTCTCATGCACGTCCCCGCCGGGAGCTCGCGGCCGGAATCTCCCGGGGCCTGAGCCTGCTGTGCGCGAGAAGTCGGCCGGGCCGACTTTCCGCGCGTCCTCTCACGTGGAGGCCGCAGACTGGAATATGCAGACCGGTCTACCTATCTTTGGCGCCCGACCTGCTGTGCACGAGAAGTCGGCCGGGCCGGCTTTCCGTGCGTCTTCTCGCCTGGAGGTCGCAGGCAGGATTATGCAGACCGGTCTACCTATCTTTGGCGCCCGGCCTGCTGTGCGCGAGAAGTCGGCCGGGCCGGCTTTCCGTGCGTCTTCTCGCCTGGAGGCCGCAGGCAGGATTATGCAGACCGGTCTACCTATCTTGGGCGCCCGGCCCGTTGTGCGTGAGAAGTCGGCCGGGTCGACTTCTGGTGTGTCGGGCTCTCCGCTGGGAATATGGCGGTCGGTCTACATAGTCGGTCGATTCCTGAGCCTGCTGTGCGCGAGAAGTCGGCCGGGCCGACTTTCCGCGCGTTCTCTCGCCTGGAGGTCGCAGGCAGGATTATGCAGACCGGTCTACCTATCTTCGGCGCCCGGCCCGCTGTGCACGAGAAGTCGGCCCGGCCGACTTCCTGTGCACCGCCGACCACGTCCGGCGCGTTGCACCCGCTGTTACCGCCTCGACGGGGAGGCCGTTGCCGTGCCCGTCGGATGCGGCGAGGTGTCCGAGCCAGGCGGCGCCGTGGTGGCCGTGCCCGAGGGGGGCGGGGAGCCCACCGGCGGGCCGGACGGCGACGGGGACGACGTGGGCGAGCCGGACGCGGTCGGTGCCGCCGTGGGCGAGGCGGTGGCGGAACCGGTCGGCACCGGCGTGGAGGGCGACGCCGATGACGGCGACGATGACGGCGACGGCTCGGCCGGGGAGGAGGCGGACCCGCCGCGGTTGTGCGGACCGCCCTCCAGGGTGACCACCGCCTGCGAGGGCGGCAGCGCGATCCGGGCGGTCCAGTGCATGGCCGGTGCCTGGTCCTCGTCCACCGTGACGATCACGGTGATCCGCTGACCGGGCGCCAGGGTGCCGGAGTCGCGGCTGAGCCGGAGCCAGCCGGCGTCCGCCACTGCGCGCCAACGGATTTCCGTGGTACCGGAGTTGGTGAGGGTGAGGACGGTCCGACTGCCGTACTCGCCGGCCTCGACGGTGAGCAGTCCGGCAGGGGCCGGTTCGCCCGTGCCCGTTGCGGAGGCGCGGTCGGCCGCCGGGGCCGGTGCGGCGACCAGGGTCGGGCTGCTGAGCGGGGTTGCGCCGTGGGCCGGGACCGGGATCACCGCGCCCTCAAAGGTGAGTCGTGGAAAACCCGGAAGCAACGTTTCTGCATCGCCTACACCGGCGCCGCCCACACCGGCACCGTCCGCGACCATCCCGGTCGCGGCCCCCGCGAGTTCCATCCCGGGCAGACCGGGCGCACCCGGCCCCGCCGGGCCGTCCACCGCGGGCCGCGGCCGCTGCCCGGTCGGCGTTCCGGCCTCGTCCACCCGTACCGCCGACACCGAGGCAGCCGGCCTCGACCCGCCACCGCCCCGGTGCCCGGCCCAGAGCGCGATCACCGGCGCCGCCAGTACGGCCGCGAGCACCCCGGTGGTGACCACCCGTCGGCGCACCGCCAGCCCGCGCCCCGCATCCGGCGCCCGGTGCCGGGGGAAGCCGCCCTGGTCGAACCGCAGCCCCGGTTCCACCACCCGAGCAGCCACCGCCCGAGCAGCCACCGCCCGAGTAGCCACCGCCCGAGCAGTCGCCACCGGAGCAGCCGCCACGCCGGTGACCGCGGCGGCCCCGGGAAGGTCCACCGGAGCCCGCAGCAGCGCCAGCCCCGACAGCCCTGCCGCACCCTCCGCCGCCTCGCTCGCGGCCACCCGCTCCGCCGTCCCCCGGCAGGTCGGGCAGTCCACCACGTGCTGCACCAGCTCCCGCCGCAGCGCCGGGCCGAGCACCCAGTCCCGCCAGGACTCCGTCCCGGCCCCGCCGAGCCGGTCCAGCTCCGGACAGCTGCCCACGCCGAGCACCAGCAGCGCCGCCCTGGTCCGGGCCACTTCGGCCTCGGCCCCGGCCAGCAGTGCGCGAGTCCGCTCGAACGGCAGGTCCAGCACCGCCGCGACCTCCAGCGGGGTCAGCCGGTGCCGGACGGACAGCTCCAGCGCCTCGCGCTGCTCCGGGTCGGTGCCGGCCGCCTCCGGCCAGGCGAGCGAGGACAGCTCGCGCCGCCGCCGGGCCGCCTCGGCCTCGCCCGGCTCGGCCCCGGGCGTCCGC
>NZ_JAHSQD010000487.1 GCF_020103755.1 Streptomyces sp. LS1784
AGGGCGGTGGCGGTGCCGTCGGGCGCCCAGCGCACCGCGTGCACCGGGGCGCCGCTGCCCGGCGCCCACGACGTGCCCACGGCCGTGCCGGCGCCGTCGACGCCGATCGCCCGGTCCTCGCTGTCACCGGGCAGCGGGTCGAGCAGGGTGTCCGTGAGGTCCGCGTCCCATCGGACGGCGTGGTGGGTGAGGGGCTGCCCGGTGGACGGGTCGCCCAGGGTCACGTCCCCGACGACGACGCCGTCGGCGTTCACCCCGGTCGGCTCGCTCTGGTAAGTGCTGTCCGGGGTCGGTAGCAGTACGGGTGTGGGGCCCGTGGCGGTGTCGGCAACCGCCGACGGCGCCACCCCCGCGGCCAGGGCGGCGGCCATGGCCACGGCGGTGGCCAGGGCGGCTGTGCGGGACGTAAGCATGCTCATGATGTGCAGCTCCTGCCTCGTGAACTCGACGTGCAGATAAGTGAACTGATTGAGCATTGGCCTTCACATATCAGTACCAGATGCCAGGACGGCCCTGCAGCCCGATCGCTGATCTACTCGGCCTGCGGCCCGGGTGCGAGCCCGATTTCGTGCCCGGGCCGCAGGCCGCAGGCCGTCGGGTGCAACCGGGTCACGTGGGGCAGGTGCGGCCGGTCGCCGGGCCCCTGGGTGGGGAACTGCCGGCCCGCGCCGCCATCCTCGCCCGCGCCCTGGAGCCGGTGGACGGGACCTCCGCTCTCCGGCTCGGGCGGCTGGTACTGCCGCAAGACTCTCCCGAACCGACCCATGGGAGCGGCCCGCTACGCGCGCGGTGACGCCTGCTGGCTGTCGTAGTGCTCCTGGGCGGCGAGGAGCTCGTCTCCGTGTCGGCCGAACCACTGGATGAGTTCGGTCAGCGGCCCGGCCAGGCTGACACCGAGTGCCGTCAGGTTGTAGGTGACCTGGGGCGGGGTGGTGGGCGCGACATGGCGGTCGACGAGCCCGGCCCGGGCCAGTGCCTTGAGGTTTTGCGACAGCATCTTCTGGCTGATGCCACCGACTCGTTGGTGCAGCTGCGCGAAGCGGTGCGGGCCGGCGATGAGGGCCGAGATGATCAGCGTCGCCCAGCGGCTTGTCGTCCGGTCCATGATCGGCCTGAGCGCGCACTTGTTGTCGAAGGTGTCGTGGGCCAGGAGTCGGGCGGCCGTCGCGACTTGCTGAGTTTCCATCACGTCATGAGCTTACAAAAAAGTAGGTACTTCCCAATAGTAATTGCCTTTCCTACGGTGACTTCCACAAGCACCAACGTTCGAGGAGTCACTGTGATCAGCAGCAACGCACGTACGGCGATCGTCACGGGCGCATCGAAGGGCCTCGGTGCGGGGATCGCCCAGGCGCTGGCCGGGACCGGCGCGGCCGTCGTGGTGAACTACCGGGAGGATGCGAAGGGCGCCGAACGGGTCGTCGCGGGCATCGCCGCCAAGGGCGGCCGGGCGATCGCGGTCCGGGCGGACGTGGCCCGCGGCAACGACGTGCGCCATCTGTTCGATCGCGCGCGCGAGGAGTACGGACCGGTCGACGTGCTCGTGAACAACGCGGCCGTCGCCGCCTTCGCGCCGCTGTCGGGCATCACCGAAGAGGAGTTCCAGCGCGAGATGACCACGAACCTGCTGGGTACGATCCTCACTACGCAGGCCCTGGCCGCGCAGGACGACATCGGCGCCGCGTCGATCATCAACGTCTCGACGGCCGGCACGCTTACCCACCCGCCGTACGCCTCGCTCTATGTCGCGTCCAAGAGCGCCGTCAACGCGTTCACCATCGTGGCGGCCAAGGAGCTGGGCCCGCGCGGTATCCGGGTCAACGCGATCATGCCCGGACCGTCGGACACCGAGGGCACCAGGGCCATGGGATTCCCCGGCTCGGCTCAGGAAGCACAGGCGATCGCCGGTACCCCGCTGGGCCGTACGGGCACCCCGGACGACTACGGCCCGCTGGTGGCCTTCCTGGCTTCCGACGACGCGCGCTGGATCACCGGGGATGTCATCCTTGCTTCCGGTGGCATGCGCTGACGCCCCGTCCGTTCGGCCAAGCGGCTCCGCCGCATGCCTGCAGTCGGCACGTCCCGCGGCCTGATCGGTGAACGCCCGCAGGAGGTGCGTGCGGCCGCCTCGGCGTGGCTCGCGCAGCTGACGGGTGGCCCTATTGCCCTCGCGGTACCCGGTCCAGGACGGGCGTGATGGTGTCGCCCGTCGCGACGGATCCGTTCTCGAAGGGTGAGTGCCAGGCGCCGCATCGGCCTCGGCGGCACCGTGATGGTGATCCACCGTCTCAAGCGCCACCGCGCGGTAGCCACGAGACTGCAAACTCGCTGTCCGCTACGAAGCAACGGTGCTGGTCACAGCCATCAACGAATGGCTGTGACCAGCACTTTCGAAACGCGCCCTGGGATCTCCGAACCGAGGATCAGGGGGCACCGTGGCCGTGTCGAAGGCCGTCTGATCCTTTCGGCGGACGTGCTTGGCCTTGAACAGCAGGACCAGTTCGGGTGCCAGATCCGACGACGTCGAGCACCACCCGTGCCCTTGCTGCCGGGCCCAGCCCGGCTCGCCCTGCCGTTCGCGCTCGGGCGCGGTTCAGGCGACCTCCGCCCCGTGGCGCACCCGGTCGAAGCGGCCAGCGGCCAGGTCCTCCTCGGTGATCCAGACCGAGACGTTGACGAGTTCGCCCCAGCTCGCGTCCGCCGCCGAGCCCTCGACCTGCAGCAGTGGCCGGTGCCCGTCGGGCCGGGTGGTGTTGTGGCTGTCGCACCATCCGAGGAGCCGGATGTCGGCGCTGCCCAGGTGCTCGCGGCAGGCGTCCGAGACGCCCATGGCGTCCAGGTAGTCGTCTGCGAAGACCTCCCTGAGCTCCTCATCCAGGTACGAGGGCGCCGACAGGGCCCAGCGTGCCCGGACCGGCCGGGCGGGCAGTGGCTCCAGGCCGTCCGGGTCCGGTGGAGCGGGACGCTCCGGTGTGCCGGACGGGACGTGCAGCACGACGCAGCTCTCCCCGTCGGGATCGGCGGGGAACAGGTCGTGGAAGAACAGCAGCAGCCCGTCGGCCGGCAGCGGCCAGGGCCTGCCGCTCCTCCCAGCCCGGAAGGCCGCCGCCAGCCGAGCGCAGTCGAGTTGGGCGAGCAGTTCCATCGGGTAGCGGTCGCCCTCGGGCCAGTCGACGTCCTCGGGCAGTGCGGCGGGTCCGCCCGTCCGGCCGACCGGCGTCCAGCCGGGCGCGTCCTCGGGGACGTCCGGGCGCAGCTCCAGCGAGGGCCGAAGCAGTTCGGCGACGCGTGCGGTGCGATCCCCGCCCACCTGCTCGCGCAGGGCCGCGTAGAGCCCGTACGGCACCGGCAGACCAGGCGGGCCTGGCAGGTCGGCGTGCTTCTCGGGGTCGTACGGCGTCCATGCGTAGGTGTCAGACATGCGCCGATCCTGCCACCCGGCTCCGACACGAACGGAAGGCCGTCAGGTGCCGGTGCCCTCGGCCTGTTCCTGGCCGTCCATGTCGTCGCGGCGGGCATACGGGACGGCATGGTGGAGGTCAGCCTCGCCCCCGCACGGGCGGCAGCAGGTTGGCCGGCTCGTCCAGCCATGCCCGGTGCTCACCCCCGTCGACGGTCAGGCCGAACCGCCCGAATCCCGGACGGCCTTCCTTCTCCCACCACCGGTGGATCTCCTCGACCTCCGACCACATCCGACGAGGACCCGACTGGCGAACCTCGTACCGGCTCGCGCCGTCCACGAAGTCCACCGTCGCCCAGGACGTGACGCCCGTGTCGAACAGCCACAGGCTGGTCATGTCGTCGCCGTCGCTGCGCCGGTAGTACACGTCGGGTACGGCCAGGCCCACGACGAAGGACGCCAGCCAGTCGTCAACGACCTTGAACGGGCTGAGAGTCGTGTACTCCTGTGAGGCGTCGCCGGGCCAGTCGCCGGGCAGGTAGTCGTCGACGGGCGGGGCCTGGTAGCGCTGCTGCCGCATGCGCATGAACGCCGAGGAGCCGGTGAACGGGCCCGTGGCGGTGGCGCCGGAAACGGTCAGGCGGGCGACCGCTCCGCCCCCGAAGAGCGGCGCGAAGGGCAGTACCAGTACGCCCTGTGGGCGGATCTGCCCGATCACAGCCGGGGGGACCTCCCGTACCGCGCAGGTGAGAATCCCTGGCCTGCTTCGCCGTCCTCTCCGCCTGCCGCCGTCCTGCGCGGCAGATCGACGGGCGGCTTCCCGGCGTCTCGCGCCTGCCGCCTCCCCGTCCACTCCGCCTCCCGATCTGTTCCGCCTCCCCGTCATGCCTCGCCGGTCGGCCCGAGGGGGCGCAGCAGCTGGTCGAGGCCGAACTCGAAGCGTTCGTCGAACGCCGTGTCCTCCAGGTGTGGCACCACCCGGTCGAGTGCGGGGTAGCTGCCGGCGGCGAGAGCGGGGCCGAGGGTGTGTTCCTCGCCGGAGGCGGTGAGGGCCTGCTGCTCCTGCGTCAGGCCGAGCGTCAGGTACTGGATGCTCCAGAACGTCCAGGCGGAGTGGCGTTCGTCGAGTCCGGCGCCGAGCAGGGCCGCCACGACGTGCTCGGCGAAGGCGAGGGTCGCGGGCTCGGCGGCGTAGGTGCCCGCGACGACGGCCGCGCCGTCGCGGTGGGCGAGCAGGCTGCGGCGGTATCGGCGGGCCAGTTCGCGCACGCGCTCGTCCGGGGCCGCGGGCAGGTCGGTGAGCGGGACCTCGGCGACGATCGCCTCGGCCATCAGCTCCAGCAGCCGGGCCTTGGTCTTGGCGTGCCACAGCACGGTGTTCATCCGTACGCCGAGGCGTTCGGCCGTGCCGCGCAGGGAGACGGCGTCGGCGCCTTTCTCGTCGAGCAGTTCGAGCGCTGCGCGTACGACGGCGGCCGGGTCGAGCCGGGTCCGCGGGGCGGCGGGGGTTTGCTTCTTGGTCACTGACCTAGTCTACTGGAGGCATCGCTATTGGTCATTGACCAAGAAGGGGGCTTCGTCATGCCCGAAGGAACGCACACCACCGCACGCACCACCACCACACACGCCACTGCCGCACACGCCACTGCCGCACACGCCACCGCACCGGACACCGCGTACGGGGTCGTCATCGCCGGAGGCGGACCGGTCGGGCTCTGGCTCGCCTGCGAGCTGCGGCTCCACGGCGTCGACGTGACCGTGCTGGAGACCCGGGCCGAGCCCGACCCGCACTCCCGCGCCCTCACCCTCCACCCGCGCACCCTCGAACTGCTCGCCGCCCGGGGGCTGGTGGAGCCCTTCCTCGCCGAAGGATTGCGGGTGCCCAGCGGACACTTCGCCGCGCTCACCACCCGGATGGACTTCTCCCGGCTGGACACGCCCTACCCGTTCACCCTCGTCCTGCCGCAGGTCCGCACCGAGGAACTCATCGCCGCCCACGCCGAGGCCGTCGGCGTCCGCCTGCTGCGCGAGCACCGGGTGACCGGTCTGACCCAGCACGACGGCGCGGTGACCGTCTCGGTCGACACCCCCGCCGGGCAGCGGCAACTACGCGCGGCCTACCTGGTCGGCTGCGACGGTAGCCGCAGCACCGTACGCGCCGCCGCAGGCATCGGCTTCCCCGGCAGGGCCGCCACCCGATGGGCCTGGATGGCCGACGTCACGCTCGACGCACCGCCCGCCGCGCACTCCAGCTCCAACGAGCACGGCACCGTCATGGTCTTCCCCCTGCCCGACGGCCTCCACCGGGTGGTCGGCAACGACGCGCACAGCGTCCAGGAACCGCCCGAGGCCCCCACCATCGAGGAACTCCGCACCCGGGTGCGCCGGATCGCCGGCACCGACCTCGGCATGCGCGACCCGCGCTGGATCTCCGTCTTCGGCAACGCCACCCGCCAGGCCGAGCACTACCGCCACGGCCGCGTCCTGCTCGCCGGCGACGCCGCGCACACCCACTTCCCCGCCGGCGGCCCCGGCCTCAACGTCGGCCTGCAGGACGCCGGCAACCTCGGCTGGAAGCTCGCCCAGACCCTCGCCGGCACCGCCCCCGACGGCCTGCTCGACAGCTACCACACCGAACGCCACCCGGTCGGCGCCGAACTGCTGCGCAGCACCAGCGCGCAGAGCGGCCTGATGACCAGCTACGCCCCGGAGAACCTCGCCATGCGGGAACTGCTGGGCGAACTCATCGGCGGGGTGCCGGAGTTCTCCGACGCCCTGGCCCTGCGCGCCGCCGGACTCGCCGTCGACTACCCGCCCGCCGAACCGTCCGGCGCCCACCCGCTCACCGGGACCCGCGCCCCCGACCTCGCCGTCCACGGCGGCGGCACGCTGCTGCCCCTGCTGCGCCGCGGCCGCTACGTCCTGCTGGACCTGACCGCC
>NZ_JAHSQD010000488.1 GCF_020103755.1 Streptomyces sp. LS1784
CGCCGCCGACCGGGCCGAGGCGGCCCGCCTGCTGCGCCAGGACGTCGGCGAACTGGCCGTCGCGCTGGCCGGCCGGGTGATCGGCGAGCCGGTGCACGCCGTCGCCGCCCAGCGCCGCACCGTGGAGCGCTTCTTCGAGACGAACTAGCCTGCACCGAAGGCCGGTTCGCCGCTCTTCGCCAGCTCCTCGACCAGTCCGCGGTAGACCGCGAAGGCGGGCTTGGGCGTGTAGTCGTCGCGCAGCAGGCCGAAGTGCGGGAACAGTCCGGCGCCCGCGCTGTCCGCGTCGCGCAGGGCGAAGAACGCGTAACCGGTGACGTTGAGTTCGGCGGCGAGCCCGGCCACCGTCCGGACCACCTCCGCCACCACCTCGGCCTGCCGCGCCTCGCTCCGCCCGGGGCCGGTGGGCCAGCCGTTCTCGCAGATCCGCAGCGGAACGCCGGGCCCGATCCCGGCCCGGGGCAGCGACTCCCGGCGGAAGCCGGTGAGCACCGCCCGTACCGCGTCGGCGAGTTGTCCGGGCGGGACGGGGCGGAAGACGTCCGGAAAGAAGTCCAGGCCGACGTAGTCCAGGGCGCGGTGGAAGCGCTCGTCGGCGAGCCGGCCGAGCTCGGACCAGAAGGTGTCCGCGGGGCCGAAGGAGGGCACCGCGTTGAAGCCGACGGCCAGGCGGCCGAATCCGCGGGCCAGCGCCTCCTCCTTGGCCGCGATCACGCCCTCGACCAGCGCCCGGCGGACGTTCGGGATGCTGCCGTCCACGGGCGGGAGGTCGAGGTTGGGCTCCTCGCAGATCTGGAGCAGGGCGAGGCGGTGCCCCTCGGTCCGGACCGTCCGCCGGACGAAGTCCAGCCAGCCGGCCAACTCCCCGCTGCGCTCCCGGTACTGGACCACCAGGTCGAGCCGGCGGCCCTCGACGGCGTACTGCCCGGGCCGCTCGGGGGTGTGCTCGCCGCCCGGGTACGAGCGGTAGGCGCGGACCAGGAACTCCGCCGCGCCGCCCTGGAGTTCGCGCAGGGCGGCGGTGGTCCGGGCCGGGTCGTCGGGGCGGGTGGGCAGGATCACGCCGGTGTCGTCACCGACCAGTCCGCCGGGGTAGATGCCGAAGGTGAAGGTCATGCCGCCACCGTAGCGGATATTTTTGGTGTCACTGCAAGTTTGAAGTGACACCATGATCTGCGGATAGAATCCGGCCATGGGACTTCGCGAACTCAAGAAGCAGCAGACCCGGGAACTGCTCGCCGACACCGCCATGGGCCTGTTCGCCGAGCGCGGGTTCGACCGGGTCACGGTGGTCGAGGTGGCCCGGGCCGCCGGGGTCTCGCCGAACACGGTCTTCAACTACTTCCCGACCAAGGAGGACCTGTTCTTCGACCGGCAGGAGGAGGTGGTCGCCCACCTGGCCGAAGTGGTCCGGCACCGCCCGGCGGGCGGCTCCGCCGTGGACGCCGTGCGGGCCGACCTGCTGGCGGCCTTCGCGAGCGGGGAGCCGACGGTCGGGCTGAACCCGGGGATGGCGGCGTTCTGGCGGATCGTCGAGGACAGCGCGGCGCTGCGGGCCCGGCTGCTGGAACTCGGCGAACGGGCCGAGGCGGCACTGGCGGCCGCCCTGGCCGAGGAGTCGGGGGCCGAGCCCCAGGACCCGCTCCCCCGGGTCCTGGCCGGAGCCGTCGCGGGGGCCCACCGGGCGGTGCTCGGCGAGGTCCGGCGGGCCGTGGTGGCCGGGGAGCCGGCCGAGGCGGTGCGGACCCGGGTCGAGGCGGCGGTGGAACGGTCCTTCGGCCTGCTCGCCTCGGGCCTCGCCCACTACCCGGCCGGGCGGTAGGCGGCCGGAGCCTGCGAACGGCGCGCGGGCGGAGACGGAGACGGAAACGGCGCAGGCCGCCCGGCCGGATCGACTCGGGTGGCCTGCGCCGCTGTCCGGCTGCCCGGCTGCCCGGCTCCTCGACCGTACGGGCCGTCAGCCGTGGCGGCCGCGGCGGCGGACGGCAAGCACCGCCAGCGCGCCGAGACCGAGCAGGCCCACGCCCGCCAGGCCGAAGACCACCGGGGCGTTGTCGGCACCGGTGGAGGGCAGCTCACCGCCGCCACCGGGGTGGTGGCCGGCCGGCTCATCGGTCGGGTGATGGCCGGTCGGGGCCGGACCGGCGCTCGACGTCGTCGCACCAGCCGACGGCGAGGTCGGCGCCGGGGACATCGGGCTCGGCGACGTCGACGACGAAGAGGTCGGGGACGGGGCCGTCGGCGAGGGGGACGTCGGGCTCGGCGACGTCGGCGACGGGGACGGCGCCGTCGGCGAGGGGCTCGGCGTCACCGCGCAGTCCGGCAGGTCGCCGTCGAACGGGTAGCTGTGGATCTCGTAGCCGCCGGTGCCGGTGCGGATCAGGTTGCCCGCGAGGTACACCCGGCCGTTCATGCCCGGCTGGGCGATGGTCGTGGTGCCGCCGGGGTTGCCGGCCATGACCGAGCCCTGGAACTGGGCGCTGCCGAGGATCCGGGCCGAGGTCGCGGTCGGAAAGTTGTACATGAGCTTCGAGCGCATGTCGGTGGTCTGGTCGCCGGCCAGGCCGGTGCCGGTGTAAGTGTTGACGACCGGGCTGTCCCCGAGCATGTTCACCACGACGGTGGCCCCGGCCGGGATGTTGTCGATCTGATAGATCCGGGATATCCAACCCAAAAACGGACTATTCGCACCTTACAGATCCTCAGATCTGATCCGAAATTCATACATGCGGAGCAGTCGTCCCCCGGGCGGGCGCTGACGGGCCGCGAGGCCCTAGTTTTGAACCATGACCACCGAGGCCCAGGAACAGAGCGCGCCGCTCGTCGCCGTCACGTCCGCCGACGCCGTGCTGCGGCACCCCGAGGCGGGCGAGCACCTGCTGACCGCCATGGAGCGGGAGCGCGCCGCGCGCTTCCGGCACGAGTCCGGGCGGATCGACTTCACCGCCGGCCACCTGCTGGTCCGGCTCTGCGCCGCCCGGCTGCTCGGCGTACCGGTGGCCGGCCTCGTCCTCGCCCAGCAGTGCCCGGACTGCGGGCTCGCCGACCACGGCAAGCCCTACCTGCCGGACCACCCCGGGGTGCACGTGAGCCTGTCGCACACCCGGGGCGTGGTCGCGGCCGGCGCCGGGCTCCAGCCGGTCGGGGTGGACGTCGAGCTGTCCGGCCGGGGCGCCTCGTTGAGCTCGGTCGCCCGCCGGGTGCTCGCCCCGGCCGAGCTCGCCCTGGTCGAGGCCGACCCGGAGCCGGAAGCGGCGTTCCTGCGGCTCTGGGTGCGCAAGGAGTCGCTGATCAAGATCGGGCGGGCCACTCTGGACACCCTCGGCCGGGTCGACCTCTCCGCCCTGCCACTGTCCGTCCTGCCGGGCGCGCCACTGCGCAGCCGGTACGAGGACCTGCACCTGCTCGACTGGAGCGACCCGGAGCACGCGGCCGCCGTCGCCGCTGTCAGCACCGCCCCGCCCCGGATCGTGGAGCTCACGGCGGCGGGCTGACCGCGGGGCCGGGGCGGGCCCCGGCGCCCACCCGCGCGGCGGGCCGGCGGATAAGCGGTGTTAGCGTGCCTGGTCGTGGGCGCGCCGAACGCGGGTGCCCACCGACCAGC
Source organism: Streptomyces sp. LS1784 (assembly GCF_020103755.1). Classification (GTDB taxonomy): domain Bacteria; phylum Actinomycetota; class Actinomycetes; order Streptomycetales; family Streptomycetaceae; genus Kitasatospora. Next base: position 3,605 of record NZ_JAHSQD010000488.1, read on the forward strand.
TGCCCACCGGATTCAAAAGGGTGCCCCGCCATGGCCAAGTTCCTGCTGAGCCTGCACGTCCTCGTGTCGGTCCTGTTCATAGGCCCGGTCGCGGTGGCCGTCAGCATGTTCCCGCGCCGGGCGAAGGCCGCGCTGGCCGGCGGGCCGGACCGGGCCTCCGACGCCGGCGTGCTGCGCGTGCTGCACCGGATCACCCAGGTCTACGCGCTGCTCGGGGTCGCGGTTCCGGTGCTGGGCATCGGCCTGGCCCAGGTGATGGACGTGCTCGGACAGTCCTGGGTGATCGTCTCGATGGTGCTGACCGCGATCGCCGCGCTCGCGCTGCTGCTCTTCGTGCTGCCCGGCCAGCAGGCCGCCGTGGACGCGCTCGATCTCGACCCGTCGGACGAGCAGCACGCCAAGGCCGTCAGCGGTCTGAAGATGCTGCCGATGACCGCCGGAGTGTTCAACCTGCTGTGGGCCGTGGTCGTGGTCCTCATGGTCATCCGCCCGGGGTCGAGCACCGGCGTCTGAGTCCGGTAGCCCGCTCGCGACCACCCCATCGCGCCCCCCCTTTCAGAGCGCCCCCTCCCGCCGACCGGGCCCGTTCGAGTACCGTCCTGGGCCATGACGATCATGGCGGGCATGGGCAGCCCGACGGGAACCGGCGTCGGCCCGCTGCTGCGCGGCTGGCGGGAACGACGGCAGCTCAGCCAGCTGCAACTGGCGCTGCGGGCGGACTCCTCTGCCCGCCACCTCAGCTTCGTCGAGAACGGCCGTTCCCGGCCGAGCCAGAAGCTGGTGCTGCGGCTGGCCGAGCAGCTGGACGTCCCGGTGCGCGAACGCAACACCCTGCTGCTGGCGGCCGGCTACGCCCCGCACTACCCCGAGACGCCGCTGGACGACCCGTCGATGGCCGCGCTGCGCGGCGGGCTGGAGCGGCTGCTGGCCGCCCACGACCCGTACCCGGCGGTCGTGGTCGACGGGTCCTTCCGGGTGCTGGCGGCCAACCGCTCGCTCGGACTGCTCGTGGACGGCGTCGCCCCGCACCTGCTGGAGCCGCCGTTCAACGCGATCCGGGTCACCCTGCACCCGGACGGGCTGGCACCGCGCATCGTCAACCTGCGGCAGTGGCGGCGGCACCTGCTGGAGCGGATGGAACGGCAGCTGGAACTGGTCCGCGCCGAGCCTCTGCGCCGGCTGTACGAGGAGGTCCGCGGCTACCCCGAGCCGGTCGGGTCCCCGGCGGACGGTCAGGCCGAGGACCGGACGGCCGGTCCGGCCGCCGACGGGTTCCCGTTCGCGCTGCCGCTGCGGATCCGGCACGAGGAGCGGGTGCTCTCCTTCCTCTCCACCATCTCGACCTTCAACACGCCGCTGGACGTCACCGTCTCCGAGCTGGCCATGGAGACCTTCCTGCCGGCCGACGCGGAGACGGTGCGGTTCCTGCAGTCCGTGGTCGGGCCGGAGCGTTAGGGCCTGTCTTCAAACTCCCGTCGTCCGCCCGGAGGGCGGGCGGGGCGGCGTTGGGGTGCGTGCATCGCAAGGCGGAGGAGGGAGCCACTGCGGTGGGGGCACCTCCCGGCCGAAGGCTGGGGGCCATTGGCGACCGACGACAACGCGGCGAGGTGCGTGCCCCAACGCCGCCCCGCAGACGCGAGTTTGAAGACAGGCCCTTAGCCCTGCTCGCGGGCCTGTCGCCGCAGGGCGGTGAACTGGAGGACGGCGAACAGGGCCACCGTCGCGGCCTGCGCCGGGATCCAGACGAAGCCGGCGGTGGTCGGCTCCAGCCACAGCTCCATCGCGACCAGGCTGAGCACCACCCAGGCCAGGTTGAGGTCGATCACGGTCCGCACCCCGAACACCGGCGGCCGTCGGCGGGCGGCCAGCGCGCCGACCGCGAGCGCGTACCCGAGGAGCAGGAGCCCGATGTCGACCAGGGTGGTGCGGCCGGCGCCGAGCAGCTCGCCGAGCGGGCCGGAGAAGGCCAGGTAGGCCAGGCCGTTGCCGCCGGTGACCAGGGCGTCCAGGGCGAGGGCACCGCGCACCGTCCGGAGCGAGAAGGCGGAACCGGGCCGGGCGGGCGTGAGGGTGTTCGCGTGGGCGGACATGGCGGATCGCCTCCTGTCAGGGGGTGGGAGCCCGGGGCCGTGGCGGCCTCGCCGGGTGCCACCACCCTGCCCGGTGGAGCGGCGGGCGTCGATTACCCCGCAGGTAACGGCCGGCCGGCCGGGTCCCCGGCGGCCTCCTCTCCGCCGTGCTCCCCCGCGGGAATCCTCCCGACACGCCTCACGGCCGCCGGGGCGGCTGCCGGAGCAGGACTCCCGCCCGCTTCACCGCCCGGGCGGTGATGGTGGTCTCGGCCCGGGCGACGCCGAGCGGGCCGAGGGTGCCGGTGAGGAAGCGGTACAGCTCGCCGTGGTCCGGGCAGAACACCGTGGCCAGCAGGTCGGCCGGGCCGCTGGTGGCGAACACCCCGTGCACCTGCGGGTGGCGGGCCAGCACCGCACCGACCTCGGCGAGCCGGCCGGGCGGCACGTCCAGCCAGAGGTTGGCGTCCACGGCCATGCCGAGCAGCCGCGGGTCCACGGTGGCATGGGTGCGCAGCAGCCCGGCCCCGTCCAGCCGGTGCAGCCGACGGCGCACCGTGGACTCGGGCGCGCCGACGGCCGCGGCCAGCACGGCGTGGGACTGCCGGGCGTCCTCGCCCAGCCGCTCCAGCAGCGCGCGGTC
>NZ_JAHSQD010000489.1 GCF_020103755.1 Streptomyces sp. LS1784
CGGGGCTCCCCGGGGATGGCGCCGCCCGGCTCCCCGGGGACGGCTCCGCCATGGACGCCCTGGCGGGCGGCGCGGCCGGGCCGGGCGCGCTCGGACCACTGCTGGCCACCGTCCTCGACTCGCTGGAGACGGGCACCGCCATGCGCTCCGGGCCGCTTCCGGCGGGCAGCCCGGCCGAGATCGCCGCACTCGTCGACGACGCGCTGGCCACCAGTGAAGGACCCGGCGCGCTCGCCCGGCTCACCGAACTGCTCGCCTACGGCGCCGCCGACCCCGCCGACCCGGCCTGCGCCGCGCACCTGCACTGCCCGCCGCTCGCCGTCGCCGCCGCGGCCGACCTCGCGGTCAGCGCCCTCAACCCCTCCCAGGACTCCTGGGACCAGGCTCCCGCCGCCACCGCCCTGGAGAGCGCACTGCTCGCCGAGATCGCCGGGCTGGTCGGCTACGACCCGGAGCGATCCGCCGGCGTCCTCACCTCCGGCGGCACCGAGTCCAACCTCATGGGGCTCATGCTGGCGCGCGACCAGAAGCTCGACGGCATCGTCGAGTTGGACGGCATCCCGGCCGGCGTCCGGCCGTGCATCCTCGCCTCCGAGGCCGCGCACTTCTCCGTCCAGCGCGCCGCCGCCCTGCTCGGCCTCGGCGAGCGGGCCGTCATCCCCGTCCCGGTCGACCGCGGACTGCGGATGCGGGAGGACGAACTGGAACGGGCGATGGCCGAGGCCGGCCGGGCCGGACGGACCCCGATCGCCGTGGTCGCCACCGCCGGCACCACCGACACCGGAGCCATCGACCCGCTACCCGCCACCGCCGACCTCGCCGGACGCTACGGCGCCTGGCTGCACGTGGACGCCGCGTACGGCGGCGGGGCGCTGCTCTCCGACCGGCTCGCCCCACTGCTCGACGGCATCGCCCGCGCCGACTCGGTCTCCCTCGACTGGCACAAGATCGGCTGGCAGCCGGCCGCGGCCGGGGTCTTCCTGGTGCGCCGCGCCGAGACCTACGCGTCGCTCGCCCGCCGCGCCGAGTACCTCAACCCGGCCGACGACGAGCAGGCCGGCTACCCCAGCCTGCTCGGCCGCTCGCTGCGCACCACCCGTCGGGCCGACGCCTTCAAACTCGCCGTCACCCTGCGCACCCTCGGACGCGACGGACTCGGCCGGCTGGTCGACAGCTGCCACGACCTCGCCCGCGCCGCCGCAGACGCCGTCCGCACCGACCCGGCGCTCGAACTCCACGCCGAGCCCGTGCTCACTGCCATCCTCTTCCGCTACCGGCCGCCCGGTGTGACGGACGAGGCGGTGCTGGACGAGACGAACGGCCGCCTGCGGCGCCTGCTGCTGCGCACCGGCCGGGCGGTGATCGGCCGCACCGAACTCCCGGGCGAGGGCCCGGGGCGGGTCCGGCTGAAGCTCACGCTGCTGAACCCCCACACCACGGTGGGGGAGGTCGGCGCGCTGCTGCGGGAGGTGGTGGGCGCCGGCCACAAGGTGGCGGGCGAGCGGGCGGGGTAGGGCGGGCGGGGTAACGGGTGGGTGGCCAGGTGTGCGGCGGCTCCCGGCGCGCAGAGCCCCGGGGTCAGTCGCTCAGGAGGGTCGACCGGGTGAGCTCCCAGGTGTCGGGGTCGGCGGCGACCAGGAGACCGTCCTCGCAGCCGGGGGCCTCCGGGCGGTAGGGGACGCCGTCCAGGCGGGCGGAGACGCCGCCGGCCTCGGTGACCAGCAGGGAGCCGGGGGCGTGGTCCCAGGGGAGGGTGCGCCAGTAGAGGATGAAGTCGAAGCGGCCCTCGATGACGTCCGGGTACTCGATCCCGGCGGCGTGCCGGCCGGGGGAGATCTCACCGAAGGCCGCGATGTTGTCCTGGAGCCGGCGGCGGTGCTCGGCGTCGAGGTAGCGGCTCTTGACCGAGCCGCGCAGCTTCGCGACGTCCTTCGGCGCCGGGGGGCGGGTCAGGCGTACACCGTCGCGCCAGGCGCCGGAGCCCAGTTCGGCGCAGTAGGTGGTGGCGGTGGCGGGCTGCCAGATCCAGGAGGCGACCGTCCGGCCGGAGCGGACCAGGGAGCACATCACGGCGTACTCCGGTCGGCCGGCGACGAAGTTGGCGGTGCCGTCCACCGGGTCGACCAGCCAGACGGCGGGCTCGTCGTGCAGGGCCAGGGCGAGCGAGGGGTCGGCGGCGACCGCCTCCTCGCCGACCACGGGGACGGGCAGCAGCTCGTGCAGCCGGCGGGCGATGATCGCCTCGGCCTCGCGGTCGGCGACCGTCACGACCTCGCCGGGAGCCTTCTCCATCACCTCGCCGGCGGCCAGCGCCCGGAAACGCGGCTCCACCGCCTCGGCCGACGCCTCGGCGAGTATCTCCGCCACCTTGTCCATCAGCACGTTCGCGCTCCCTTCGCTGCAACCACTCTCCCACGAGTGGAGTAAGGGGGCGGCGGCGGACCGGGGTGGTGGACGGTGGGTGCACGGCCGGAGGCGGTCGGTCGACGGTGGGCGGCGAACGGGTTCAGCCGACGGATTTCAGATGACGGCCAACAGCTGACAGCCAACAGATGACAGATAACAGATTTCGAAATCTGTTATCTGTCAGCGCCTCCGTCGCCGCAGCCATGGCCGTCCTGCCCGCGGACCTCCGACGAGGAGCGCCTGCGGCGGGTCTGACGGCCCGTCCACAATCCTGCCGCACAGCATGGTTCGCTGTCGGTGGCATCGGCTATGGTCACCGGCGTGATCGATTCCACCATGCGGGTCCGGATCGCCCGCCCCTCGCGCGACCTCGCGGCGGCCGAGCGCTTCTACGTCGGCGGCCTCGGCCTCGCCGTGCAGTGGCGCAGCACCGAGCGGGTGTCCGGCAAGCACGACCTGCTGATGGTCGGCCCACCCGACGGCAGCTGGCACTTCGAGCTGACGCACGACCCTGAGCGGCCGCTGGAGCCCACCCCGACGGTGGATGACCTGTTCGTCGTCTACCTCGGCACCCCGGTCGGCGAAGGCCTGGTCGCCCGGCTGGAGGAAGCCGGCGGCACTCGGGTCGAGGCCCACAACCCGTACTGGGACGAGTGCGGCGTGACGATAGCCGATCCGGACGGCTACCGGCTGGTCCTCTGTTCCCGTACCTGGGGCGCCTGAGCGCCCGTCTACCGGGGCGACTGACCAGCCGTACCCGTTCGGCTTCCCGTGCGCGGCGCGGGGCCGGGCGCCCGTCCCCCGGCCCCGCCGGGCAGCACCGCCACACCCCGGTCCAGGTCCACGCCGAGGTGCGGCGGCGCTCCGGCCCGTGCGTCGTCCCGCTGCGCGAGCTGCTCCCGCTTCTGCTCGACCTGCACCTGCTTGCCCGGGCTGAACAGCGCGTGCAGCTCCTCCAGCCCGCCGGCGCCCGTCCCGGCGCCGGGTCCGCGCCCTCGCGGCCGTGACGAGGACTCGCCCCACACCTGCCACGCCGCCAGCAGGACGAGCCCCAGCACCGCCGCGACCGCCGCCGACACACCCACGATCAACCCCATGCCCGCTCAACGCGGCCGCGGGGCCGCGGTGTTCCCTCCGGGCGAAACACGGGCCCACTGTGGCGAAAGCGCTTGGGCGGGCGGCGGGCCCACCGGATACGCTGCCGGACGAACCGGAAGGAGCGTCCCTCACCATGACCGTGCGCGGAACCCTCGTGGACATCCCGACGGCGGACGGCACCGCCGACGCCTACCTCGCCCACCCCGACGACGACCGGGCCCACCCGGGCGTCATCCTCTACACGGACGCCTTCGGGCTCCGGCCGCACATGGAGAGCATGGCCGACCGCCTGGCCGCGGCCGGATACACCGTGCTCGTCCCCAACCTCTACTACCGCAACGGTCGCGCGCCGGTCGTCGAACTGCCGGAGCTCATCGACGTGGACCAGGCCGGCGAACTCTTCGCCAAGCTCGTCCCGCTGCTCAACACCCTCACCCCGGAGGTGACCGCCCGCGACGCGGACGCGTACCTGCGCTGGCTCGCCGAGTCCCCGCTGGTCCAGGACGGCCCGGTCGGCCTGACCGGATACTGCCGCGGAGCCCTGCTGGCGCTGCGCACGGCCGCCAGCCACCCCGACCGGATCGCCGTCGCGGCGGGATTCCACGGCGGCAGCCTCGCCACGGAGAGCCCGGACAGCCCGCACCTGGGCGCCGACCGGATCACCGCCGAGCTGTACTTCGGCCACGCGGACGAGGACCCCGCGCTGCCGCCCGAGCAGATCGACCGGCTTTCCGCGGCCCTCACCGCCGCCGGCGTCCGGTTCCGGGCGGAGGTCTACGCCGGCGCCCTGCACGGCTACACCCAGGCCGACACCAGCCGCTACGACGCGGCGGCCACCGAGCGGCACTGGGAGGCGCTGCTCGGAGTGCTGAAGCGGGTCCTGCCGACCTGAGGCCGTCCTGCCGACCTGAGGCCGGGCGGCCGATCGGTGGACCGGCCGATTGGCTGACCGGCGGACCGATTTTCCTGCCGACCGGCTGACCAGACGCCTGCTCGGCCGGTCGCAGGCCGTTCCTGGCCAGGGCCGGGCAAGCAGGGGCGAACGACGGATTCAGGGGGGACGCGCGTCAACACCAGTCGGGGCGGGTGGGGGAAACCGGCCGGGCCGGGCCTGCGGGGCGTCCAGGAGGCCATCGCGCGGGCGCTCGGCGAGCACCTGCCCGGCGGCGTGCGCACCGGCGAACTGGACCGCGGCGGGCGGGCGTTGCGCTGGTCGGAAGCAGGCCAGGGAGGTGTCGCCCCGGTGGTGCTGATCGCAGGCTCCGGAACATCGGCGCTCACCTGGTCGGATGGCCTGCCCGAACTCGCCCGGTGCGGACGGGTCGTGGCGTACGACCGGGCCGGGATCGGCGCCGACGTCGCCCGGACCGGCGGAGGTGCTCGACCGGGCCGAGGCGGCCGTGATCGCGTACCGGCACCAGCGGCGGACCATCCTCGCCGAGCATCGGCTGACCGCCACTGCCGTCCCTGAGATCCGACGGCGCCGAGCCGTGGCGCCGCCGCCCGAGGTGCCGCTGGTGGTCCTGAGCGCGACCCAGGGGTTGCCCAGGGCGATGCGCGTCCGCTGGACCGCCCTGCAGAGGGGCATCGCGACGAATGCCGTCCGGGGAACGCACGGCTCGGTCCACGGCGCCGGTCACACCATCCAGGCCGACCGGCCCCAGGCGGTCGTCGCGGCCGTCCGGGAAGCAGCGGACCGCGTCCGATACTTCCTCAAAGAATGACAACTCGTGCCCAATTCCTTTTCGGGCCTGCACTGCTGAGCCCGCGACACGCTCTGGCACACTGTGTGCCGACGACCTGCCGGGGCGGGTCACGACACGGGGGAGCAGGAGTATGAGCGGGGCGGGCACCGTGCTCGGCGGGCGGTACGAGCTGGTCGAGAAGATCGGCGGCGGCGCCATGGGCTCGGTCTGGAAGGCCGAGGACACGGTGCTGGCGCGGCGGGTCGCGGTCAAGATCCTGCGCTCGGAGCTGCTGGAGGACGACACCTCGGCCCAGCGCTTCCGCCGCGAGGCCCAGCTGGTCGCGGCGGTCGACCACCCCGGCGTGGTGGGCGTCCACGACTACGGCGAGAGCGGCGGGGACGGCGAGGAGCGCTGCGCCTACATCGTCATGGAGCTGATCGACGGCCGCCCACTGGACCGGGTGCTCAGGGACACCGGCCCGATGACCGTCGAGCGCACCCTCGGCCTGGTGGCCGGCGCCCTGGACGCGCTGCACGCCGCGCACCAGCGGGAGATCGTGCACCGGGACATCAAGCCGTCCAACCTGATGGTGCGCACCGACGGGCGGGTGGCCATCACCGACTTCGGCATCGCCCGGGCCCTCGCCAGTACCAAGCTCACCGCCCCGTTCTCGATCATCGGCACCGCGCTCTACATGTCCCCGGAGCAGGCCGAGGGCGCGGACCTCGGGCCGGCCACCGACCTCTACTCGATCGGCGTGGTCTGCTACGAGCTGCTGGTCGGCGAGCCGCCGTACTCCGGTGACGGGCCGCTCCAGATCGCGCTCAAGCACGTCAACCAGCCGGTGCCGGAACTGCCGGACACCTTCCCGGCGCCGGTGCGGGCGCTGGTCGCCCGGGCGCTCGCCAAGAAACCCGAGGAGCGGTACGCGGACGCCGCCGAGATGGCGGCGGCGGCCCGTGCGGCGCTCGCGGGGGAGGGCGTCGCGGGAGGCGAGCAGGCGGCCGGGAAGGCCGGGGTGGCCGACAGCCGGACCATCGCGCTCCGGCCCGGTGCCGATGGGGTGGCCAAGGGCGGCGTGGCGGAGCCGGTCAAGGGCGGTGCCGTCGAGCCGGCC
>NZ_JAHSQD010000049.1 GCF_020103755.1 Streptomyces sp. LS1784
GGACACGCAGCCGCCGCACGCCGGCCGCCGCTGCGACGCGCACCCGGCGGCCCGGGCCCCGAGTCAGCCGAGTCCGACCAGTTCGGCGATCGTCCCGCCGAGAACCCGGTCGCGTACTTCGCCCGGGCTGGTGACCCGTTCCACTCATGAGCCGGGGCGGTGCCGCTGACCTTGGCGCGGAACAGCTCGCGGTAGCCGGCGAACCCGCCGCCGCGCCGGTACGCGGTCAGGCCCGGGCTCGTCGTCCTGGTGGTCGTGATGCGGGTGCTGTCCCTCCGGGATATCCGGCGCCCCTGGCAGCGGGGTGATCAGCAGCCGGGCCGGCGCCGCCGGAGCAGCAACAACGAGGAGGAGCCCGGCTGCCACGGCACGCGGGACAACGTGTTCCGACGCCACAAGGCGGGCCCCGACCTTGCGGTGCGGGCCGTTTGAGACCCACGGCCACGCGGGTGCGGGCTTTGCACCGGCCGTGGCACCGGTCACGGGGTGAGCACCAGCTTCGCGGGGGCTCCCCGCCTCTGCTGCTCCCAGGCGGTGGCAACGTCCGCGAGCGGGAGCGCCTTTGTGTCGACGGAGATCTTTCCTTCAGCGGCCTGCTCGGTCAGGTTCCGGTAGGCGGTGCGGAGTGCTTCGAGGGGGACATCCGTGATCGTGAAGCTGAGGATCTGCAGAGCGTTGTAGCGCAGCATCGCCGCGGGCAGTTCGATCGTGGCTGCGGCGGAGTTGCCGATCTGGATGTGGCGAGCGCCGCGCGAGACCGCTTGCAGGGCCGCCAGGGCGGGCTCACCCCACAGTGTGTCGATGACGACGTCGATCCCGTGTGATCCGGCGGCCGTGCGGAAGGCGGCTGAGAGATTCGTGCCGGCGTCGACCACGACGGTGGCGTCCGCGCCCCGCTCGCGCGCGCGACGCAGCCGGTCCGGGTCGCGGCCGGCGGCGATCACGTGTGAGGCGCCCTGTGCCTTGGCCGCCTGCACCGCCACGGACCCCAACGCCCCGCTCGCGCCCAGCACCAGCACCGACTCGCCTGGCTGCAGCCCGGCCCGCCAGCTCAGGGCGCACCAGGCTGCCAGCCCGGTGTGGCCGAGTGCCGCCGCGGTCACATCGTCCACACCCTCCGCGAGGTCCAGCAGGTTCGCCTCCGGAGCCACGGTCCGCTCGGCCCACGATCCATAGGGGGACACCGGGGCGTCGAAGTACACGCGGCGCCCGTCGGCTGTCCGCCCGACCCCGTCGGACCCGACCACGTACGGGAACACGGGTACGCCATACGCACCGGACGCCTTCTCCAGGTCAAGGTGGTGTACACCGGCTGCGGTCACCGTCACCACGACCTGGCCCTCCCTGGCCTGCGGATCGGCGAAGTCACCGATCTGGGGCACGGCCCCTTCCTCGACAAGGACGGCAGCTCTCATGAGTCGACCGTAACGGCCGCCCGCGGGCTCGCGGGCAGCCGTTTGCGCCACACAGGTGACCCCGGGCCAACCACCGGGTGCGCTGCGAAGCCGGTTGCCGGCTGCCGCGTCGTTTCGACGTCAGCCGGGTAGCGTGGTGGCGTGGGCACGGGGATTCCCGAGGCAGGGAAAACACTTTCCGTGGTTGCGGCGAACGTAGGGTCGCGTGTACCGGACGTCAGTCGCGACGTATGGGATTACGTGCTTGCTGAGATCCCGGAGCTCAGGGGCGACGAGCCCGTCCTCAAACTCCTGCACGCAAGTGTCGCGGAAAACGTCGCAACGCTGCTGCACGTTTTCGAGAACGACATACCCCTGGACAAGGTCGAGGGGCCCGTGGCGGCCCTGGAGTACGCCAGGAGGCTGGCGCAGCGGAATGTTCCCATCAGTGCGCTGGTCAGGGCCTACCGGATCGGACACTGGCGCTTCCTGCAGTGGTGTCTGGAGGAACTCCACGGTCAGGGAGTCGAGGAGGACCTCTTCGCCGCGACGGTCTGGCGCACGTTGACGGTGAGTTTCGGCTACATCGACCAGGTGACCGAGCGTGTCATCGAGCTCTACCAGCTGGAGCGGGATCACTGGTTGCTGAGCCAGACCGCGGGGCGCGCCGCGCGGGTGCGGGAGATTCTTGCCGGGCAGGAGGTCGACGTCGACTGGGCGGAATCGACGCTTGGCTACCGGCTCAGGCAGATGCACCTCGGGCTGGTGGCCTGGCTGCCCGTGCCGACGCACGGTAGTGCGGGGTTGGCCCGGCTCGAACGGATCACCAGCGCCATCGCCGATGAATTGAACTGCTCCGCAAGGCCGTTGTTCATTCCTCGTGATGAGGCGTCGTGCTGGGCCTGGTTGCCGTTCGGCTGGGACGGTGAGGTCTCCTTTGAACGGATGTGGGGTGTGGCCGAGGACGGCGACCCGTCCATGCGTGTGTGCGCCGGGCGGCTGGAGCCCGGTGTCGAGGGGTTCCGTTGGACGTATCGGCAGGCTCTGTGTGCACAGGAGCTGGCCACGGCGTCGAGTTCGGGGGCTCGGTTCACTGCCTACTCCCGTGTCGCTCCGATCGCCCTGATGTGTACGAACATCGACGACATGCGGATCTGGGTGCGGAGCGTTCTCGGTCCGTTGGCCGTCGACGACGAGCCCTGCGCGCGGTTGCGGGAGACCGTGCAGATCTTCCTGGACACCGGTGGCAGCTACACCGCCACCGCACGTCGGCAGATCCTCCACAAGAACACCGTGCAGTACCGCATCCGGAAGGCCGAGGAGGCCATGGGGCGCACGGTCCAGGAACAGCGGACCGATCTCGAGGTGGCGTTGCTCGCCGTCCAGTACCTCGGCTCGTCGCTCCTGATTGCCCCTTGAGACGGCACTCGGTCGACCTTCCGCCACGTCAGCCGTCGCCGAGGGCGCGCATGACCCTGATCTGCGCCTCGTCCCGCGCGCCCTCCAGTTCTTCGACGGTCGCGCCGAAGTCGGCCTGTCCGGAGAGGAGTTCGACGGTCGCTTCGTCGAGTGCCGGGGTGCCGAGGTCGCGCCACAGGTCTTCCAGGGCGGGCCCCAGGTGTTGCAGGAAGTCCGGCAGGCCGCCGGGGCCGTCGCCGAGGTGGAAGCTGCGGAAGGGACCGGCGACGGCCCAGCGCAGGCCGAGGGAGGAGGTGACGATGTCGTCGAGTTCCTGCTCGGTCACCACGCCCTGGACGACGAGGTCGACCGCCTCGCGGAAGAACGCGGCCTGCAGCCGGTTGGCGACGAATCCGGGCACCTGCCTGCGCAGCACCTGCGGCTTCTTGCCGAGGGCAGTGTAGAAGGCGACGGCGCGCCGCACCGTGTCCGGATCGGTCTGCTCGCCGGGGACCACCTCGACCAGCGGGACGAGGTGCGGCGGATTGAACGGGTGGCCGATGACGAGCCGTCCCGGTTGCTTCATCTCCAGGGCCATCGCGCTGGCGGGAATGCCGGAGGTGGAGCTGAGCAGCAGGGTGTCCGCACGCGCGGCCTGCTCGATCCGGGCGAAGAGGTCCTGTTTGAAGTCCAGGCGCTCCGGGCCGTTCTCCTGGACCACGTCCGCGTCCGCGAGCGCTTGGCCGAGGTCGGCCTCGAAGCGCAGAGCGCGGTCGAGATCGGCGGTGGGCAGGCCCAGTGCCTTCAGCGCCGGGACGGCCTCCCGCAGTTGGTCGCGCGTGCGCTCGGCCACGTCGGGGAGCGGGTCGTTCACGGTGACGGCCAGGCCCCTGGCGAGGAACAGGGCGGCCCACGACGCGCCGATGACACCGGCCCCGATGACGGTGACGTGCCGGAAGTCGTCCATGGTGGCGCCGGTGGCGGCGGGAGTGCCGTTCATGATGACTCCTGGGGTGCTGCCGTGAGGTAGTCGTGGACGACTTCGGGGGACGGCAGGGTGAGGTCGGTCAGGATGTGGGCGGCGGAGAGGACCTCCAGGACGGGAAGGTCCGCCAGCGGCGCCAGGGCGTGCTGGAAGAGCTGCAGCCGGGCGGGGCCGGTCCAGGAGCCCTTGACGGTGATGTCCTCGATCCGGAAGCGGACCAGTTCGCAGATGCGCGGCCGGCCGGTGTACCCGGGCAGGATCTTCAGCATGAAGGTGGGCCGGCAGATCTCCTCCCGTGCCCGGCCGGCGTCGAGCGGGGCGTGCTTGTAGCCCATGGTGGCGGTGGCGACGCGCAGGGAGCCGTAGTCGAGGGTGCCGACCAGGGTGTCGGAGTCGACGGTCAGTCTCGGGGCGCCGAGTTTCTTCGGGTAGGCGCTGATCTCGCGGCCGCTGGCGATGGCCGGCATGCTGTCCACGTACATCGCCAGGACGTACTCGCCGCGCTCGCCCTCGTACTCGACGGAGAGCACCTGGCCGGACTCGGCGTAGTCACCCAGTCCGGTGGTGTCGGGCATCCGCATGATCTCGAAGCGCACCGTCGGCTCGGCGACCCGCAGGGGCGCGGGGACGAGGCGTTCCAGGGCCCGTTCGTCAGTGCGGTAGACGATGGTGAAGTACTCCCGGTCGGTGAAGCGGTACGGGCCGCGGGGGTAGGCGGGAGCGTCCAGTGGGGTGGTGAGCTGTTGGGTCACGTCTCGGGTGCGCATGGTGTGGCCTGGGATCTCGTCGGGTGCGGTGGGCCGGCTGCGCCCGGTGGCCCGGCCGTGGTCCGCCACAGGTGCGGTGGGCCACCGGGCCGCGCCGGGGATCAGCGGCGCTGCCAGTGCGGTGGCCGCTTCTCCGCGAAGGCACGGGCGCCTTCCCTGGCGTCCTGGGACGCCAGGACGGGCGCGACGATCCGGTCCTGTTCCTGGAAGGCGTCCTGGTCGCGGAAGGACGTCCGCTGGTCGATGCAGCGTTTGACGGCTGCCACCGCCAGGGGGGCGTTGTGGGCGATGCGGGCGGCGAGGTCCAGGGCCTGACGGAGCGCCTGGCCGGGTTCGGTGAGGTGGTTGACCAGGCCGAGCCGCTCGGCGCGCTCGGCGGGCAGGGGATCGCCGGTGAGCAGGAGTTCCAGGGCGATGTTGCGGGGGATGCGTTCGGGCAGCCGGATCATGCCTCCTTCGGGCGGGACGAGTCCGTAGTGGACCTCGGTCTGGCCGAAGGTGGCGTCGCGGGCGGCCACGACCATGTCGCAGGCGAGGGCCATCTCGGTGCCGCCGCCCAGCGCGTAGCCTTCGACGGCGGCGATCAGGGGCTTGGTGAGCTGGGCGCGGGTGACGCCGCCGAAGCCCCGGCCGGGGACGATCGGGGTGTCTCCGGCGGCGAACGCCTTGAGGTCCATGCCGGCGCTGAAGGTGCCGCCCGCACCGGTGAGGATGCCGATCAGGAGGTCGTCGCGGGCGTCGAGTCGGTCCAGGGCGGCAGCCAGTGCCCGGGCGGTGGCACCGTCGATGGCGTTGCGTGCCTGCGGCCGGTCGATGGTGATCACCAGCGTGGCATCGTGTTCCGTGGTGCGCACGGTCGGAGTGTCGGTGGCCTCGGTCATGGTGGGGACTCCTTTCTCCCCCTGTTGCTGCTCCGTCCTTGAGGCGGCGCGCGCCTCGGCGGTGTGATCGCGGTTTCGCGGTGCCCCGCCCGGGGGCAGGGCTTCAGGTGATTGCCTCCGCCCTGCGCAGGTCCTCGATTCCGGCAGCGTCGAAGCCCAGGTCACGCAGCACGGATTCGGTGTGTTCGCCGAGGTCCGGGGCCGGACGCGGGGGGACCTTCCGTTCCTGGTCCAGCCGTACGGGGCTGTCGACGGTCAGGGGCGGCTCGGCGCTGCCGTCCTCGACCGGCACGACGATCCGGTTGGCGACGAGCTGGGGGTCGTGGGCGCACTCCTCAAGCGTCTGGACGACTCCGTAGGTGAGGCCCGCGGTGTCGAGCAGCTCGCGCCACTCGGCCAGGGGACGACTCTCGAAGGTCTTGTCCAGCAGGGCGACGATCTCGGCGGCGTTGGCACGGCGGCTCGCGGTGTCGGCGTAGCGGGGATCCTCCGCCGCCTCGGGGTGGCCGATGGCCTTCAGGAACAGCGGGACCTGCTTGTCCTCGTTGGCGAAGGCGAGCAGTACCCAGCGGTCGTCCGCCGTGCGGTACGCGTTCGCCAGCGCGTTCGGCGGATGGAGCCGGTCGACCGGGCGGGGGTTCTTCGCGCCGACCAGGATGGCCTGCAGCCACATGCCGGCCGCCCACGCGCCTTCGGCCAGCAGCGACGCCGTCACCCGTGCGCCCTGGCCGGTCCTCTCCCTCCGGTACAGGGCGGTCATGATCCCGGCGAACAGGGTGACCGCGGTCGCGTGGTCGCCCGATCCGAAGACGTTCATCGCCGGCGGCGCGTCGCGCTGGCGTGTGACGTCCATCAGGCCGCTGCGCGCCCAGTACGCCGTCACGTCGAAGCCGGGCAGGTGCGCGTCCGGACCCGCCTCGCCGAAGCCGGTGACGTCGGCGTAGATCAGCCGTGGATTGAGCGGCGCCAGATCCTCGTACTCCAGGCCCAGCTTCGCCCGCGTCCGCGGCGGGAAGTTGGTCACCAACACGTCGGCCCAGGCCACCAGGCGTTCGAGCACCGGCCGGGCCCCGGGCGACTTCAGGTTCAGGGCGATGCTGCGCTTGTTGCGGTTGTCCAGCTGCCAGGGGTAGTTGACCCCCTCGACCTGCGGATTCGGCGGCACGCGGCTGAGCGCGCGGTAGGTGTCGCCGACGCGTGGTGGTTCCACCTTGACGACATCGGCGCCGAAGTCACCGAGCATGGTGGCCGCCGCCGGGGCGGCGATGAAGCTGGCGAGATCGACGACGTGCAGCCCCTCCAGCAGCGGCGCGCTGTCCATGACTGCTCCCTTCCTCGACGGTCAGCGGCCCGCGGCCACCGGGACGAAGGCGTTGTACCCGGTGATGTCCCGGCCGACGATCAGCGCCTGCACCGTGTCGGTACCCTCGTAGGTGTCGATGGCCTCGATGTCGCACAGGTGCCGGGCGACGTGGTAGTCGAGCACGATCCCGTTGCCACCGAGCATGTCGCGGGCGTCGGCGAGGATGGCCCGGGCGCGTTCGGTGTAGTGCATTTTGGCCAGAGCCACCCGCGGCATCGAGAACTTGCCCTCGTCCATGAGCTGGCTGAGCCGGTACTGCATGCACACCATGTCGGTGATGTCCGCCAGCATCCGCGCCAGCCGGTACTGGACGAGCTGGAAGGACGCCAGCGGCATCCCGAACTGGTGCCGCTGCTTGGCGTAGGCCAGGGCGGTCTCGTAGCCCGCGATGGCCGCTCCCACCGACTCCCAGGCCACGCAGAAGCGGGAGGCCAACAGGACCTCCTCGGTGTCACGGAAGGTGTGGCCGCCCGCCAGCCGGTTCTCGGCGGGCACCCGGACGTCGGTGAGCGAGATCTGCGCGTTCTGCACACACCGCAGAGCCGTCTTGCCCGTGATCACCTGGGCATCGAACCCCGGCGTGCCCTTCTCCACCACATAACCGCCGACGTGCCCGTCCTCTCCCCGGGCCCAGATGATCACGTAGTCGGCGAACGTGGCATTGCCGATCCACCGCTTGTGGCCGTTGAGCACATAGGAGTCGCCCTCCCGGCGGGCGGTCGTCTCCAGCTTGACCACGTCCGAGCCGTGCGCGGGCTCGGTCAGGCCGAAAGCACCGATCTTCTCCAGGCGCGCCATCGGAGGCAGGAAACGTTGCCTCTGCTCCTTTGAGCCCAGCAGCCCGATCGAGGTCATGGCCAGCGCCGAGTGCACCCCCATGAAGGTGGAGACACTCAGATCCCCGCGGGCCAACTCCAGGATGACCACGCCGGCCGTCACGTTGCTCATCCCCGGACAGCCGTCACCGGAGACCTGGAAACCCGCGATACCCAACCGCGCAAGCTTGGGGACCAGCTCGTGAGGGAACTCCGCCCGCTCCCAGTAGGGATTGATGATCGGTGTGACCTCCCGGTCCATGAAGTCGCGGACCTGGTGGCGAAGAGCCTGCTGCTCGTCCGTGAGCAGGTCCCCGAGCAGGTAGTAGTCGGATTCCTCGGGCCCACCCAGCACCGGCGGCTCCACCAGCGGATGCCCGTCGCCCTCCGGGATGCTCTGCGCCGACCCGACCGCGGTGCCGCGTGTCGCGTTCATGTCCCGCTCCTTCCGGTCTGCGGGGATCAGATCGCTCCTGTGCACACGACGCTAGAAGCCGCCGGCCGAGCAGCCACTGGGCGCAGAGCACCATGTACGCGAAGAAGTTCGTGCGGGTGCACCAATCCGCCCGCCGCCGGTGCACAGGGCCTGACCCGGACGATCACGCACCACGGTCACGCCGCCCCGAGCTTGACCCTGGGACGCCTGGACCACCCGCTCCGCTGCAGTCGGGATCCCGAGACGGCGGAGCTTGCCGTTCGTCTTCGGGATCATCCGCTCGTGCACCGGGATCGGCCGGAAACTGCGCTCTCTCAGCTGAGATCGCAGCCCGTCGAGGAAGACCTCGACTCTCTGCCCGGCGCGGATCAACGTACCGTGCAGGAGGGGCAGTTCCTCTTCTGCGTGTTCCAGCCGGGGTCCGCAGTGGGTGAGTCCGGGGTGCGTACGGTCCCAGGCGGCCTACTCGGGCTTCTATCCCGCCGTGTGTCGTGGGCGGCATGCCGACCCGCGGCGGATGACGGCGTCCAGCTGGGTCATCCGGGCCGCGGCCAGCTCCACCACTGCCCTACCACCGGGTGACAGCTCGGCATCCGGCCGGTGCACCACCGCGAATGTCTCGTACAGCGGCGGCGACAGCGGTGCCCAAGCCAGCATTGCCGGGAGGCGGCCGGCAAGCCGGTGGAGCACGCCACGCCAGGTGATCGTGTCGGCCAACCCGGTGGCCGCGACGTCCAGCGCCGTCTCCGTCTCCTCGACCTCGATCCGTGGATGCAGCCTGCCACCTACCGCCTGGACGCGGGCCATCAGTTGCTGGCGGGTGGAGTCCTCCTCGCGCCGGCTCACATCGGGCAGGACAAGCTGTGCCGCGGCGAGCTCCGACGGTGTGACCGAGGCCCTCACCCGCGCTGGATCGGCACTGACATAGACCAGTTCGTCGCGCAGAACGGGCCGCACGGTGGCGTCCTGGTCACCGAACGGCAGTGCCACTACAGCGGCCTCAAGCAAACCACGGCGCAGCTGGTCCAGCACTGGCACCGAATGCGGACCGATCAGTTCAAGGCGGAGGCCCGGGTGACGTTCCAGGACATCGGCCACCAGCTCGCTGCCCAGGTAGAGGCGGGCGGTGTGGAACACCCCGAATCGAACCGTCCCGGTCAGCGCCTTTTGGACCGAGGCGACCGCCCGAGCCCCTTCTTCCACCGCCGCCAGTGCGGCCACGGCGTGCGGCTGCAGCGCCCAAGCCGCTTCGGTGGGCACCAGGCCACGGCCCACTCGCCGGAACAGCACCATGCCGAGGCCCTGTTCGAGTAGCCGTACCTGTTCCGAGACCGACGGCTGGGCGTAGCCGAGTGTGGCGGCAGCCGCGGTGAAGGAGCCATGCTCCAGGGTGGCCTGGAAGCAGCGCAGCTGGTGGAGTGTCGTGGCCAAGGAATCTCCTGTGCTTGAGACGACACGACGCCTCGTCCTTGCCGCCGGAACACCGACCCTATGCCTGACCAGCGGAAATACACCCTCCATGCCCAGAAAGACAACACCTTCTCATGGCTGACCTTTGGTGTCCGCCGGCGTGGCCTCGACGACGGTCACGTCGGCCGAAGAATCCTCCGGAGCGAGTTCCTTGACACTCACCCGGACCTCGGCGACCTGACCGGCGTCGGCTCCGCTGAAGGCCAGGACGTCGTAGCCCCCGCCGGGCGGGACGACGAGGCTGCCCCGGTCGCTCCCGCAGGCGGTCGTGACCCGTACCTCGGGCAGGTCCTTCTTCGCCGGAGACTAGCGCAGGCGGGGGACACGAGAGACCGGCCACCCGCCGCTCAAAGCGCGGCGAGGAAGGTGTCCAGCTCGTGCTCGAACAGGTCCGGGCACTCCAGTGGGATCATGTGCGCGGCGCCGGGAAGCACCCGGTGACGGGCGTTCGGGGCAGCAGCGGCGACGGCGTGGGCGTTGGCCAGGATGTCGCTGCCGTCCAGGTCCCCGGTCAGGACCAGGGTCGGCACCGCCACCTCGCCGAGCCGGTCGGCCGCGCCCACCTCCCGCGGCAGCCCGGCGCCGAGGCCGGCGGCGTGGCGCAGGACGTTGGCGGTCGCGCAGGCGCGCAGCCGCTCCCGCAGTGCGCCGTCCACCTCGGTGGGAGAGCGGTGCGGACCGTCCACCCACATCCGCAGGAAGTGCTCCACGAACAGCTCCACGCCCGCTGCGCCCCCGGTGCCCAGTGCGGCGATCTGCTGCTCCGCATGGTGCGTCACGAAGGGGTCGGTGAACGGCCGTCCGCTGACGCCGGGCGCGGTGAGGACCAGGGCGGCCACGTACTCGGGGTGGGCGAGCGCGGCATCGAGGGCCGTGCGGGCACCAAGCGAGAGCCCGACCAGCACGGCGCGGGGGACGGCCAGGTGTGCGAGCAACGCTCGCAGGTCGTCCTGGTGGGCGTAGTCGCCGGTGACGGTGGAGGAGTGGCCGTGCCCGCGGGCGTCGTAGCGGACGACGTGGTGGCCACGGGCGGCGAGGCGGGCGAACTGCTCGTCCCAGCTGTGCCGGTCCAGCATCCCACCGTGCAGCAGGACGAGGGTCGGCCCACTGCCGCCCTGCGCCACCTCGTAGGACAGCCGGCCGCCCTCGACGGACACGGTTCCCGTGGTCATGGTGCCGTGTGCTTCGGTCATAGTCCGTTCGCTCCTCGGTCGTTCCGGTCACTTCGGTCGCGTTCCGCGGCCGCCCGTTCCAGCTCGTGGAACACCTCGCCGAGCCGGTCGAGCACCCGCAGTGTGGCGGCGGCGTCGGCCGGGTCGAGGTCGCCGAGATGCCGCCGGAGCGCGTCGTGCTCGGCGCGCTGGATCCGGGCCAGGACGGCCTCGCCCTCCGCGGTGAGCCGCACCAGGGACGAGCGCCGGTGCTCCGGGTTGGCGACCGTCTCGGCCAGCCCGAGCGCCTTGGCGTCGTTCACCAGCCGCTGCACCGGCTGCCGGTCCAGGTCCAGGGCGCGTGCCAGTTGCGGCACGGTGCGTGGCCCGCCGCGCCGCACCGCGTCCAGCACCGCGTGCTGACCGGCTGTCATGCCCGTCCCGGCCAGTCCGCGCTCGACCGCCCTCACGATCATCCGGTGCACCGGCCACAGCCGCCGGATCACGTCGTGGAGCAACCCCTCGACGGGTGGTTCGCCGACATCTTCCATAATGACACTCATGATGTCAGGATGACACTGAATATGTCATCCGACAATCCAGATCCCGCCGGCCGGCGCTGTCACGTTGGCTGACGGGGCGGGATGATCTTCGGATTGGCCTTGCTGAAGGGGATCACCCGTGTCGTCCGCGCCGCCGTCGCGCAAGGGGCACCGGTATCCGGTGGAGATGAGGCCGCCAGGAAGTCCATGTTGATGTCGAGGCCGACGAACGGCGCCGCGGCCTCCTGGTCGGTGAGGGGCCGGTGCCAGTCCCATGCCTCGGTGACCAGTTCGCCGTCCGGCTCGCGATGCCGGATCGAGCACCGCGAGCGGCCCGGCCGGGAACCTCGCCGCCGCAGCGGCCTCCCAGTTCGCCGGACCCGCCTCGGCGACCGCCGTCTTCGCCGCCCGCGACACCGCGCCGGCGACAGGACGGGACGACGCGCTACACCGGGCCACAGCCGGTGCGGCGTCCATGCGGGCGGCCTGACGGGACGCAGCGACCGAAGCGACCGAAGCGACCGAAGCGACCGAGGCAGCCAACTCGGCCAGGTCTGCGAGGCGGGCCTCTCCACCGAGGCCGCTCAAGCACCGCGCCTGTTCTGCGGACGACGGTGACCACAGGCGCGCCGGGCCGGCATGCCACGGCGCGGGGCCGGGGTGGGTCAGGGGTTGGTGGTGGTACGGGCCCGTACGGCCAGCAGGGTGAGGTTCCCGGCTGCGGCGGCGGGGCGGAAGTCGAAGACACTGGTGAACGGTCCGGTCACCAGCAGCAGGACTTCGTGCGCGCGCAGCGCCCGCCACCACTCGCGCCCGGCCGCGAGTTCCCCGTCGAACCAGGCCTCGCCGTCCGGCCGACGCACCGTCAGGCACGGCGGGGACGCGGTGGCGGACCAGCCCGGGGCCGGATCCCGTTCCAGGACGCCCGCGTCGCGGGCCCAGCCCTCCTCCGCCGTCACCGGGCGTCTTGCCGCGTCGGGCACCACCAGCACCGGGCACTGGCCCGGCATCAGCTCCGGCCACACCCCACCGACAAGCCCCGCACCGGCAACGATCTCCACGCAACGCTCCCTGCCCCGCCACCCACCCCGGCACACCCACCCCCGGGCACCGGACCAACCCCATCATCCCCCACACCCGAGAAACCCGGCCCCACTGCGAGAACCCGGCGCAGTTCGTGACCCTGCCGCAGGCCGACCACGCGAAAGCCTGACACCTCACCGCGGCCGGGCTCCGCCGTGACGGCCACCTTCCCCGAGGCCCTGCACCCGACCGCCCCGGTGCCGGGCTCGGAGAAGCCGGCCGTCCACCGGCGCGAGCACCTACTCGACGTCGGCCGGATCCACACCGTCTTCGACACCGACGCCCGCATCCGCGACGAGGCCTGCGGCCCGCTCGCCCCGCTCCCACCCCCGAGCACCGCGCTGGCCCGCACGGCGAGATGTACCGAGAGCCTGCGCCGGCACCTGCCCCGCCAGCGGCCCTCGTTCAAGGACGGCCGCCGTATCCGCCAGGGGGCACAGGCCACCCGACCGTGATCCCACCGGTACGGGCGCGAGCGCTCCTGCTGTTCGACATGCCACGCGACCTCGTCTCCGGGGCGCGGGTCGGCTTCCCCGAACCGGTCGACGAGGACCTGGTCGAAGCGGTGGGCGCCTTCGCCTGGGACTACGGGCGGCGCCACGGCTGGCCCACCGACCGCCACCACGCCGCCGCCTTCACACTGCGCAGGGGTCTGCGGATCCTGCTCGCCACCCAGGACGTCCCCGGCGTCCCGATGAAGGCCAGCGGGGCGGCCCGGCTCAACGACATCCGCCTGCCCGTCGGGCCGGTCCTGGACGTCCTGGCCGCCGCCGGACTCCTCGACGACGACCGCATGCCCGCCATCGTGCCCTGGTTCGAGCGCAAGACCGCCGGCCTGCCCGATCCGATGGCCGAGGAAGTGCGCATCTGGTTCGACATCGTCCGACGCGCGCACCGCTGGCCCAGCGCGCGGCGGTCAGGCGGGCCCGGCGGTCAGGGGTGCGGACCTGCTCCGCGTGTCCGCACCTCTGACCAGGGCGGTCAAGGTTCGATGGCACGAACCGTGCAGTGGTCCAACTTCCGTGGCAATCGGTCAGGGATCAGTGGCACAGGACACACCGGTTCTCACCACCGGTTGTCGCACCGGCAAGAGGGTCCGCCAGTTGGGCGCCGGCGGACCCTTTCAGTGCGAGCGGTGGCCGGTGGAATGGATTCCGGTCGGCAGCGGCGCCGCTATGCTCCGGCCGGCCGCAGCGAGGTGAGGCGTGTCATCTCGTCTTCCGAGAGCTGCAGTGCGCCGGACGCCATGTTCTGCGCGAGGTGGTCCGGATCACTGGTACCCGGGATCGCCAGCACGTGCGGCCCCTGCTGCAAGGTCCAGGCCAGCCGGACCTGTGCGACGGACACACCGCGCGCGCGGGCGACGGCGTGCACCTCCTCGTGGTCGCTGGGAGCCGGACCCGCCTCGCGTCCGGGACCGGCGATCGCGAAGAACGGGACGAAGGCGAGGCCGAGTTCACCGCAGAGCCGCAGGAGTGCCCGGTCCTCGCTCGACGCACCGATCCCGTAGGGGTTCTGCACGCAGACGACCGGGGCGATGGCCCGGGCCTCGGCCAGTTGCTCGGACGTGACGTTGGAGATGCCGAGGTGGCGGATAAGCCCGGCATCTCGCAGTTCGGCCAGCGCGCCGAAGTGCTCGCCGATCGAGCCGGTCCGCCGGCTCGGTGGCACGCGTAGGTTCACCACGTCCAGGTGATCGCGGCCGAGTTGGCGCAGGTTCTCCTCGACCTGGCCGCGCAACTGCGCCGGCGTGGCCCACCACCACGCGCCCGAGGGGTCGCGGCCCGGCCAGACCTTGGTGGTGATGACCAGGTCCTCCGGGTATGGCGCCAGCGCCCGGTTGATCAGCTCGTTGGCGGAACGCGTCGCCGAGAAGTAGAAGGCGGCGGTGTCGATGTGGTTCACGCCGAGCTCGATCGCCCGCCGGAGCACGCCGATCGACCGATCGCGGTCGCGCGGCACGCCGCGGTCGAAGGGCGCGGTACCCGTCAGCCGCATCGCGCCGAACCCGACGCGGTTGACGGTCTGGTCACCAAGTTGCCAAGTACCCGTGTCAGGCGTGGTGTTCGTCTGTGGACTCATGACGTGGATCTCCTCTTGCGGCTTGGAATAAAGAACCGATGGGTGGGGCGTGGCGCGTTCAGGTCGCTCGGCAGGGCGAGGACCTCGAAGCGGTCCACCGGTGTCGAGGCAGGCGGGCCCCGGGCATGAAAAAAGCCTCCCCGGCGGATCGGAATCCGCACCGAGAAGGCTCACGTGATGACCGGCATTCTAGCAGGGCAGGGCAGGCAGCGGGAACTCGGTTTCGGTCGCCCAGGAGCACACGGTGCCCACCCACCCCGCCCGCGGCCCCCGGCGCGGCACCGCCAAGGACGAAGGCGAGCAAAGTCTCGTTCACCGCCATCGCGTGCTGGGCACCGGAGCGGCCCGCGCCCCGGGCGGTGGCAAGCGCTCAATTTGAGTATCCGTACTCAAGACGGAGCTGCGGGTCCACGCGGAGAGTCATTCCCATGTTGACCTCCACGCGTGGGCGACGCGGACGCGCCGCCGCAGCTACCCTGCTCGTGAGCGCCACCCTCTTCCTGACCGCCTGTGGTGAGCAGCGGGCTACGGGCCGGGCGGCGGCTGTCACGTTCCCTGGTTCCAGTCCGAGCTCCGCCGGTGCTTCGCCGTATGTGGAGCCCGGGGCCGGCGACGGTGCCCCGCACTACCGCGAGAACAACGGCTACCGCCTCCCCGCTGACATGTCGCCGGCCAGTGCGGAGGACGCGCAGAAGGAAGCCGGTCGCATCGAGCCGGTCCTCAAGCAGCTCTGGGAGGCCAAGTCGTGGGGCCCGGAGAACGTGCGCGCGGCGCTACTCAAGCTCGGGTACCAGGAGGAGCGGACCGGGCCAAAGGGCGAGCGGCTCGGCGGGACGCTCATCGTGCGGGAGATGCCCTCGCGTTTTGTGACCGACCACTACGTCAGGCCCGAGGGCGCCCAGGTCGGCCTCCGCGTCCATGATGACGCCTGCGTCACCGCGTTCATACAGAAGACCAACTACCAGGTGACGACCAACGGCCCATACCCGGAGCACGGCTGCATCGAGCCGCCCGCCGGTCACTGAGCGGCCATCAGAGGACCCCGTGCCAAGGTCCCGCCCGGCGTCGAGCCCGTGGCGGCCCCGGCCCAGCAGGAGGACACGGCGAAGAAGAAGGCAGGCGCCGGAGCTGGTCGGCGGTGGCGACCCTGAGCACGCCGAGTACGCCCAGGACGTCGCCACGCAGGGCGTTCGTCGAGCCGCCCGAGTCGGCGGCGCGGCGTACGAACACGGTCCGGCCCAGCGCCGCGGCCGCGGGTGCCGGCAACGGTCGAACCGTGACCCACTTCGGACGGTTGAGTTCGCGGTCGGCCCGGCCGGCCCGAAGAAAGCCGCCGCTCCCCGGAGTTCCGGCCTTGCTTGGCCTTTCAGCCGGACAGCCTCGTCAGGACGGCGTCGGGCACCCTTTCGGCGTGGCGGCGGAACACCAGGCTGAACACCGCGAGCGCGCCCGGCATCAGGACCAGGTTGGACAGGCCGAACCGCTCTCCCGCCCAGACCGCGGCCGTGACGACCGCCACCCCGGCCCCGGTGCGCAGCGAGGCCCACAGCAGGGTGCGGTCCTTGGCGGGTTCCAGGCCTTCGAGTTGCTCGGCGGGCAGGAGGGCCGCGTAGTGGCCCCTGGTGTGGTTGGTGCTGATGGTCAGCAGTGTTTCGAGCAGGTCGTTGTGGTGCTGGGTGTCGAGGCGGAGTTCGGCTTGGCGCAGGGCGGCGACGACGAGTCGGCGGTGGGTACGGATCTGGTGGCGCCGCGGCCGGCCGACACCTCTTTCCCGGGCGAGGAGGGCTCGTTCCAGGTCTCGGAGGTGGGAGCTGACCTTTCGGGTCGCTGCGCGGCGTCTGCGGTTCGGGCTGGCTGTGTGGGGGCCGAGGGCGGCGGCGGCGAGGACGGCACGTGCGGGAACCGACCACGTGCCGCCCAGGCGGCGCAGGCCGGTACCGAAGACCGACCACCGGGCCTTCGTCATGAGCACGGTGGCCACGGCGAGAGCGGAGAGTGCCGCCTGGAGCCAAAGGGGCTCCAAAAGCCGGGTGTTCACTGCCACGACGCCGAGTGCCGTGGAGTACAGGCCGAGCAGGGCGGTGTGGAGGTCCCTGCCGGCGGCTTCGAAGGCCTTGGTGCGGCCGATGATCCGGGCGGTGATCCGTATGTTCGCAGCGGCCCGGGCCGGCAGGCCGGCGGCCCGGGCCGCGCGGGCGAGATCGGACAGCAACTGCTGCGCCCTGACCTCCCCGCCCACTCGGGCCAACTCCGCCCGGCGTCGGTACCAACCCGCCATGTGTGCCCCCTCCCCGGGATCCGTACACGACAGCGTTCCAGGTTCCGTTCGAGGGCGACAGGTCGCGTATCGGGGGCCGGGGCTGTGCCACGTTCCCCGGCAGGGCCGTCCCCTTGGCGGCGGCGCGGGCAACGGATCCCCCGATGACGAGGTCGGCTGGACGACGAACCGGCGGCGGGCGGAGGAGCGGGAAGTCGACCCGGTCGGCTTCCCACCCCTCCGGCGTTTCCGGGGACCGGAGTTGACGCGGTCGACGCGGAGAGCGGAACGCCGACCGTGGTGGAGAGCACCGCCAACGTGGCTTCCCTCACCGCGCGTTGACGCCGCGAGACCGGGCGGTGGAACCCGGGGGCCGGAAGTGGTACCAACGGGAGCGGGCCCCGGGGCTCCGGCCGCGGGCCTGTAGCTGGAGGCGTACGCTCCGACTGCCTCCCCCGGCCAGTCCTCCCGCGCCCTGGCCCGCTTCCCCGCCGAGCTGAACGCCGCCGCCGGCCTGAGCTTCCTGGGCGGGACGGACCTGATGCCGGGCAGCGAGGCCCCCTGACGGCACGCCAAAACCACCGCCGGACCCGCCGCCGAACCCACCCGCCTGGTGCGGTGCCGTTCAGTCCCGCCTGGCAACGGTCAGCAGCACCGCCGAGTCCTCGATCGCCTCGACGCTGTGGCGGGCCAGGGGAACGGGAATCAGGTCACCGGCGCGGCCCTCCCAGGACGTTCCGCCCTCGGTGAGCCGCACATGCCCACGCAGCACCAGGAGCGTCGCGTCGCCGGGGCTGTCATGCTCCGCGAGACCGGAACCGGCCACCAAAGCGAGCAGGGTCTGACGCAGCCCGTGCGCCCGACCGGCATAGACGGTCGCCGCGCTGCGCCCCGAGGAGGCCGCCGCCGCACGCTCCAGGTGCTCGCGGGCCTGAGTGTCCAAAGAGATCGTCTGCATGCGCCCAGTATCCGGCAGGGCACAGAGCCGCCGGAGCCCGGGTGCACCTCACGCCCGTGACCACCCGTCCAAGCCCAGCCCAGCCCGACGACAGCGACGACCACGACCAGGACGACGGGCAACCGTCCCGACCGGGCCACACCGCGTACCGGCGCGGCGCCGACAACCCGGACGGATCGACCACCGCGCTGCGCGCCGACGTCCTCACTGCCCTCGGCGTCCTCAAGGTCGCCACCGCCGACCAGCTCCAACGGCTGCTGCGCCCTGGTGCGGCGTCGAACAAGGCGATCCGGCAGGCGCTCGGCGACCTCGCGCCGCACGGCCTGATCGCCTCGACGGCAACACCAAGGACCGGCACAAGACGTGGCGACTCGAAGGCGCCGCCGGGATGGACGCCGCCGCTGCGGTGCTCGGGATGGTCCGCTCGGAGACGGGCGGTACAGCCCGGGGCGCCGGCCGCTCCGGCGCCCAGTACGCGATGGCGGCCAACGAGACCGTGCTCGCCTTCGTCCTCGGCGGCACCGCGCCCGGGGCCGCGGGCAGAGTGGGCCGATGGTGCGCGGCTCGGGCCGCCGAAGCCGAACACCGCCGACCAGCACCCCCTCCAGGCCGAGCGTGTCCGCACCGAGAGGGTGCCTGGCCGAGGCCGCATTCTGCTGGGCCTGCTGGGCCGAGCTTGGATACCTGGGTGCTGGGGGACATCGAGAAGGGGCGGCTGCGGTTGCCTGTAACCGGGCGGGTGTCTGCGGGCGTGTGTTCTGGCCTGTCGCGTGGCGCGCCGTTGTTCCTGTTGGGAGGTGCGGGCCTTTTCCGGGCCGTCGGGGCCGGTGATGTCGGAGACGGAGCGGAAGACGCCGTCCTCGCCGTAGGGGCCGGCCGCTTCGCGCCAGCCGTCGGGGCGCACGCCGTAGCGTTTGCCGAGCAGGGCCGTGAAGATCTGCGCTTTCCGTCGGCCGAAGACCGGCAGTTCACCGATTCGGCGGGCGAGCTGGGCGCCG
Organism: Streptomyces sp. LS1784; assembly: GCF_020103755.1. Taxonomy (GTDB): domain Bacteria; phylum Actinomycetota; class Actinomycetes; order Streptomycetales; family Streptomycetaceae; genus Kitasatospora. Next base: position 18,581 of record NZ_JAHSQD010000049.1, read on the forward strand.
CTGGCGGCGGTCTTCCATACGGCGGCGGCCCGGCCGTCGTGGCGGGCGACGAGGAAGGCACACAGCTCCTGGACGCGTCGGGCCGTGAGGGTGGGGGAGTCGTGGACGGCGGGCGGGGCCGCCAGCAGCGCGACGAACTCCGGCGGGCTGTACGGCGCGATCCGGTGCGCGTCGAGGTCCTTGGCTCCCATGCGCCGGGCGATGACGAGGGGTCCGGTGAACGCCCACTCGGTCGCGGCCTGCCGGTTGAGCAGCGCGCCGACCAGTAGGGCCAGTGGGCTGCGGGTGAGCAGGGCGTCGGCCTCGGGCTGCTGGGCGATGCACACCGTGGTCTCCACCGGCACGGGCCTTCTTGTGGACGGATGTTGTCCGCCCAGTGTGAGCGCGCGGGCCCGGGCGAGCGGGCAACACACGCCGCCAAGGGCCGGGCGGGCACTCGGTCGGCCCCGGGGCAGCGTTTTTGGGGTGTGACGGATCGGGTGTCCGCTCGTTGGCCCGGGTACCTGCCGGTCGCAGGACGGCGGTGCCCGGGCAATCACCCCCTGCCCGGGCACCGCCGCACCGATCCGGTCCGGCAAGCGCTCCGGTGCGCTGCGGCATCGAGGGCACCCTCTGCGAGTTCGCCCATGGCTACGGCGACGCTGCCGCTACCGCGGGCAGGCCAAGGCCCACCCTGCAGCACGTGCTCGCCGCCATCGCCGTCAATGTCGAACGCCTCAGCCAGCGGCCTCTCGGCGAAAGCGGGCCCTCCACGACCACCGACAGCCTTGCAGGGCTACCTCGACCAGCAAGGCCTTCCACGCCAGCGGTCCTGGCGAACCGTCAGCTGATACGGCAGCGACCAAGGTGCCCGACCCGACGCTCAGAAGCTGTCCGGGTTCCAGGCGAGCAGCGGGGTGCGTAGCAGCAGGTCGGCGGCTGTGGCCGCGGCCGGTCGCAGTTCGGTGACGAGGGAGGCGGCGGCCAGTCGCGGGACGGTTTCGCCGCCGAGGTAGAGGGTGCCGAGTGCGGAGGCGTCGAGTGCGAGGTCGGCCTGGTCGGTGGTGCGGGCGCAGTGGCCGGTGCCGTCGGCTGTGGTCTCGATGGCCCACCGTCCGGCGGCGTAACCGTCGCGGTCCTCGACCTCCAGGACGATCCGGCCGGGCGCGCCGTAGGTCCGTGCGTTGAAGGCGGCTTCGACGTCGAGCACCCGTAGCCAGGTGAAGTCGGCGTTGTCCACGTGCGGGGTGGCGGCGCGCGGGTCCTGGAGCAGCAGCGGGAGCGGGTCGTCCGGGCCGATGTTCTCGGCGACGACCGTGCGCACCCAGTCGACGGAGAGGACGAACCGCCACAGCGCGGTGGCGGTGGCGCGGTCGTGGGCGAGGAAGTCGACGACGGTGAGGGTGGAGTTCGGGTAGCTGCCGTCCCAGCTGGTGTCGATCCGGTAGACGACCAGACCCGTGGCGTTGCCCTCGGCGTCCCGGTGGAGGGCCGCGAAGGGCTCTTTCCAGTCGCCGAAGCCTGGCACCGTGATCTCACCGGTGGAGAGCTTCCACCAGAACTCGTCGCGGGCGATGGCGCCGGGCTGGCCGAGTCGCCAGTGGTCGTGCAGTTCGGGGCCGACCTTGCGCAGCTCCTCCGTGGTGAGGAAGTCGATCCGGCCGCCGGGCACGGTGGGCAGGCCCTCGCGCAGGCCGCGGGTGCGATGCAGGTCAATGTTCCAGCCGTGACCCCGGGTGGCCGGGCCGAAGCCGAAGCGGCCGTAGATGTTGTACTCGGCGGCGATCAGGATGGCGACCGGTACCCCGCGCTCGCGGGCAGCGGAGAGGTCCCGGGACATCATCCGGCTGAGCAGCCCGCGCCGGCGGTGGGTGGCGCTCACCGTGACGTTCGTGACCGCGTCCGCTTGTACGGTGGCCCCGCCGGGCACCGTCAGTTCGACGTCGAAGCTCCGGAAGGTGGCGACGTGCCGGCCGCCGTCCACCGCGGCGAGCAGCCGCCCGGGCTCGTAGCGGAGCCGCCAGGACTCCTCGGCGCTCCCCACGTGCGGACGCAGGAACCCGAGCCTGAAAGCCCTGTCCCACTCCGCGATCTCGCCTTCGGCGATCGCGCGGATCTCCACGCCGCCGACGCACTCTGCCGCCACCACGTCGTCGTGGTCGGAGTCATCCTTCCCCCAGCCATCCGGCAGGCTGTTCATCACATTGTTCGTCCCGCGATTCGTCACGTCGCCCATGGCGACCACCTCCGCTGCCAGGCTGCAAGCGGCGCCACGACGGGAGCAAGCCTTGTTGCCATTTCCGGGAAAACGTGATTGCGCCGACCGCAGTCGCTGCCGTGCGGCACCGAACGTCCTTCGGCTTTCGGTGGCCTGAGTGTGGTGCACCGGGACCACGGCCGCGCGCACTGCCCGGCCTTGCCCAGCGCTGGGGCCATGACGTGCTGCACTGCCTGTACTGCCACGGCTACGAGTTCGCGACCATCCGCTCGGCGTTCTGGGCACCCACCGCGGCGCGGTCCACCAAGCGCTGCTGCTGCGCCAGTGATCGAAGGATGTCGTCTTCTTCCCGCACACCACGGAGCCGGCGGACGGCCGGGCGGTGCCCCGCGTGGTGGAGGTCCGCGGGATGCTCCTGGTGCACCACGCGCTGCGGCAACTCGCCCGCCTAGTACTCCAGTGCGACTTCGCGATCTACGTGCCTGCGGGGACGGAGAGTCGCCGCCGGTAGTGGCTGCGACGTGCCGAAGCTTGGTGGCTTCTGCGCCAGTTCGACCAGTGCAGGAGTGCACGCAGGGACATGACGGGGCTGAACAGCGTGCCAATCAAGCGGCGGATTTCCGGGACGGTCAGGTCGACCAACTCTCGGCTTCGGGCCGGGCGGTTCGGATCCGCAGGTCTGGTCGGCCGCGCGTCCTGAACGGCGATGGCCAGGAACGCGAGGGCGAGCATGGCCAGGGTGACGTGCCGGTGCCAGGCGGTCCAGTTCCGGACTTGGTAGTGGTCCAGGCCGACCTGGCCCTTGGCCGCCTGGAAGCATTCTTCGATGCACCAGCGGGTGCCGGCGACTCGTACGAGTTCGGACAGCGGGACGATCTGGGGTGACCAGCACAGGTAGAAGGCGAGTTCGTTGGTGGTGGGGTTGCGGCGGATCAGCAGGTGACGGTGGTCGCCGGTACCGATGTGCACCCAGGCCCAGTCGTAGTAGCGGGGACCCTTGGCCCCGGGACCGGCGCTTTGCCGGTGCCAGACTGAGGCGGGCAGGCGATCAGCAGCCCCGTCCGCGCGGATCGCGGTGCGGCCCTGGTTGATCCGCACCTTGGTCGCGCAGGAGACCGCCAGCACGTAGCCGACTTCGCGGGCCTCCAGTCCGGCCCGCAGGCCGGGGTCCTGGCCGTAGGCCTCGTCGTCGGTTACCCACGATGTGCTCACTCCGGCATCCAGCGCCGCCACGATCATCTGCAGGGCGAGCCGGGGCTTGGTCGCGAAGACGATGTCGTCGGGCACTCCGGCCTTGCGGCGTCGTTCGGCGTTCTGGCACCAGGTGTGCTCGGGCAGGTAGAGCCGACGGTCGATCAACGCTCGTCCCCTGCCGGAGGCGTAGGCGAGGAAGACGCCGACCTGGCTGTTCTCGATGCGTCCGGCGGTTCCGGTCTACTGCCGCTGGACGCCCGCCGAACCGCGGCCCTTCTTCAGGAAGCCGGTCTCGTCCATGACCAGAACCCCGTCACCGGTACCGAGGTGGTCCAGGACGTAGCGGCGGACCTCGTCGCGCACCTCGGCCACATCCCAGCGGGCAGTCCGCAGCAGCCGCTGCATCGGTCCGGGACGGGCGTGGCCTGCGTGCTCCGCGAGCTGCCAGCAGTTCTTGCGCTCGGTGCCGGACAGCAACCCGAGCAGATAGGCGCGGGCGGTGGCGCGAGGTTCCACCCGCCCGAACACGCCCGCGATCCGAGCCACGGCCTGGTCGAACAAGGCCCGCCATCGAGCAGGGTCTACGCTACGGCTCGCGGCCACCGCACGATCTTCAAGAGTCGACACAACCCTTGATCATCTCTCGGTGGCCGTACGAGTCAGGCGTCGTAGTACTCGCCGTCGTCGCCCTGAACCCGCGCGTTCAGCACCTTCGCCACCTGGCACATCGTCGCGATCACCGCATCGCTCGGGTTCTTGGACACGATCCGGCCGGCGGTCCACCACATCGGGGCCATCGCGAGGCCGAGATCGTCAGCGACCACGGCCTCCCATGCCGCCGGGTTGATGTCCTGCTCCTCTTCATCCCACCAGTTCTCGCGCCGAGTGATGTGCACGTCGTAGCCCATGGTCAGCCAGGGTGGAGCGGGAGTGTTTTCACCGGGGTGAAGTAGGGTCTGGCTCGGCTTATGTGACCGGTGACACTGGGTGACGGATCCTGGGCGGTGGCGGGGCCTGGAGATCGTCCAGAACTGGTCGGCCGAGTCACCTGGCTGGCCGACATTCGGCGGCTGTGTCGCAATCGTGGTCGTGGCTCGGCGAGTTGCTGTTCCCGTCGCTGCCTCCGGCGGAGGTCTTCGGTGCCGAAGCGTCCGGTGCGGTGGTGCGGATCGCCGCCCGCGTGGCTGCTCCGGGTGCGTCATGCCCGGACTGCGGGACGTGGTCGGAGCGGGTGCACGGCTCCTACCTGCGCTATCCGTCGGATCTGCCCAGCTGCGGGCGGCCCGTGACGGCTGCCCTGCGGGTGCACCGCTTCGCCTGCCAGGCCCTGGTGTGCCAGGGCCGCCGTTTTCGGCAGAGGTGAACCCGAGACAGGTGACATGTCACACCCTATTGATAGCCCCGCCGATCTTGTGAGACGGTGCGTCACACGCTTCGGATACCTCCCACGTCCCCACGTCCGTGGCGCTCCGTTCGCGTTTCCCCCACAAAGGAATAGACGATGCGTCCGCTCTCACGCATGTCCAGGCTGCTGGCCGCAGCTGCCGCAGCAGGCACCGTCCTGCTCGGCATATCCGCCGGACCGAGCCAGGCCGCCCCCACGCCGGTCACCCCCGCACCGGTCGCTGCCAGCCCGCATCAGCCTTCCGGCAGCTCGTCGGAGGTTCCCGGCAGTCCGTTCGCCGATCCCGAGAGCCCGGGCGCGCCGCAGTCCCGCCCGCTCACGGCCGCGCAGCTGCCGCTGGTCAACCCGCTGTCCGTCACGGCGCCGGCGGAGACCGGCCCGGACAAGGGCCTGGCCAAGGCCGCACCGCGCGCGCTCGCGGCGGGGCCGGTCACCACCCAGTCGTGCACCCCGGCCGACTTCGCCGGCAGGACCGGGGCCGCTCTGGTGTCCTACGTCAAGGCCTCGACCCCCCAGTGCATCGGCTCGCTGTTCTACACTGCGGGAAGCCCGTACGCCTCGGTCCTGTTCCGCCAGGGCCAGATGGCGACGATGGCCGACGCCTTCCAGAGCGCCGCCGCCTCCTACCCCGGCGACAACTCCGCCGCCACCTGGCAGGTCGTCCTGTACCTGCGCGCGGGCTACTACGTGCAGGACAAGGACCTCGCGCACGTCGGCCCCTACGACGCGACGCTGACCGCCGCCGTGACGCGCGGCATCGACGCCTTCCTGGCCGGCCCGCACGCCGCGGACGTCACCGACGCGAACGGCCAGGTCGCCAACGACGTCATCATCCTCACCGACAGCGCCGGGCAGCAGGGCCGCTACCTGAACACCTACCGGCAGGTGCTGAACGGCTACACCAGCGCGTACGACAGCTCGAAGAACCTGCTCACGTACGTCAACAGCGCCCTCTCCGCGCTGGACCGGGGACACGAGAGCAAGTCCTTCGTCGACGCGGTGACCGCGGACCCGGGCATCGTCGACACCCTCGACGCGTTCACCCGCACCCACCACGACCTGCTCGGAACCTACCCCGGCTTCCTGGTCTCCAACGCCGGCATCGAGCTGACCCGGTTCGTCAAGTACCCGGCGTTCCAGGCCAGGATCCGCCCGCTGGCCAAGGCCCTGCTCGACAGCTCGTCGATGACCGGCCCCACCGCCCCGCTGTGGGTCGGCACGGCCAACACGGCCGCCTTCTTCGACAGGGACCAGTGCTCCTACTACGGCGTCTGCGACCTGAAGCAGCGGCTGACCAAAGCCGTGCTGCCGATCAGGCAGACCTGCAACGCCACCCTCACCGTCCTGGCCCAGGACCTCACCGCGGCCGAACTCGCCGCCGTCTGCGCCGACCTCAAGGGCGAGGACGCGTACTTCCACGGCCTCGTCCGCGACAACGGCCCCATCCCCGGCCAGTACGAGTCGTCCGTGCAACTCGTGGTCTTCGCGAGCCAGGCCGACTACCAGACCTACGCCGGCGCGATGTACGAGGCGAACACCAACAACGGCGGGGTCACCCTGACCGGGACCCCGAGCGACCCGGCCAACCAGCCGGTCTCCCTCATGTACCGGCACCCGAACGAGAACGGCTTCACCGCCCGGATCTGGAACCTCAACCACGAGTACGCCCACGTCCTGGATGCCCGCTACGACATGAAGGGCGACTTCTACCAGCAGACCAGCGTGCCCGACCTGTGGTGGATCGAGGGCGTCGCCGAGTACGTCTCCTACACCTACCGCGGCGTCACCGACCTCAACGCGGTCTCTCTGGCCCCCAAGCACACCTACGCGCTCAGCACCCTGCTCCAGAGCACGTACCTGAACAGCGACATCGTCCGCACCTACCACTGGGGCTACCTGGCCGCCCGCTACATGATCGAACGCTACCCGAGCGTCGTCCAGACCATGCTCGGCTACTTCCGCACCGGCGACTACGCCCGCGCCTACGCGTACTACAACGGCATCGGCACCGCCTACGACGCCGACTTCACCAGGTGGGTCGACACCTGCGCCACCGACACCTGCCTCACCGCGGGCACCCCGAAGGCGGCCTTCGACGCCACGGTGCGGGACCTCAACGTCCAGCTGACCGACCGCTCCACCGAGACCGCCGGCAAGGGCAGCATCACCGGCTGGGCCTGGAACTTCGGCGACGGCACCACCGGTACCGCGGCCTCCCCGGCGAAGTCCTACCGCGCTGCCGGAAACTACACCGTCACCCTCACCGTCACCGACAGCAACGGCAAGACGGCCACCACGACCCGGACCGTCACCGTCACCGCGCCGGCCGCACCGGCGGCCTGCACCGACCCCGACGCCCGGAAGCTGGACTACAACTGCTTCCGCACCGGCCGCTCCGCCGACGCCGGAAGCTCGGACCAGATGTACATCTACATGCCGGCCGGCACCACCACGCTGACCGTCTCCACCACCGGCGGCACCGGGACCGCCTACCTCTACTACAGCCCGGACCGCTGGGCCTCCAACACGGACTACGCCGCCTCCTCCACGAACAGCGGCACCACCCAGACCGTGACCGTCACCAACACCACGGCCGGCTACCGCTACATCACCCTCTACGGCAAGACCGCCTTCAGCGGCGTCACCGTCACCACCCAGTACTGACCGGCGCGTGAGCCCGGATGCCCTGGCTCACGCATCCCCGGGGATGCGTGAGCCAGGGCATCCACGTGGGCCTCTGCGGCGGACGAGGTCCATGCAGGCCGACACGGCGGCCGAGCCCCGGATGTTGACAACTCCCGGACTCGGCATTCACATTGATGAAGCGTCAGCAAGTCACCGGAACTTCCACCACCGGCCGAGTGCCGAACGGGCCGCTTCCCTGCACCGAGAAGGTCGCACGCACCATCGAACCGCACGGGGCGGTGGCGGTGAAGCCGTCCACCCGTACCGCGGTGGAATGGAACGCCGTGCTCCCGCTCACGGAGCCCAGCGAGTTGCCGCCGACCACCTCGGCCGACAGATTGGTGTACAGGGTCTGCCACGACACCGGCCCGTCGGGCGGGCCGGCAAGGCCGATCTTCCCGTAGATCACGATGCTGCTGCCGGTGACGTCTGCGCAGGCGTAGGTCGCCAACCCGGCCTGGAGACTGTACTTGCAAGTCGTGACCGTGGCGGTGGCGGTGTCAGCGCCGGTCGCGGCGGCGAAGGCCGGCACGGGCGCCGTGAGCAGGGCTGTGGCACCGGCGGCGCCCACCGCGATGCGGGTGATGCGGTTCATGGTCTTCTCCTTCAGACGATGTGAGAAACCGTTCGGAGATAGGCACTGTTAGCCATGTGACATTTCACGTGTGCCATGACCCAAACTTTGCCATGCGATTCCAAGGCTCCGGCCCATTCTTACCTTCGAAGTGCCAGCCCGTCTGAAAGTGCATCCTGGGTGACGTAAATCCGCCCGGCTGGGCCAATGCGGCTGCCACCTCGGGCGAACCCGCGTCGAACGCCGGGTGAACCGCCTCCCCGCCGTCCGGCTCGCGGCCTCCGCCGTCGGCCAGGCCGCCAGGCTCGACGCCTTCCGGTCGGGCAGCAGGTCCACCGGCCGGCGGGTCTCGGCGTCGACCAGCACCGTCCCGTAGGCGCGGCTCTTGCGCGTCGCGTACTCGTCGACGCCCACCACCCGAGGGGCCGGCGGCACCGGGTCGGGAAGCTCCTCGACCAGACGCAGCACCGTGCTCCGGCTCACCGATACCCCGAACACGGCGGCCAGCCGGGCACCGGCCCGCCCGGCAAGCCGCCAGGCCGACCAAGGCGAGTGTGGCCCGCAACTGCTCGGTCTACCGGCCGTGGCGTCGTGTCAGCCCTTCGATCTGCTCGGCGAACGTCCGCCGCCCGAACGACGGGTTGCCGCATACGAAGTGCCTCACCCGCAAGCTCAACCGGACCCGTCTGCCCCCGACCGGACCGTCGACAGGAAACCGCAGGTAGGAGCTGTGCAGCTGGGTCGACCAGCCCCCGCACCCCGGGCAGCTGTGCCCCACCGCCGAGCACTCGACCTGCACGTTCACCGACTCGACGTCCACGTCGACCGACAGCACCCTGACGCCCGCGACCGACGGAAACAGCAACCCCTCCAACCGGGGCACCAGATCATCCACGGTCCCGCACTGTCAGCCACCACAACCTGGCCGCTGACGAATTCCGGGCAACTTCCCAACGCCTACCGCACCGGCACGTCGCCACTCACCGTGCGCAGGCCACGGAAGTTGAGCCAGAACCCCGTCCGACCCGATGAAATCAGCGGGAGGCCGACATGATCGCGAGGTCACACTGGAGTACTAGGGCCTGTGTGATGTCGTGATCAATATTGCGGTTTCGTGCTTGCTCGAAAGCGGGATCCGGTAGGACGTTGCGTGTGACACGTAGGCAACTCACCGACGAGCAGTGGACGTTCATCGAGCCGTA